>NZ_CP195790.1:4225500-4544500 GCF_051465645.1 Planctomicrobium limosum | reverse complement strand
CAACTCCCTGTTCATCACGACAGCCGACCGGTTACTTCGGGTTGTCGATCTCGATTCCGGCGAGGTCACACAATGCCTGCAATTCTCTCAGCCACTCAGTGGTCTTGTTCAACTCGAATCCAGTGATTCTCTACTCGTCTCCGGGCTGGAAGAGACGCTTTATCTTCTCTCGTTAAATCCACTGAAATGCACAGAAGTCTTTGACCTCGGACACTCTCAGGGTTCGATTCAGGCTCCCTTAATTGCGATGGCCAGCTATTTCCTGGTGATCGAAAATGGAAGCACTCAATCGACTCTGCACTTGCTTCAGAATTCATCGACACCCCCAACTGGAAACACGACGCACATCAAAGAAATTGCGCAGAAAACAGTTCAGGGACGTGTCATCGATCCACCTGTTTTACGTGGGCAGGACCTGTTCGTCCCTTCCTCCGGAGAACGAGTCAGTACGTTCACAATCTCGGATGATGCAGGCCAGCCACCGCTCACGCCGGGGCCGATTCTGGCAGGAAAGAACGAAATCGCGAGCCCCATCTTCCTGCGAGCCGGACCTGATCGTCAGCTCTGGATGGCAACTGGAGCACTGCAACGACTGCAGTTGACCGCCACCGTTTTACAGGCGAATTCCGATGCAGTTTCTCAAGGCATTGCCACGCAACCGCTGCTCTTTGTCGGGAATCAATTGTTTCACACCAGACGCCGTCCTTTCGCCGCTGCTGCCATCGTCACGCGTACTGAACAAAACGAGTTGACCAGCGATTGGCAAACAGTCCTTGGTGGAAAGCTCCTTGCATTGAACTTGAACAACTCAAACTTTATCGGCGTGAACGATAACGGAATTATCTTCCGCACATCGTTGCAGGCAGAGCTGAAGGAACGCTTTAACACACAGGCAGTTTCCAGACTCCCGTTGCCGAATACACTCGCAACGCCACTCCTGGCGACAACTCTTTCCCCTCAGCGAATCGCCGTGACCTGCGGAGGAAGCGAGCCGAAACTCTGGCTCATCAATTCCTCTGGTCAGATTGAAGCGACTCACTCACTCCCCTCTGCACCACAAACCTCACCGGCTCTACTGGGGAAACATGTCCTTATTCCACTGCAGGGGAAGATCATCGCGATCCCGTTGCCTGGTGCCAACGCGGTTCAGGAGTTCTTACTTCCCCAAACTTCCGACTCGAAATGGGTCACGGTTCTGCCGCTTTCAGAAGACTTTGCCGCGGCAATCCTGTCCTCCGGCCAATTATTCCAGTTGTCAATCAACTCCAACGGACAACCGACTCTTTCCAGTTCACAGCAGATACAACTCAACAACGAAGTCCAGTTGCCTCTCGCGGCAGGGAACAAACTGATCGCAGTCGCACGACAAGACAAGACGCTTTCGCTTTTCAGCGCAGAGCACCTTGCCGCGGTCGGAGAGCGAACATTCAACGATGCGATCACCGGACCGCCTGTAATTGCGTTGTCATTGGTTCTGGTCGAAGAAAACCAGCGTCAACTACATGCCTTGAAACCAGAGAATGGGCTTCCGACGCAATGGTCGATCCCGTTGAATCAGACCTCCGTGGCGGGCGTGACAGCTCTCGATAATGAACTGATCATTGCCCTGCAGGATGGACACGTTTTGTTCGTGCAATCAAAAGATGGAACGGTGACAAGACAGATCGATACTGGAAATCGGCTGACCGGCAGTCCTCTTCTGATCGACGGATCGCCCATTGTGGTCACAGACGACGGTACGTTAATTCGAGTAAAGTAAGTCCATCAAACTCACATGCAATCCCCGCGTCGACAACTCGTTCTTCCTCTGCAGATCGTGCTGGTGATCTGGGTCTGGCTCGCCCCTTGCCTGTATGCCGATGATGCTGTCCCGCAAGTGCTGACGAAATTGCGAGACATGGAAGTCCCTTCAGCCGAAGCATTGCTCAACGAAACGCCCATCGACTGGATCGTGCTGTTGAATGAGGACGTGTTGAAAGTCCATCTGATTCAACCTCGTCCCTTTCCGATCCAGGAGCGAAAGGAGGCGGTTGCAGCAAAGGAGATTGAACGCATTCGACTTGCTGGTGAAGCCAAGGATCGTGTCACTCGCGAGATCGAGGATCTCAGCACAGTTGTTGTCACGCTCCCTGACGAGACCGACCGGCGCGAGTTCAGCTTGCCGATCAGACAGATACGTTCAGTCATTCATCATGAAGAACTGGTCTTACGGCGTATCGAACTCCTCTTCACCGAGAACCAGCTCCCGGTGGCATACGAACTCCTTTCAAGACTCCAGCGGGAACGACCAAACTGGCCCGGCGTCGATTCAACAAGCCAGAAGTTCCTGTTTCTGGACGCCCGACAAAAACTGGAGGCCGGACAACCTGAACCGGCATTCCGTCTGTTCAATGAACTCTTTGACCGCAATCCACGGTTCCCTGAACTGCAGGCAAACATGGGCACAGCCGTCCAGCGACTGGCAGAGACGGCAATCAAAGATGGGCAGTTCATTCGAGCACAATACTTCCTCAATCAGCTGCAGAAAAAGTTCCCTTCCGATCCCGTCTTTCAGCGATTCGAGAAGCAACTCAGCGAGCAAGCGTCCGCACTCATGAGTGAAGCGGATCGCGCCGCCGCAGATCAGGACTTCCGCAAAGCGACACAACTGGCCAAACAATCAGTCCAACGCTGGCCTCCTCTCAACACACTCGTAGCCCCCTTCAAACGCCACGTTGAACGGGATCAGCAACTCGAATTTGGCGTAACCGAACTCCCCGGCGAAAGTCGTGCCTACCCCTTCCCCACACTTGCTGACAAGCAGTTCCAGCACATTACACGACTTTCTTTATTCGAAATTGACCGTTTAAAAGATGGCGTCGCGTACTACCGCACCAGACTCTTTGATGACTGGGAACCGCGATTCCTTGGACGGCGATGGGTATTGACGATGCGTCAGTTTCCTCAGCCTCATGAATCATTGAGAACGGTAACGGCACATGAAATCGCCCAGCTGATTCACGCACAGATTGAACCGAACTCCCCTACCTACGACGAACGTCTGGCCAGCTTTCTTGAGGGAGTCGAAATTCATTCCCCAACTCAATTAACGCTCCACTTCCGTCGGGTTCCTGCACGCGTCGAACCGTTGCTGGCAAGCATTGCATTTCCTGACACGGCAACCAGCGCCGACAACAGTGACGGGTCTCAACTCCCAGGTGGGTTCCGCGTAATTGAACGGATCTCCGCTACACGAAGCAGCGGTGAACAGTCAACGAACGACGGCGTTCCAAGCGAGATCTCCTATCGTCGAGTGATCGCTGAACCTGAGCAACAGAAGCAGTACCACATCGCCGAAATCGTCCTTCGCCGATTCGATTCTCCAGAACGGGTGGTACAAGCGTTAAAGCGAGGGGAAGTCGACATGACAACCGGTCTCCCTGATGTCCTCCTCAGACGTTTACAGCGAGAGGATCTCTTCAACCGTCAGTTCTTCATTCAGCAGATGCAGCAACCAGTCACACACCTGCTCCAGTTCAACCCGAACAGCATCCCCTTGAAAACAGTGGAGCTACGAAACGCATTAGCATTTGCCATCGATCGACAACGCATCCTGAATGATTTCGTCCTCAGAGACTCTCAGTCCCCCAACGGTCGACTGGTCTCGACACCGTATTTTGCAAGTCACCCTGGGCGCAACAACGAGGTCTCCCCTCGCCGATTCGATATCTCCGCCGGGTTCGCAATGGCACTCGCCGCCCGACACAAGCTGGAAGGAAAGCTGCCAGCATTGACGATGGTTGTCGCCCCCGGGGTCGTCGCGAATGAAGCCGCTGAAGAAATTGCTCGGAGCTGGCGGCAGATCGGCCTGACGATTCACGTCGTCCACGCAGACAGTTCCCCTCCAGAGTCGTGGGACATCGCTTATCGCACCATTCAGATGCCAGAACCGGCATTGGAACTCTGGCCGTTTCTCGCCCCAGATCAGACGAGCACAATTGCCGGACTTGATTCCTACCCAGACTGGATCAAGCAACGATTGATTCAACTCGACCGAGCAGGCTCCCCTTCCGTCATCACGAATTCGCTGAAAGACCTGAACCGATTACTTGTGACCAACACGACGCTCATTCCACTTTGGGAAGTTGATCAGTTCCTCATTGTCCGTAAGAACATTCGCGGGTTCTCGCAGCAGCCTGTCCACAGTCTTCAGAACATCGACGACTGGACTCAGGATGCTTGGTATGCGAAGGAGCTTCCATAAATGCGAAACTCCTTCAATTCGAGCACAGTCATCTGCTGCGGCCTCCTGTTCACATTCCTGTTTGCCCACGCTGGCCAGTGTCCGGGACAACCACCTGCGACGGGAAAATCACCTGTCGCCGAGCAACCTGCGCCGCTCAGTCTGCGGCCTTATCAGGTTGCTGTCGTCCTCTCTGCACCTGGTCCCTCGGCCATCGCAAACACCACACTTGAAGGCTGGGCCACCGACTGCAAACAACTGCTGGCGTCATGGCACAGCGGCAGCTGGAAAACGGACATTCATCTGGCGTCCTCCTCAATCACGAGTGAAGCATTGATGGCTCCCACTCGTACAGCCTCCGCCCCAGACTGGCATATTGCGAACAGCGACAAAACGATCTGCGTCTCGGTCTCGAATCATGCCGGATCGCAGTTAATCACCTGTCGAGAATGGGATCAACTCTCTCAGACATATGGAGCGGTCTATCGTGCCGAGTGCCATGATGAACGTGAATTCATCAACGAAATGGCCACAGCGGTCACTCAGGCATTTCGCCCGTTGCTGGAAATTCAAGTTCGCCCCAATGGCGAGATAGAAGGAGTGATCCAGGCAGGAGAATTTCCTTCGCATCAATTGATTGCATCCACTATTAATCACGGGGACATCTTGCTCCCATTTCTACGCGTCCTCAATCGCCGACAGGAACTCGTCGCGATCCAACAGATCCCATGGACGTACCTGCAAATTGAATCGACTGACCGGGCAAGAGCGCAGTGCAAATTGCATTCAACGTTCCGATCCCCCTTCCCCAATCCCAGTCGCCGAGTTTCCGCCTGGGCACTACGTGAACGCCCATTGCCACTCAAAACCGTTGTGACAATTATCCCTCGGGGAAAGAAGCAGAACCCTCTCGCCGCGACGCGTTGCGAACTCATTGACATCCCGCATGTCTCCGCCGCGAAAGTCGAATCCACCCCAGAATCTGAATCAGCAGCAACTCACACTGAAAGCAACACAACCACGGAAACGCCAGCAACAGCCGCACCTGTTCCATTGCTGACGAGCCGAGAAGGAAGTCTAGTACTGACAGGCGATCCGGAACATCCGCTCAAACAGCTGACAGTCTTCAGTGGGAACTCCGTACTGGCAAAAGTTCCGATTGTTGCTGGCATTGTTCCCAGACTGGAACTTGATGTTCCTGATGACAGTGCAAGACTTGCAGTGGAAGGCGAAATCGCCATTATGGAGAGTGAATTGCTGGACCTCGTGGCAACACGAGAAATTGTCATGGCAAGAATTCGCACGGCAGCGGATCAGGAGCGATGGACCAAAGTGGATTCACTGCTCACCGAACTCGATCAGCTTCCCAGCCAACAGGCGTTCCTGGCAAAGATTGAAAAGCTGCAACTCAATTCGGTTTTCGCAGCACAACAGGCAAATGACCGCGTTGCTGAGATCCGTATCGAAAGGCTATGCGAAGCGATTCGTGTTTCCGCGCAGAAGCACCTGGACCACACTCGACTGAACGATCTCAAAACAAACGTCACGTCAGAACGCAAGCTCTTTGAGAAGCGTTCAATGTAGCCATTATAATGTTAACACCTGAGCACCTGGCCCTCTTAAAATCAGCTATCGGCCGCCTTGAGGAAGGATTTCGAACTCTTCCCTCGATTGAGCAGAACGATCTTCCAGCAGATGTCATCGCAGGAATTCTGACAGCGACGGCCGATCGTCTACACAACAACTTCCCTTATCAGCACCCCTTCTATCTGGGGCAGATGTTAAAGCCACCTCACCCTGTGGCTCACTTAGCATATGCACTTGCCATGTGCATTAACCCGAACAATCACGCAATGGATGGAGGTCGGGCGAGTTCCGAAATGGAATTCGAGTGCATCGACCAGATCGCACAGATGTTTGGCTGGGAAACCCATATCGGCCACCTCTGCGGCGGCGGCACGATGGCAAACTTTGAAGCCCTGTGGATCGCCAGAGAGCTCACTGGCGGCAAAGGGGTCGCAGCATCCGAGCAGGCACATTACACACACTCGCGTCTCACCGATGTCCTTCAGGTTCCATTCTATTCAATCCCTGTTGATTCTAACGGAAAGATGAACCTCTCCGCATTAGAAGACCTTCTGAAGCAGGACCTGATTGGAACAGTTGTCGCTACACTGGGAACAACCGGGATCGGAGCCGTGGATCCATTAACGAGGCTCGTTGAACTAAAGAAAAAGTACGATTTCAGGCTGCACGTCGATTCGGCGTATGGAGGGTATTTCCGATTGGTCAGCAACCTGCGAGTTGACACTTCAGAAGAATTCGCAGCGATGTCGGATGTCGACTCCATCGTGATCGACCCCCATAAACATGGCCTCCAGCCATATGGATGTGGGTGCGTCCTCTTCAAAGATCCTCGAATCGCAGCGATCTATAAACATGAATCTCCCTATACCTATTTCACGTCCAGCGATCTTCATTTAGGAGAGATCTCTCTGGAGTGTTCTCGTCCAGGAGCATCTGCGGTCGCACTTTGGGCCACGATGCAGGCATTCCCCCTCCAGTTCGGCGGCGCCTTTGCACAACGACTGGAGAAATCCAGACTAGCAGCACTCACACTTCATCAGTGGATTCAAAGGCAACCTGAATTCACAGCGATAGCAGACCCGGAACTTGACATTGTGGTCTGGACGGTCAACGCAGACACTGCATCGCAAGCGAGCAAACTCGCTCAACAGATTTTTAACGCTGCTGCAGAAGAACAGGTCCACCTTGCCCTGCTCAGTCTTTCTCAACAGTTTGCAATGTGTCACACGAGGATTCAGCACTGGGATCGCCCAGACGTGACATGCTTAAGGGCAACTGTCATGAAGCCGGAACATCTCGACGTGATGCCGGAAATCTTGAACCGACTGGAATCTGCCTGCCGTCGAGTTCTTTCCGCCTACTAGACCGGATCGGTCTATCATGTGGCCGCGCAGCAGCCTTCTCAATATGAGAGATAGCTGAATCCCGCGTGCCAGAACGCCGCATGATTTCTGGAAATGCTTTAAGCTGGCCATGCTCCGCCTTGACCACGGCACTACGTTTCAATCGACGAAACGACGGTTAATAAGCGATCGTCACGTCTTATACGATTCACGCAAATCTTCACGCTTTCATAATCCTGTAAGAAAGCGCACCAGCAAGTATTCTCACCCCTCACCAACCCCTCCCATAAGAATCATTCAAACAGACAAGAGATCCTGCACGAATCTAACGACTCTGTAACACTCGTGCATGGCATAATTCGCTGCGATATCAGAATCAGACAAGCCTTCTCTCTAGAAAGCCCACAGGGCGATCCGGCTTGTATCCGCGATGTAACAGACAAAAACTGTAGGACACCCTGCATTTCGTCTGTCGAATGCGTGAAAGTCCCTCCCCGACGACGTGCGTGCCCCCCCCCCCCGTCATCGCGATTCCCAAAGGATCTGTGCAACAAAAGAACCATTCGCATTCGAGTGTAAATCTTCTCGAAAGTGGCACCTTTAATCGACTCGCAAGCCAACACTCAGGCTCTCCTCCTACGGCTTCAATTAGCACCGAAAACAATATGTATCGTTACACGAAATGGATCGTGAGTGAACCAACAATCAAGAACAATGAAACTGCGGTAAATCAACTGAACTCGTGCAAAAACACCAGCCATTAGCAGCATCACTCAGGTCATAGAAATTCACACACGAATGGTTATAAGCGAGAATACTCACCGAAGTTAAACACTTCAAGGACATAACGTTGCAGCAATGTTAACTTAGAAAGAATGTAAACATTGCGACATGCACGAACCGATGAAAACAGCATTAGCGGACCAGAAAACTGCAATTCGCACACTGAATCGCATCAACCATCCGATCAATAAGGCAGTCACGAAAGTTAATCGCCAGATGGAGGATCCAGAGGCGACTACTAAAACAGAAGTGACTTCTGCAAGAACAGACCTCAACCTGTTTAAAAAGGCATAAAGGGAGTTATTGCAACATCTGGTGATCTAGCGAACCAGACAAGTTCACACTTTCTCGAACTGCAACTGCACTGACATCAAATGATGACCAGGCAATCCCAGCCACCGAGAGCAGTAGAGAAAACGATCCATCAGCTTATCGAACTTCTCAGACCTCAATGGACATTTTGCAGGCGGGACATCTGAGAGGGGCCGAGGGGGCGGGCGTCGTACTTATCAAGAGTATGACAATGAGGGGGCCACGACAGACCAGACATCACTCAATTGAATCACGATTGAACATGCGGCAATCACCCGGCATCACAAGTGCCCGGAAGAAGTTCAAGAGACATGTCTCACTTGTCAATTTCAAACGCAACATGACCGACCGTTAACTGCCAAGCTGCATCAATTATCAACGAGACAGCAAAGACAGATAACGATCGCTCACCAAGAAACCGAAGAATAGTGTGCCACGGTGAAAAAACACAACATCATAAATGCCGTAGCGTTATCACTCGCGATTTATCAGCCTATTTTTGCCGATGGGCCAAATCCGTCAGGTTCTTCAATCTTCCTGCCTCCGAAAACATTCGTCGAGGAGGCGGACGATGCCATGCCTGCTCGCCTTCAGATTGCAAACATCGTCCCACCAGCGATTATTGACGATGAAGCAGCTGTCCCAATCGACGAAGTTGACAACTCAAACAATAGCGGAGAGGTTGGTCCAAACCTGAATTTCGAACCGTCTAGACGATTCGGACAGGCCCCAACTCAACAACAACGTCAGCTTCCACCAATCACCTTCCTGCGAAATCAGGCTGTCCTGATGGACAAGGGAGACGTTCAGGTCGACGTGGGTCTGGTCTATACCTACAACGAAGCTGACATCCCGGTCGTCACCCCGGCACTACTTATTGACGAAGCACAGATCCAGCAACGAAACATTTTCGTTCCTCTGACATTTCGTTACGGATTATCAAAAAACCTGCAAACATCGATTCTGGTTCCACTCGGCTATGCACACGAGCAAGTCACGGTCCCAGGTCAAGACATCCGCAGCGATAGTGGCCCCATCGGAGACGTCGTCGTCTCGTTGAGTTACGCCCTGCCCAAGCATGATCAATCCGCGTCGGATTTCGTTTGGACAAACACCCTCTCTATCCCAACCGGAGACGCGCCGTCCCTCTGGATTCGGCCTGATGCCGGACTTGGACGAGGGTACATGGAATATGGATCCAGCCTGCTTGCCCTTCAACGCTACGACCCCTTGATCGTGTTCGGGTCGGTCGGGGCACGCTATGGATTCGAAGATAACTTTGGTGGACTGAAAGTCACTCCCGGTCTCGCATTCGACTATCGATTAGGCGTGGGCTTTGGCGTGAATGAGTCAATCACCCTAAGTGCACAGTTTATTGGAAGCTATGAAACTGAAATTGACGTCGATGGGCTCTCGGTTCCCGGAAGTGACCGCGATGTCTACGCCATTCGCTTTGCCATCACGAAGGCGGAAGAACGAGTAAACATTGAACCATTCGTCACATTTGGACTGACTCAGGCTGCCAGCGAAGCACAATTCGGAATTGTGTGGACCTACAAATAACAAGACCACCTCGGACGCCTTAAGCCATTCCTTATTGAGTGATCTTCCCAATTCTGGCGGGACTGAAGCGATGATAACCAATCACAACACAGACCTTGCCTGCTCCCGCACAAGAGAGTTCGCGTCGAGCAAATCAATTCAAATTCTCTGTGGAGCATTATTGCTGACATTCGCCTTCCAGGGGGAAGGATACGCCCAGGTCAAGAACTCGAACCAGATCATCTGTCGATCATGGGTCGCGATGAAGCAAGAGCACGTCGTCATGCAGTCCTTCGACTACTCCTGCGGAGCTGCAACCATGGCGACACTCCTGACCTATTACTGGAATGATGCCACTGGCGAACAGGACATTCTGATCGACCTCGGCAATTTGCTGACTCACGAAGAATTAATGGAACGACAGGAGAACGGGCTGGCTTTGACCGATCTTAAACGCATCGCACTCAACCGTGGATATCGAGCAGAAATCGGAAAGCTCGACAGCGTCCACAACCTTTATGAACTGAAGGTTCCCGTCATCGTTGCGATCTCACCGAATAACTACAACCACTTCGTCGTTCTCCGACGAGTCTGCGGAGACAAGGTTTTTCTTGCCGACCCGATCCGCGGAAACATCAGCTACACCGTCAGCGAGTTCTCCAAGATCTGGATCGCGAACACACTCCTCGTCGTCCTGGACAAAGAGCTCGATCAATCAAAGTTCTCACGACTGAACATCCCGTTAAGAGAGCTTGATCCGCAACGCTCTAATCGAGAGTTCATGCGTCGCAGATTTGATCCCACGAGTCCATAACATTGTCACGCTAAAGAACACTTAGCACCGACAACAAGAACGACGATTACGAGTTAGCTACAAGTCGTCCAAGGATCGAAACCTACCAGGGTTCAGAACGAAAAGTCGATGCCCACGGGTGAGGATGTGGGCATGATCTGCACGAAATGAATCCTCACTGCCACCTGATGTCTGTCACACACGACACACCGGTGGATTTCGATTCGCATCGAAGTTTTTTCAACTACAAGAAGTAGGGGGCCACATGTTCGGACTGAAGAAAATGAGTCTGTTGATGGCAGTCGTCAACATGGTCGGGATCCAGTACGCCAACGCTGGTGAACCACAAATCAACTGCCAACTGAATTCGGTTGACTGCGTTTTCAACGACGCAGCACCTTGCAACCTGGACGAGTGCAACAACGAATGTTGCGACTCCAGTGGATTCCGGGTCTTTGCCGGAGCTGAAGCAGTCTTCTTGAATCCAAACTTCAAAGGCGACGCATCAGCAGTATCGGTGAACGGCGTTGAAACCCGATCACGAAACTTGAGCGGCTTCTACGCCTCTCCTCGAGTTTGGGCCGGTGTTCACTTCGGTGACAGCCCATACTTCGCACAGGTGCGATACTGGGAATTGGAAGCCCACGAAGGTTCTACCGTCGAAAGCCTGTCATTTGCATCTTCAGCCATGGAACTCCGCACGTTCGATTTCGAACTCGGACGTAACTTCTTCCGCGACGACTGTGACCGCCACATGGCGATCACCTTCGGGGGACGTTACTCAGATTACGAAACAGTGGATTCCGTCGCAGCCAGCGAATTCACCGGCCAGTCAATCTCTTCCGCATTTGCAAACTCAATCAATCAGTTTGACGGAACAGGTCTGACGATGTCCCTCCTGGCGAGCCGCCGCATTGGCTGCTCGGACTGGCACCTGTTCTTCTCAACCCGACACTCGTTCGTGTTCGGCGACGTTCAAGCTGGTGCGTTCACCCAAGCATCTTCAGCGTCTGCCACTTCCGCAGCGTACTCAAACAACGGTGCAATCAACGGCCCAACAGACACAACCCTGTATACTGGTGAATTCCAGTTCGGTACAGAATGGCGAAAAGAACTCGCCTGTGTCCCAGCCGAAGCATTCCTTCGCGTTGCACTTGAATGGCAGATCTGGGATGCATCTAACGACGGCCGTGCAGGATCAACGAGCTTCGCTGATGTAGTCGACAACGGAACACTCGTCGGATCTTCAGCTGCAGTTGCTAACTCAGGCCCACTCGCTGCCAACCTGTTCGGCTTCAGCGTCGGTGCCGGAGTGAACTGGTAATCCAGTCGCGAATTCCACCTAAACAATAAAAGCACCTCACCTTGTCATCAAGGTGAGGTGTTTTTGCATTTGAACAGACAAGCTAAGACACTCTCCTGGACCGCCAGTCGACTCCAGGTCTCCTCCACACCCGCTCGCCAGTCGCACATCTGCTCCACGACGCTCACAACAGCGTCCCCTGAGGCATCTCTTCCCGCACAATGCATTTACACAATAGTGCACCGCATTGCCCACTGCCCCCCCATAACAAGCAAACAACGCGATCCGTCACATTCAGAGCACCGGTGCCCTCTCGCTCACTCCCCTCTTAACGCAACCAGAGCCCTTGAAGACAAAGTGCTGGCCACCGCCTTCACTTTGCACTCGCCACTCGATCGCGTCGCGCCCATCTCCGACAGCAACGATTTAGAGTGCACATTTCACTTACGAAATATTCTACCAGTTGGAAGCCTACGATTGAGTATTGTGTCCACCGGGCATTCCAGACCGCCTCTAACACCAATCAGGTTCGACGAGAAGCAGACTCAACAAAAAGCAGATAATGCCCAGGCAAATCCTCCGCAGTCAACCACTCGCAACAGCGTGAACGACAGTGTCTAAAACACAGGAGCAAGTTCGACATGCTGACATCAGGTCTGTGAATCAGCAGATGACACAGAAAGCGAAACAGGTATCGATCGCATAAGAAAGATTTGCGAAATACTTCAGAATGAAACGACAGGCATCGCACCTGCTGAAGCCATGCTCTACGTACCAGGAGCCGATAGCACAATTCACTCTAAAACCCTGCAGAAGTGCGCAATGTCGACCTGCACGACAACGACTCACACTAACGTCGACTGCAGACACAACACTAAATCCACCCCAAGCAATCACAGCAAAAACACGCAACCGAAGCGTCATCGCCAGAAGTCAATCAATTCACACCATTACAGCAGACAACAAGTAATAAGCGCCACACCGTCAGCTGGAGTCGAAAGCGAGCATAGCGCCCCTCAATTCGCCTCCAAACAGATCACACACGAAAAGAAAACACCTCACCCTGACTTCAGGATGAGGTGTTTTTTCATTTCCGATTCAAGCAACTTCAACCAACAAATTAGTTGGTGAAGGCGCCTCCGCCAGCGACTGAAAATGCGCTGAATGGACCGACTGTTGAATACGATGCAGAAACACTGGCACCAAGCGTTGTGCCGAATTTAAAGTTGGCGTAGTTATTGGTTGATGATCCAGATGCAGTCCCGAAGAGGATATTTGTTGAGGCTGTGCTTGTCCCCCAAACCAAACCCTTAGCGCGAACTTCCATGCCCTTTGCATTGGAAACTGGTGCCATCTTTCCGAGCCCGACTGCCGACAGTGATGAGCTGGAAATCTCGCCAGCTGAAACCTGAGCACCACCAACAGCCAAAACAGCAGCAGCCAAGATTGCGTACTTCATGTTCGTGTCTCCACATTTCAAAATAGTTACCATAGCGAACGATGCATAACAATAACAACGTTCGCTACAGATAGGCCCTGATAGCACTTCAACCAGCAATGTCATTGCCACGTGTGCCACATACACACAAAACTAATACCACCATTGACCACTGTCAACATGCATAACCTAAACAAAATACAAAAAAACAAAATTCAAACACAGCTACATACGCGATGCAATTTCACCAGCAAATTGCATGTTTTCACTGCACTAAACAATCCACGCGAACGATTCACTTGCGTACGTTCACGCAGCACATACGACACATTAAACAACAACTAAATAAGCAAAACAAGATATACATAACACAACGTAAACAACACATAAACAACAACTCTAACAATGCAATAAACCACGAACACGGACCATCGGCCACCTCATTCACACGGAAAGCCCCTTCACAGACACCATTCAAACAAGCCAACCTGACTCTGGCTTGGGACGCAGTCAGGCCTGCCCGACAGCCCTTCCCAGCTCAGGTTCAACTCAGACAGATTTCAAGCCGAGAATCATCCAACCAGCTCACATCAGCACCCAGGCTGGCAGTCTCTGGAGTTACGCACCCAATACCTGTTAATATCTGATGCACTGACACCTAAAGAACCTTGACCTCACGCACTGCCGACACGCCGCCTTCCTCACGCCCCAAGCCGCTCGAACCTTAAGAGTGCTGACATCGCGGCATTGACCGTACAAATGCCGTCGAGAACTGAGCATTCACAGTAAACGCTGTCACTTAACAGAGTCACAGACTACCTCGGAGCCTCAAGAAAGAGAGACGGAGTCAATGCAAACTGGAATTCTTCGATTACTGACTGGCCTTACCCTGCTGGTATCCTCTCAGGTGGGATACGCTGACACCGCTAAAGTGTTTCGTGCCGGAGCTGCAACGAGCAATATCACCCCTTACCTCGGTGCTCCGATCGTTGGGGGGTTCGCTCCAATTCCTTCAAAGAATGTGCACGACGAACTTCATGCACGCTGCCTGGTGCTGGACGACGGAACGACCAAGCTGGCGATCGTGGTTTGCGACTTGCTCGGCATTTCACCGCGGATTTCAACAGACGCTCGAAAGCTGATCGCGACAAACGTCGAAATCCCGGAATCGAATGTCCTGATTTGCGCAACCCACACACACTCGGCATCGAGCGCATTAGGTGACCGCTTCAATCCGACCTTACCGCTTGAAGAATACCAGCAATATATCGTTCGTCGCATCGCCGACGGGGTTGCTCGAGCGAATCAGAACCTGACTCCAGCCGAACTGGCTTACGGCGCTATCGATGTTCCAGACCACGTATTCAACCGCCGATGGTATTTGAAGCCCGGCACAATGCCGGCCAACCCATACGGAAATACCAACGACAAAGTGAAAATGAATCCAGGTGTGGCGAATCCAAACCTCGTCAAACCTGCCGGGCCGACTGATCCAAGCGTCTCCATCATCGCCGTTCGAGGCGTTGACGGAACTCCGATCTCCACATTTGCCAGCTATTCTCTGCACTACGTTGGAGGCGTCCCTTCAACCGAAATCTCAGCGGATTACTTTGCTGCATTCGGCGTCCACCTGGACCGTCTCGTTAACAAGCCTGACCAGTTCCCTCCGTTTGTTCCAATCATGGCGAACGGAACCAGTGGCGACATCAATAACGTAGACGTTCAGAATCCGCGTCCACGCATGAAGAGCTACGAACAGATCAACAATGTTGCGAAAGACCTTGCTGAGAAGGTGTACGCCGCCACACAAGGCATGAAATATGAAAAGAGCCCTTCACTGGCCGCACTCTACCGCGAATCACACAAGATCAAGAACCGTCTCCCTGACGACAAGATGATGGAATGGGCAGAAAAGACAGTCGCCGCAGGCCCTCAGCGTCCAACCGACCTGTCGTATATCTATGCTCAACGAACCTTGAGTGTTGCGACTTCTCCCGAATACGCCGTAATCCCGCTGCAGGTTCTGCGAATCGGCGGCCTTTGCATTGGGACAATGCCGTGCGAAGTCTTTGTTGAAATCGGACTCGAGTTCAAAGAGAAATCTGAAATTAAACCGTCATTCCTGATGTCGCTGAGCCACGGTTACTTCGGCTACCTGCCACCTCCTCACCAGCATGACCTGGGTGGGTACGAAACCTGGCTGGGAACCAACCGCCTGGAACGTGACGCTTCAGTGAAAATGCTGGCGGAACTTTTTGAAATGGTGAATGAGATCAAGAGCAAGGAAAATGCGGCAACCGCTCCGGCTTCAAAATAGCCCGACGAGCCCCGAGCGGCTGCTCAATGTCGACATGAAAATTTGACGTTGAGAAGCCGCCTGAATTGAAGTTTCGCAAGTGGTCGAAGGAACTCTCCTTCGGCCACTTGCCTTTTGTGTCGATCTGCATTGCAATTAACGACAACTCAGTCAAATCCTCCAGAGAATCTGAACTCTGAGTGACTGCTGAGTTTCTGTTTACTCATCTCGATCAGAATCGACGCCAAGAAACCAACACGACATGGCAGCGAACACTGGCTTTTTCACAGAGTGGATGAATTCTCTCGGAACATCCGCACTTCCACTTTGGCAAGCCGCTGTTCTGATCTTCGTCTGCCTGCTCTCGGTTCTCGTCACCTGGATTCTGCGACAGAGCCTTTCTGAATCATCGCGGTGGACTCTCTCTGAAATCCTGCTGACGCTCACCGGAGCAATCGGAGTCGTGCTCCTGCGTGTCCCTGCAATGGCGCACGTCGGCGGAGGCTTCGACGAATCACTCTGGATCGTTGGCGCTCTGACACTTCAACACGATCCTCGATTCTGGATTTCCTTTGACGGAACCACTTCCGGGCCGTTGACCGTTTACCCACTCCTTTTCCCCACACTTTGGGGAGGGGTCGCCAACTACGGCTTCACCAGACTGTTCACCGCAGTGATCTGGATCGCAATTACGATCCTGCTCTATGCCTCACTCAAATGCATCGCCAATCGCAAAGTGGCAGCAATCCTGATTGGGTCACTCTTTGCCGTACTTGGCGTTTGCAATGCTGTTGATTACGTCACCTACAACGGCGAACACATTCCAATTCTGTGCATGACCATCGCGTTCTGGTTGCTCGTGCGACAAGACAATCGCAAACAGTTCACGATGTTCTCCTGCTGCCTGATTGGCTTACTACTGGGAGCGGCACCTCTCGGAAAGCTTCAAATCGGCCCATTGGCTTTCACACTGGGACTTTTCGCTCTTTACATTGCGAACAACATCAAAGCCCGTGCGGCTCTCATTCTTGGGGCTCTGATTCCAATCTCTGCATTAACGCTCTATCTCTGGCGAGAGAGCAGTATTTCAGATGCATGGTTTCTCGCAGTCAGGACGACGCTGGACTACGCCGTCGCATCCTCCGAGAGAACATGGTTACAGCGTCAACTGGGGCTTCCTGAAATTCTGGTTGCGAGTATCGACACCCGCGTCTTTTTTCCACTTCAGTTTTTGCTGGCATTCACTGGCATCTTCGGGCTGATTGAAGTCTGGCAGCAGAAGACAATCTCCAAGCCATTCCTTCTTATTTCATTTCTAATGGTGGGAGTCGCGTGGCTTTCTGTCTGTCAGTCAGGAGCAACATTCTATCACTATCTGTTGCTGTTCATTCTGCCCCTGATCAGTTGGAATGCACTCAGCTGGAGCGCGATCCTGAGCAACCTGAATTCGCAACGTGATCTCAACTCACCTTGGGCATATCGTCACATTTTCTATGCTACGATTTCACTGATGATCCTCCCGGTGCTGCCTGCAATTGGTCGCGGAAGTGAGCAGATTCCAAGGGACGGTTCGCCGTTACCTGTCGTCTGGACAACTCCGACCAGTGAAGCAATTTCGCAATTCGCCGGACCTTCGACACGACTCACAGTCTGGGGACATCGCCCGGAACTGTATGTTCAGTGCAATCTTGCTTCAGGCACACGGTATGCTTATCCGCACGCAATGCACGTTCCATGGTCGAATGTTCCGCGTCATTTCGAGTTGTTTCTCCACGATCTGAAGCAGCAACCCGACCTGATCTTCGTCGAAGTCCCAACCGCCGAAGACTCGCGAATCGAAGTTCCACCGCTCAGCCGATTCCCTGAACTTGAAGCGGAAATCCAGAAT
Organism: Planctomicrobium limosum; assembly: GCF_051465645.1. Classification (GTDB taxonomy): domain Bacteria; phylum Planctomycetota; class Planctomycetia; order Planctomycetales; family Planctomycetaceae; genus Planctomicrobium. The sequence continues at coordinate 4,526,993 of NZ_CP195790.1, read as the reverse complement.
CGATTCGAACTGAAAGCGACCATCGACGGCGCACGCATCTGGGTTTTAAAGCATCCTCACCCAGTCGCAGATGAGCCAGAGACGCAGCAAACGATGAACTGATGCAGAATGAATTCGACCTGACACGCGGTTCTCTGTCAGGGACAATCACTTCATCGCACCGTTCTATTTCCAGTCGATCGCAGCCGGTTTCCCGCATGACTGCGACGTCTACTTCACTCCGAAAGAGCAACCATGTCCATTCGGTCATTCTTGTCGACTTTGTGTCTGCTTGTGGTCAGCATACAGTTTGTAATCGCCACACAGTCGGTCAAGGCAGACGCACCGGCCGGAATCCCTGGTGTCGATGAACTAATCGAAGCCGGCATTCAGGAGAAAAAGATCCCGGGAGCGGTTGTTCTGATCGGCACCAAAGATCAGATCCTGCATCGCAAAGCCTATGGCGCCCGCCAGATTCTTCCGACCGAAGAGCCAAACGTCATGGAGACCATTTACGATCTGGCGTCATTAACGAAGCCGGTTGCCACAGCGACCAGCGTCATGCTGTTAATGGAACAGGGCAAGATCGACATCAATGCTCCCGTCACAAACTACCTCCCGGAATTCACGTCTCACGGGAAAGACAAGATCACCGTCCACCACCTGCTGACGCACACATCCGGCCTGATCGCGGACAATCACATCAGAGATTATCAGCAAGGAAGAGAGGAAGCCTGGAAGCGGATCTGTGCACTGAAACTCGTTGCTCCTCCAGAAGAGAAATTCATCTATTCCGACGTCGGCTTCATCACACTCGGCATTCTCGTTGAACGGGTTTCCGGAACACCATTGAACGAATTCGTTCAGCAAAACCTTTTCGCCCCTCTGAAGATGGCAGACAGTGCTTATCAACCAGACCCATCACTGGTCGGACGAATTGCTCCGCAGAATCAGGAAAAGGACCGCTGGATTCGTGGAACCGTTCACGATCCCAGAGCGAGTCTAATGGGTGGAGTTGCTGGACATGCCGGCACTTTCGCAACAGCAGATGATCTGAGTCGCTATGCCAGAATGATTCTGAACAATGGCTCTCTCGATGGCGTACAAATTCTGGCGCCAACAACCGTCGCTGCCATGGCGAAATCCCATCCTGTTCCCGGCAATGGCGTACGAACCTGGGGCTGGGACCGAAAAACCGGCTACTCAGGAAATCGTGGACAAGGCATGAGCGAAATGGCCATGGGGCACGGTGGCTTCACTGGAACCGGCCTGTGGATTGATCCCGAACTCGATCTGTATGTCATCGTACTGAGCAACCGCCTCCACCCTGAAGGGAAAGGAGCCGTCAACAAGATCATTGGCAAAATCGGGACTGCCGCCGTCAACTCCGTGAAGCAAAGCAAAGTCTCTGCAAAGTAAGAGTCCAAGCCAGAAACTTGTTCCAGTCAACAAACAGAGGTCTCCTGCCTTGAGTCAATCAGCAGGAGACCTCTTGATTTGAACCATCTCAGAATGTGTTAAACAGACTGACCTATTTTCGGGATTGCAGATAAGCGAGCAGATCCCGTAACTCAGTTGGAGTCAGTTGTCGGTCGAGGCCCGCTGGCATGATGGACGTGCTTGACTCGCGCTGCTCATCAATATCTTCGCGAGAAATTCGTACTTCTTGCAGATCCTGAGTTCGCAAAGTAATGGTGTCGGTCGTTTCCGAGCTGATCACTCCCTGAATCACCTTGCCATCGACAGTAACAACCAGCGTCGTGCGATAACCGTTCACAAAGCTCGCACTTGGATACACAATCGCTTCCAGCAGGTCTTTTGCAGTTCGGCTGGCTCCAATTGTTGTCAGGTGAGGTCCAATCCGTCCGCCCAGCGTTCCGACCGCGTGACAAGATCCGCATGCCGCTTTCTGCCCGAAGAACACAGCACGTCCCGCGACCGCGTCGCCACCTTCCATCAATGGAGAGAGTTCAACCAGGCGAGCCTCCTGAGCGGCTGCGTCGATGCCAAGTTTCTTGAACAATGGAACCGCGGCCTGCTTGACGGATTCAGGATAGCGTCGGAGAACCCCCAGCAACTCATCCGGTGAGACACTCGCTGAGGAATCCGATGCCAGCAATGCTGCCACCAAACCTTGGCCGACAGTTTCGTCAGATGACTTGGCATAGGCCTTGAGCAATGCCGGGACAACCAGCGGACCGGCTTTGTCCAACCCCAATGCCAGTGCGCTCAATTGAGCCGTAGACAGATTGCTGCTCCCCAATGCTCGGCCGATCAATGCCTTTTCGTCGGAAGAAACTGCTTCCGATCTCAACGCAGCAAGGATTGGTTGGAAGTTCCCGTCATCGATCCCTTTTCCAGTTGCTCCCAATGCTGCAATCGCTTCGCTGCGAATTGACCACGAGCGTGCGTCAGACTGAGAGATCTGCAACAGTGGAGCATCGAATCCAGCAATGGCTCGTTGTGAAATAATCTTCAGTGCGGCCAACTGAATTAGCTCATTCTCGGATGTCAGAGCATTCACCAGCAATGGGTTTAACGTTTCTGGCCACTTGGCGATCACAGCCTTCTGCAGTGTCTCCCACAACAACAGCCGGACCGGATCAATCGTCTTCTCATTCTTCAGGACATCGACAGCAAACGCCTGAACTGAAGGAGTTCCGATCTGAGCGACAAGGAACCCTCTCAAAGCATGTTCACGGTCAGCAGATAACGTCGCTTCCGAGACCCAATTCTTCAACAGAACGAGTGTTTCATCGCCCCAACCGGAATGTCGGGTAATGACTTCCAGTGCCGTTCGCTGCAGCACAGGATCTTTTGTTGACAGTAACGGCAGTACCATCTGCTGAGTCAGTGGAGACAGGCTGACCTGATCGAGTGCAATCAGTGCAACACGTTGGACAGCAGGGTTTGTCGAACCCAACGCGACCTGCAATGCATTCACAGGACGCTGACGAATCAAGGCGTAGGTCAATGCATGAGCACTCACAGGATCTTTCAGTTGCCCCTGTGACTTCTCGATGAACTGCTGCCAATCTGCATCCGACACTTGCACAACAGGCGTGACGCGATCAGTGCAAAGCGTCGCGGCGAGTTCCATTCCTGCCAGAAAGACATCAGGTGAACTCAGATCAACGACATCCAGCAACCGCTTCGAAGCCGCTTCAGTCAGGCGTGAGTTCCAGGTGAGATCTCGCAGGAAATGCAGAATCGCCAGCGAACGGATTCGTGCTTCCGCCACCTGTTCTTCTGGAAGTAGATCAATGTCAGTCAACCGCCCAATTAACCCCGACGCGAGCTCACTGGCAGACTGATCATTCAGCGACAACGCACGAACAAGCCCGATGAAGACCCGAGTCGACAATCCATCATTCACCACGTTCGGTGAAGGGGTTCCTGTCAGCTGAAGTCGCTCCCGAATTAGCTTCTGGAACTCTGGACGGAATCGCAGCGTCTGAATCGTCTGCTCGCGTACAACCGGGCGAGGATCATCGAGAAGCCGAAGTACCTGCTCAAACCCGAACATATCACTGGTCAATTTCGGCAGCGATTTTCCTCTGGCGTCCGCGATCTTGGCATGGTCCGATTTTCGAACCCGATAGACACCACCATAGATCTCTGGTTTCGCAACGCGTGAGGTCGGGCATCCAATCAGGAACCATCCCCCGGTATTCAATACCAGCAATGAACCATCTGCATCTTCCAGCACGTCGGTCGGGTGAAAATCCCCGTCATCACATTGTAGAAACTCATGCACTTCAGATGTGAAGGTCGCTCCCGTTGGCTTCAACTGGGCGTATCGCATTTTGTGCGTATTGAATTCAGTGAAGAACCAGCGATCACGAAACTCAGCACCAAGCTGATCACCACGATAGCGTGTGATTCCAGAAACAGCGGTATGCCCCAGATCGAAGACATGCCCCATCAATCCGCCGGTCCATTTGAACTCAGCAACGGAGTCCGCCTGATCTTCGCGAGGATAGACTCCCCCTTCGACCCAGTGAATCAGGCAGTCCCCTCGGTCGCGATACAGAATATTGACGGTTCCGATAATTTCACCGCTTTCAGTGAAATCAACTTCGACCGGGTTATCAAAACCTCCACCGGCATGAACGCGAACATCCTGACCTTCCGGGGTCATAGAATAAATTCGCCCTGCTTTTCCTTTACTATAAACAACGCCGTTCTTGTCTTTGAATTCATGCCCATGCCGTCCCTGCACAATATAAAGGCGGCCGTTCGGGCTTAAGAACGGACCATGCGTATCACAGGCATTCCCGCTGAAGCCAAAACCTGTCAGCAGTTCTTCCTGCAGATCTGCTTTTCCATCACCATCAGTATCGGTGAACTTCCAGATACCTGGGGGACAGGTGACATACAGAGACCCCTGATACCACAGTGCTCCCTGAGGAAGTGTGATCCCTTCAACAAATCGAACAGACTTGTCAAAGACGCCATCGCCATCAGTATCGGTGAGTTTGCTGATCCAGTGTGGTCGCTTCGCCAACTGATCGTCACGCTTCAGGTTGTCGCCACTCGACTCCCCGACATACAGCGCTCCGTCATCATCGAAGCTCGCGAAGATCGGCCGCTCGACTAATGGATAGCCAGCAACCTTTTCGATGGTAAACCCGGGCGGAACCTTGGGGTCAGCGGCTTCACTTGTCGAGCCAACCAGACAGAATCCAACTGCGGCAACGACAGACGCCGAACGCCATATCCTAGTGATCAACATGTCGTAATTACTCCAGGTGAGAGTGTCTCAAGGCCCACCACTCACCAGTTCAATGGCGCCGATATCCAAAACTTTGTCAGTTCAAGCCACGAATTCGATCTGGCCTCAATGAACTGACGGCGACGACTCCAGACGTGCGGCCTGCCAGCTTTCATCTCAAATGAGATGTCACAAAATCCAGGCCCTGGACAAGGTCAATTCTCAACTTGTATTCAGGGTGTCTGGCTTCCCCCCTGCAAACCTTTATCCAATCTGTTGAAGAATGAGATTCACAGGGAGAAAAATCAACGAACCCATCAAAAAAATGTGCTACATTGTCGGCACATCCCACTCTTACACACAGCACAATCAGAGGAAATCATGGCACTTGGAGAGCGCGAAGCACGATTGCAGGAACTCGGCTTCCCTGTTGATCAATTTTCACCAGAAGGAACCATGTTCGACGCTCTGGCGATCGTGGGAGACACAGTCTACGCATCTGGACAGGTTCCGTTCGAAGGTGACCAGCTGCGTTACGTCGGCAAAGTCCCCAGCGTGATCTCCGAAGAAGATGCCGTGAAGGCCGCAGCACTCTGTACAGCCAACATCCTGCGTTCCGTTCGTAAGCATCTCGGCTCCCTTGATGCGATTGAACGAGTGGTCCGCATCACCGGGTATGTCAACTCCGATCCAGACTTCAACCGCCAGCACATTGTCATGCACGGAGCATCACAACTGGTGAAAGACGTCTTCGGCGAACAGGGCCGCCACGCCCGTTCCGCTCTGGGACTCGCGCAGCTTCCGCTGGGAGTTTCAGTGGAAGTTGAGATGATTCTCCAGCTGAAGTCATAGTCAACCGGCTCCCATCAGCCGCATTCGACGACAACTTCAAAGTACACATTAAGTACATCACGAAAGAGACTGGCTCCACGGAACCAGTCTCTTTCTATTGATCACGCTGAAGAAAGAAATAGCTAAGCAAGGCCACCAGACCAGGTGCTCTTTGCCTCTCCCTTGCTTATTTAAGCTCGCTGATTCCAGAGTCGAATCACCGGTTGATGCTGATTTTTGTCATACCCGAGTACGCAAACTCCTGTGGTTTGCAAGAGCAGCGCCTTGGCGACATCCATCCCCAACCGGCACCAGCGCGCGCCCAGCACTCGCAGAAAGTGGCCGTGTGCAAAAATGACGGTTCGCCCCTCGTAAGTCGCCAGATCGGCAACAACAGAATCCGCCCTGGCGATCACCTCATCAACAGTTTCTCCACCCGGACATCCGTGAGTGAAGACATTCCAGCCAGGAAATACCTGTTGAATCTCGGCCTGAGTCTTCCCTTCGAAGTCCCCGTAGTTCCATTCAACCAATCGAGCATCCTGCTGAGCTCGCTCCTCAAAACCCGCCAGTCGGCACGTTGCCTGCGCACGTTGAAGTGTGCTGACAAGAACGCGATCGAATTCAATCCCGGCCAAACGTCCTTGCAACTGTCGCGCCTCATCGCCCCCTTTATCATTTAAAGGAAGATCACGGCGACCTGTATGGCGACCAATTGCAGCCCAGTCCGTTTCACCGTGGCGAATCAGATAAATCTCTGGCAGTTTCGACGACATTACCAATTAAACTTTCTCAAGAAGCGACACAGTATTAACTCAACAGGGAACCGCTAATTTAGGCTATGTCCCTATGATAAATCTCGGCTAAATCGACCAAAGAATCGAACCATACGAACAAGAAGCCTGCGATCCGTTCACATGCCATTCAGTCATCTAGTCAAGGATTCGGCGCCGGCAAGTTCGCTTTGAGGTAGGCCTCGAAGCCACCTTCCGGCACTTTCCCGTTTAACGCAGCGACGATGGTGTTCACATTATGTTCAATCATCCCTGAATAGGTGCCCGCGGCAGTCCCGGGCGCGCCCATTGAATCTGAGTAGAGCGTTCCGCCGAGTTTCACTTCCCAGCCATTCTGTTTAGTCCGCTCGATCACTGCTTTCAAACTACCTGAATTGACGGTCGCCTCGACGAACAATGCTGGAACACGTCGCTTCACAAGGAAATCCACCAGATTGTTGATGTCCTGCACGCCCGGTTCTGATTCCGTACTAATCCCTTGCACAGAATGCTCTTCCAGCTTGTAGACATGCGAGAAGTACCCAAACGCGTCATGGGCGGTCACCAGAAATCGATTCTCTACCGGAATCGATTCAACCGACTCACTGGCATAGCGGTCCAGCAGCTTGAGACGCTCTTGATAATTTGCTGCGCGCTGCCGATACACCGCCGCATTCTCAGGATCTTTCTCTGCCAGCACTTCGGCAATGCGATCAAGACATTGCAACCAAATTCCTGGGGCATTCCAGACGTGAGGATCAGGGTGAGTTGTCCCCCCATCAGGAAACCGCAACAACTCCTTGGGTAACTGATCAGTAACGGCGACCACGGTGCTGCCGCGACGTGCTGCATTCTGGAACGCGGTCTCCATCGCCCCTTCGAGCGCAAGCCCCGAATAGAAAAGGACATCCGCCTTCATCATCTTACTGACGTCACTTGCTGTCGGCCGATAGAGATGCGGGTCGACCCCTTCTCCAATCAATTCGACCACATCGCCGTGCTCTCCAGCGACATTGCGAACCAGATCGGCAACCATGCTCGTCGTCGCGACAATCTTCAACGCCGACGATTCTGGCCCTGAAGGAACTGACGACGAAGCCGGGCAGCCAAACAATCCGAAAAGCACAACGAGCAGCAATCCATGTCGTAACATGCGGTCGCCTTCAGACGTCAAAGAACAGAAACCGTATCCCTTATCCCAGAAACAGGATACAACAGCCAACCCCGCCACATAAGTGAGAACACCAATATCAAGGCAAATCATCAAGGCAAGTTGAAGTGCTGTGGAAAAAATCAATCTGCGAACATTCGCAGACACGATTCCTGGAGATTACTGTTCGTCTGGGACCTTGTTTCTTGTGTATTTAGCAGAAACGGCGCAGGAATTCCTGCTGGGAACTGAAATCCCGGCCCAATGTTCTTTCCCATTTGGACGTGAACGATAGAATGGGAGCCCCACTCGGAACTCTCTGGTCAGGCCCCATGTTATGCAAGTAAACGAACCCGTTGTCAGCCGCATTCTGATCGCCGATGACAATGAGCAAAACCGTGAACTTCTTGAAGCCTATCTGAGCGATGAAGGCCACGAAATCTTCATGGCAGCCGATGGACAGCAAACTATCGATGTCGCCAGAGAGAAACTCCCGGACCTGATTCTTCTGGACATCATGATGCCCCGTTTGAGCGGCTATGAAGTCTGCCAGCAGCTGAAGCAGGACGAAAAAACCAATCGAATTCCAGTTCTGATGGTGACAGCCCTCAAGGAAATGGGCGATATCCAAAAGGCTGTCGACGCCGGTGCAGACGACTTCCTGACAAAACCAGTCCATCGCCTTGAACTGAAAACTCGGGTGCGTTCTCTGCTTCGCGTCCGCCACCTGACCAACGAACGCGACCGACTGCTGGCCTATCTGGCAGAAGTCGACTCACAGTCTGCACCGTAAATTGACTCCACAAGTCCGGACCGAATTCGAGTCGTAATCTGGTGAGGCGGCAATAAACGGATCTGCCGTCGAACACTCCGATGCACTTTCCGGTGACGCAAGTCCATTCCGATCTGTTCAACGAATGTCGGCCACTCAAGGGGCGACTTTCCGCCACTTCAAAACACGACTTTGCAACCAGAACACCCCGCACACTGCCTGAAACAGTTCAATTTCAGGTAGACTTCATCTGTCAGGCCGCGATTCCGGCCTGACATCAACGAAAACGAATCCGCGAACATCTTCGCGTTTCACTGTGTTCCTGTCGGGAATGCCATGTTTTCGGCTCAAGTGAGCCACCTGACATCGAACAAGAGCCCCGTCGGTCTAAAAACCGCATCTTTGTATTGGATCACTTGCATGAGTTCCCCTTCGACAGCCGTGGTGACACTGAAACCTCGCCGCGCGCTGCCGTTCTTCAGCGAACACCCTTGGGTCTTCGCAGGTGCCGTTCGCTCCGTTTCCGGAATGCCACAAACTGGCGATGCCGTTGTCGTTCGTTCTCACGAAGGCGAGTTCATCGCCCACGGACTATTCCATTCCAGCAGCAACATTCAGGTACGCCTCTATTCCTGGAATGAAGACCTTCTGCTCGACGACGAATTCTGGAAAGATCGCGTCACAGAAGCGGTTCGCGTTCGCCAGTCACTCTTTCAGGGAACGACCACTGAAAAAGCCTGTCGACTCATCTTCAGCGAAGGCGACTTCTTATCAGGATTGACCGTTGATCGCATTGACGACTGGCTGGTCGTGCAGTGGACAAGTGCCGCACTTGCCCAGCGACAGGAAGTCATTCTGTCCCATCTTCAAAGCCTGCTCTCGCCACGTGGTATCTGGCTACGAACCGAGCGGGGCATCAAGGAACTCGAGAATCTGGAAGTCGAAGACGGCCTGATCTCTGGAGAACGACCACCTCGATCGCTTGAGATCATCGAAAACGATGTAAAGTACGCCGTCGACCTTCATGCTGGTCAAAAAACAGGCTTTTACTTCGATCAGCGCGACAACCGTGCGTTGATGAAGACATACGCCCGCGGCAAACGTGTCCTGGACCTCTACACCTACACAGGCTCATTCGCTCTCGCCGCAGCCGTTTTAGGGAACGCAAAAGAAGTCATCGGAGTCGATTCCTCCCAACCAGCAATCGATCTGGCAAAGAAGAATGCCGAGCTCAACGGGATTACCGATCGAATTCGCTTCGAGTGTGATGACAGTTCTGAATTCATGCAGAAGCAACTCGAACAAGGAGAGAAGTACGACGTTATCGTCCTCGATCCTCCAAAATTCGCCCGCACCAGAAACGGCGTTGAGCGAGCGGCCAAGGCATACATTCACATTAACTCACTGGCACTGGAACTGCTGAATCCAGATGGGATTCTGATCACCTGCAGTTGTTCAGGCCATGTTTCACGCGAAGACTTTGAGCAGATGGTTGCTCAGGCTGCACTCGATTGCGGACGACGCGTCCAGTTTCTGGAACAGCGCGGACAGGCAATTGACCATCCGGTCGCAGCATCATGCGTTGAGACCTCCTATCTCAAATGCTTTGTCTGCCGCGTGATTTAAAACGCAACCAGAATCAGAATGAAGAGGATTCACGGCTTCGAGTCTGCTCTACGGCAGACTCGAAGCACATTACGATCACTCGAATCCTCAGCTGAATCCCGGAGATCAGCGAGAGTCGCCAGTTTAAGTTCAACTGACTCTGCACACTCTCGCCGCATCATTCTCACTCCGCTCTCAATGCCTGGAAGAACACCATGTTCGGCCCTGTCACCCCCACTGCCATGGACCTGAATTTCCGAGTCGCGGGAATTCCAGTCACAGTTTCCCCTTGGTTTTGGGCAACAGGCTGCTTACTTGGACTGAGTGCCCTGCGAGAAGGCTTGCCCTTTCTGCTCGCCTGGTTGATGGTGCTGTTCGTCTCCATTCTTGTGCATGAATTAGGTCACGCACTGACAGCCAAATGGTTCGGCTACTCTCCAAACATCGTGCTCTACCATTTTGGCGGAGTCGCGATGTATACCCCACACGCTCGAACTCATACCGTCTGGAAATCGATCCTGATCACACTTGCCGGGCCTGCCGCCGGGTTCGCTCTTTACGGAATTCTCCTGGTCTTAATCGTCACCGGAACGCTGAGAATTCCATCGACGGCACCAGAACAGGTCCAGCGGCTTCTAATGCATGTCCTCGGGCAGCTTCTATACATCAACCTCTGGTGGGGGATTCTGAATCTTGTTCCCGTCATGCCGTTGGACGGTGGTCAAATCTGTCGCGATATCTGCACTATTTTCAGCCCTCGAAATGGCTTCTGGCTGGCAGTGAAAATCAGTATCGCCGTCGCCGGATTGGCTGCTCTGTATTTCTACTTGAATCACATCACTTTCACCGCGGTCATGTTCGCCATTCTTTGCGCGAACAACATCCAGTTGATGCAGCAACGGAACCAATATTAATCCGGTTCCGTCAGCGAACCCCGACTGAACCTGCCGTCGAGACAGAAAAAGCCATGCGAACCGAAAATATCGCAACCGGTCTTTCAGTCGCCGGATTTCCCAGTCGTGTTGGACTCGTCAGGGAAATCCCCAGAGATCGCCGGCAACTTCCCCCTCTGAAATCGGATGAACTGACGTCCAGTTTTAGACTTCGGGAACGGAGAACACTCAGAGTTCACAACATGTTTGTGATTCGAGCCTTCTGAAAAAATCGTCATCTGTCAGGGGGAATGGCGAGTAGACAAGTACAGCACTTCAGCCCTAAACTAAAGGACTTGCCAAACCAAGGGCCATTTTGTCGTTGGTTGAGCCTGGTATGCAGGAATGAAAAGATGAGTGACAAGCGGAATCTGTTCAACAAAGTCTGGGATTTACATACCGTTGGAACGCTGCCTTCCGGGCAGACGCAACTTTTCATCGGTCTGCACCTGATTCATGAGGTGACCAGCCCTCAAGCCTTCGAAATGCTTCGGGACCGCAACCTGAAGGTGATGGCACCTGAACGAACCGTTGCCACCGTCGACCACATTGTGCCAACCGACGTGCAAGCCCGTCCGTTTCAGGATCTCCTCGCCGAAGAAATGATGTCCGCGATTGAGAAGAACTGCCGCGAATTCGGCGTTCGCCTCATGAACATCGACGGCGGACAACAAGGGATCGTCCACGCAGTTGGTCCAGAACAGGGTTTGACTCAACCCGGCCTGACAATCGCCTGCGGCGACAGCCACACATCCACTCACGGGGCATTCGGAACGATCGCCTTCGGAATCGGAACGTCTCAAGTCGCATATGTTCTGGCGACGCAGACCCTCGCCATGAACAAGCCTAAGGTGAAACGGGTTGTCGTCAACGGCAAACTCGCGCCAGGCGTCTATGCGAAAGACGTTGCTCTGTACATCATCCGCAAACTCGGCGTGAAAGGCGGCATCGGATATGCCTACGAATACGCCGGGGAAGTCTTCGACGCCATGTCGATGGAAGAGCGCATGACCGTCTGCAACATGAGCATCGAAGGGGGTGCTCGTTGCGGTTACTGTAACCCGGACGAAAAAACCGTCGAGTACCTCCGTGGCCGACCATACTCTCCGAAAGGAGAGGATTTCGAGAAGGCTGCCAAATGGTGGCTGAGCCTCGCATCCGAGCCAGGTGCAGAATTTGACGACGAAATCGTCTACGACGCAGCTGACATCGAGCCAACTGTGACCTGGGGGATCAACCCCGGTCAATCAGTCGGCATCGGGGAATCAATCCCGGCAGTCGCAGAGTTCCCAGCGGAAGATCAAGCAGGCGTTAAAGAAGCTCTGCAGTTCATGGAACTCGAAGCAGGACAATCAATGCAGGGCGTCAAAATCGACGTCGCATTCATCGGTTCCTGCACCAACGGTCGTATTTCCGACCTGCGTGAAGCAGCTGCTTTCGTGCAGGGAAAGAAAGTCGCCCCAGGCGTGAAAGCTCTGGTCGTTCCTGGCTCACAAGAGATTGCACGCCAAGCGGTCAAAGAAGGTCTCGATAAGATCTTCTCTGAAGCCGGCTTTGAATGGCGTTATGCAGGCTGCTCAATGTGCCTGGCGATGAACCCGGACAAGCTCAAAGGCCGTGAGATGTGCGCTTCGTCTTCGAACCGCAACTTCAAAGGCCGTCAGGGAAGTCCAACCGGACGTACTCTGCTCATGAGCCCGGTAATGGTCGCTGCCGCTGCCATTAAGGGACACGTCACCGATTCCCGAGCAATGCAAACGGTCAACGCATAACGCGATTCCGCCACGCATCTTTGTTCAAATCAAACAGGTTCGAGTGCTTGACTTATCAGGCCTCGAACCTGTTTTTTGTAACCTGCCCTGGATACTCACAGGAAAATATCGAATTCATCCGACCGTTCTTCGGCCAATGTACTAGCGTTAGAAATGTCGGGGACGCGCTGCGCAACGAACGATCCTGTGAGATCGAGTCGGCAAACAAACGGTTCGCCAATCTCAACCTTTCATTTCGAGATCTGCTCCGATGAGCGAGACTTACAGATATTACTCTCGGGCCTACTCCCGCTATCTCTCAGATTTCTGGGAGAACATGTCTCCGAGTGAGTACGGCGGAATCCTGATCTTCGTCGCAATCTGCGGCTACCTTCTGATGCGGTCCTCCCGCTAGAGCAGTTTGCTCTAGCGAGTGCCCGCGCAGCGGCCGTCTCGATTAATGAAGCGCAACTCACCGCGTGGCGGAAGCGTGGAAGTTATTTCGCAAGGCGCTCTAAGACACGGGACAGACTCTTCGCACCAAGAAACTCACGGTAACTACCACGCGGGAACAATTCTCACCTCAACGGTGAACGCCACAACGCGGGCACCCGATAGACCGGAACGGTCTCTCCCCAACGATAACCTGCGGCCCACTGCCCCGCGGATTCAAATCTCCACACAATGGCGAACAACACAACGCGGGCCCCTGATAGACCGGAACGGTCTCTGCCCCGCGGGTTCAAATCTCCCCGCAACTGAGAACACGACGACGCGGGCACCGGATTGACCGGCACGGTCAATCGCGTTCGAAGGTGGATTTGTGTCGGAGAGTGTGGTGATACGATTGGGCGAAACGATGTGCTTCATCGCGGACATACTGCAGGAGACGGAGAGCGTATGAATGCCGACCGAGTTGCCGCGGCTCTGCTTCGCCGGGGACGTAGACCTCTTCTTCACGTTTGGCGAGCGAGATCGTAAACGGCGGCGTCACACCGATCGCTTCCATGGCACCGAGTGCAGCATTGAGCTGGCCTTTTCCGCCATCGATCAGCAGAACGTCCGGGAAGGCTTCCCCTTCTTTTGAAAGCCGCCCGAGACGGCGACTGACAACCTCTCGCATCGATGCAAAGTCGTCGATACCTTGTATGGTGCGGATCTTGAACCGTTTGTAACCGTGTTTGAATGGCAATCCGTCGATGAACTGCACCAGACTTGCGACGGTCTCGCCCCCCTGAAGGTGAGCGATGTCCATTCCTTCGATCACTCTTGGAACGGCGGGGAGATTGAAGATTTTCTTCAGCCCCCTCAACCCCTTTGCAGGATCGATATAGAACACCTCCGGTTGCACGTGTTCATCGAGATTGCCTCGCAAACTCAACCCTTCCAGGGCTTTGATCTCGTCCCGCAACCGAGCGGCTTTTTCGAACTTTCGTTCCTGCGCCGCCAGCAGCATTTCCTCGCGCAGCTCTTTCAGCAGCGTCTCTTTTTTCCCATCCAGAAACATTCGCAGTCGCTGAATGTCGTTGCGGTAATCGTCTTTCGAAACCCTTAGATTGCAGGGAGCCGTACACTGATTGATGCTCGCCAGCAGACAGGGACGAAACCAGCGCCAGCGTTCGTCACCTTCTGAAATATCCAGAGAGCAGGTGCGAAATTTGAAGATCTTCTGCAAGACCCCGATCGTGCCTCGCAATTTCTTCGCGGAAGGAAATGGGCCGTAGAGCTTGACCCCTTTGGTGCGTGGCTTGCGTGTGAATTCGATGCGAGGGAATTCCTCACTGGTGACGATCTGCAGATAAGGGAATGTCTTATCGTCTTTGAGCTCGGAATTAAAACGAGGCTGAATATCTTTGATCAGCCTCGCTTCCAGCAGAATCGCGTCGACTTCAGAATCGGTCTGAATGCAATCGATGTCAGCAATCTCTGGGACCAGATCACATGTCCGTCGATCGATCGCCGCTGCAGCGAGAAAATAACTTCGAGCACGGCTGCGGAGATTGACCGCTTTGCCGACGTAGATCACGCGTCCCAGTTTATCTTTCATCAGATAAACACCGGGGGTCGTCGGGAAATTGCGAACTTTCGCCCGTGGAGAAAGGACCTTCTCGGAACCCTCAACCTGAGGAGTCTGATCGAGAGGGTTCTCATTCTCAGGGATGAAATCTGCTCCGTCACTCATGTTTTTATTCTAGCGAGGTTCGCGTCCCGGCAAAGAAGTCGAGGCTCGATTTTGTGAGCCCCGACTGCATCAGCGATACCTCAGCCCCCAGCAAGGACTTCCAGCCTGAATTAGTCCATTCGCAACCAGAGACATTTCAGGTACTCAGACTCCAGACAGTTCATTGCGACTGGATGATCCATTCCGGCCCCCGTTCGCATCAGAATTTGAGGGCGACGCTCTCCACAAGCCGCCCGAACGGTCTTGGTGAACTCTTCCATCGAAAACAGCCCGGAGCAACTGCAGGTCAGAAGCAATCCGCCCCGATCAACGAGTGGAGCCGCGAGCTTATTGAGGTCGAAGTACTTTTCCTGCCCATCAACCATTTCATCCCGACTTCGAATCAGCTTCGGCGGGTCGAGAATCACCACATCAAACGTCTTGCCGTTACGCTGCATGTCTCGCATGTAGGAGAAAGCATCAGCGTGGACAAACTTCACATGATTCAGTTTGTTCAACTGGGCATTTCGTCTGGCCAGTTTGATGGCTTCTTCATCCAGATCGACAGCCGTCACTTCTGATGCCCCGGCATAGGCCGCATTCATCGAGAATCCACCACTGTAACTGCAAAGATCGAGAACAGATTTCCCTTTGCAGAAATCCCGCAACCGCAGACGATTCTCTCGCTGATCACAGAAGAACCCGGTCTTGTGACCTTCAGATGGATTTAATTCGTAGGTCAGCCCGTGCTCTTTAATCAACACCTGCTTAGGAGCATTCGGAGACGCAAACCCGTCGGCAAGAAACCCTTCCTGCTCAAATGACGCTGGTCCCGGTCGAACGATCCAGTGCTTGAGTTGTAGCGATGCAGCCAGCGATTGAACAATCGCCTCGGCTCGTTGATACATCCCCAGCGTGAACGCTTCCACAGAGAGCACATCGTTGTAACGGTCAATCACCATGCCGGGAAGAAAATCCCCTTCCGCATTGATCAACCGGTAAGCGTTTGTCACCTCATCCAGCTTCAACTGCTTGCGGGCACGCACTGCGAAATCAATGCGATCTTTCCACCAGCCGCCGGTAATCGGAGCTTCATCCCAACTCAAAACCCGAACCGTCGCTTCCGCACGCGGGTTCCAGATTCCATAACCAACTTCGACGCCGTCAACGGTTTCGATCTTCACCAGATCGCCATGCTTCGCCTTGGCCGGCGTGTCTACGAGCCGCTTGCGAAAGACCGTTGGATGACGGGTTTCGGAACGAAGATTCACAACAGGAATTGCTGCCGCGTCCCCGAGAGTCAACCCACGTTGAACCAGCAACGATGGATCCAACGGGAACTTGGGATCTTTGTCACGACGTTTGGCATTGGGATGACGGTTGTCAGGCCGTTCACGAAAGCGGCGATCAGGGCGACGATCAGAGCGGTCACGATCCCCTTCGCGAAATTCACGATCATCACGACGATTACGAAACGGCTTCGGCACTGAAAAATCCCATCTCAATCAGAACGACCACGGCAACAAAATCTCACAAACGAAAACCAGCCTCTTCGACATCAGAACGGGTACCCCGGCATTGATGAAAGAGGAACCGGTAGAGTGTGCGGTCACCTCATGAACTCACATACTCAGCAACGCAGGCATCATCCGTGTGATCGGTGATTGTCACCCACTCTGGGCAATCCCGCGAACTTACGACTTCCGACTCATGATCCTCCAGGCGCGGAAAATATACTCCACACCGGAATAGACGGTGACTACAACCATCCCCCACAACATGACATCCCGGATGACGACATAGGTCGGAAAGCCCTCACCCAGCCATCCCTGAAACCGATCGCTCAGCGAGAGCATTGCCACTGGAATCACGATCGACTGCAACAGCATCTTAACTTTCCCGCTCCACTGAGCAGAAAAATCGACTCCCTGTCCTTCCAACACTGATCGTAGAGCCGTGATAAACAACTCTCTGGCAATGACCGTAAATGTCATCCATGCGGTCACTCCGCTCGCCGGAATGGCTGTCAGGAAAATCATCGTTCCACCAATGATGATCTTGTCGACAAACGGGTCCAGAATCCGCCCCAGCGTCGAGACCTGATTCCATTTTCGAGCGAGATAGCCATCCACAAAATCCGTGGTCACTGCAACGATGAACAGGATCGTGTTCGCGAACCAGAATCTGTCGAATGACATCAGAATCAGGATCGCAAACGTCAGTACAAGACGTGACATCGTGATCATGTTCGGGATGTTGAATGTCTGCGACGAACCAGCAGTCTTCACCTGATTGGGAGCATCATTGGACATGTCGACGCACTCCGTTCTGGCGATTCAGAAATTCGATACCGACCACACAACACCAGGATTACTCTTCGTCGTCCGCATCAGACACAACTGCAATCAAGTCGTATTCCTGAGCATCAACAATCGTGACCGGAACCATCTGCCCCGGTTCAAGACCTTCTCCCTGAACGATGACGGTCCCGTCAATTTCGGGAGCGTCAGCGAAGGTCCGGCCAATGAACACACCTTCTTCACCTTCAGCAGGGCCGTCGATGATGCAGTCGAGTTCGTAGTCGACCATCTTCTTACCCCAGTCAAACGCGATCTCCTGTTGCAGCTCCATCAGGGCATCGCGGCGTTCCAGTTTCACCTCTTCAGGAAGGTGATCAGGCAATTTGACTGCAGCAGTTCCCGGCTCGAGCGAATACGGGAAGACTCCCATCCGCTCAAACTGAGTCTCTTCAACAAAGTCGCACAGTTCATTGAACTGCTCATCGGTTTCACCCGGGAAGCCGACGACAAACGTTGTTCGCAGCACCAGATTTGGAACACGGTTACGCAGTTTCTGAACCAGTTCCACGGTTTTGTCACGATTCACGCGACGCTGCATTCGCTTCAACATCGTGCTATTGATGTGCTGCAACGGCATATCGAGATACGGAAGAATTTTGCTTCCACCGGCAATGGTATCAATCAACTCGTCAGTGAAGTTGACCGGATACAGGTACATCAACCGAATCCAGTCGAGCCCGTCGACTTTATCAAGCTGACGCAACAGTTCGGCAAGGCGGACTTCCCCGTAATAGTCCATGCCGTAATAAGTCGTGTCCTGAGCAACCAGGATCAATTCACGAACACCATCGTCCACCAGTTCTCGTGCTTCTTCCAGCACCATTTCGATGGGCTTGGTGACGTGTTTCCCACGCATTTTGGGAATCGAACAGAAGGTGCAGGTTCGATCGCATCCTTCTGAAATTTTCAAATAAGCGTAGTGCCCCGGTGTGATACGCAACCGTGCGCGGTCATCGAGCGCGCGAATCGCTGCGGGGCGGAACAACTCTCGCTGCTCGCGAACACCACCAACCAGTCGCTCAGCAACCTGAGTGATTTCGTCTCGCCCGAACACCCCGACAATGTGGTCAATGTCCGGCATCTCATCGAGCAGGGAACCTCCGACCCGTTCAGGTAAGCACCCGGCGACGATCACACCACGTGTCTTTCCCTGCTTCTTCAGGTCCAGCATTTCCTGAATGACAGCCTTCGATTCCTTACGGGATTCGTCAATGAACCCGCAGGTATTCACGATGACGAAATCCGCATCTTCCGGCTGAGAAACGAGGGTGTACCCATCCACTGCCAGACTGCCGAGCATCTTCTCGCTGTCGACAAGGTTTTTCGGGCACCCAAGGCTGATGAAGGCGTAAGTCCCCTTCGAGCCATCACCACGTTTGATGACTTGCAGGGGGGGCGTATCGCCAAGAATCGGAAGCTGATGCATGGAAAAAACTTGTGCTGCACAGAAGTTCGTTGCGGATTTCACCCGCGAAAATCGAATTCGGTATCATACCCCGCCGAATAATCAAATTCGAGATGGGGACAGCAACTTTTTCCCGGGAGCGATCTCCAAATGGGACCTCCCCCCGCACTTCCAGCAAAACTCATTTCTTGGTATCGAGTTAGAGCTACTCTGAGCGGCTGTGCATGGACTCAAACTCGCAGTCCTCCGCCCCACGATATCGTGCTCGGGGACGAATCACATCGCCAGATTCGCACTGCTCAACCGCATGGGCACTCCACCCAACCAGCCTCGCAGCGACGAACAAAGGGCGAAACAGATCGCGGTCAAACTCCAGATACGTCAACAGCCGCGCCAGAGACCAATCGATATTTGGAGGCAATCGACGCTTCTGCCAGACAACGCGTTCAATCGAATCGGCAAGCTGTTCGAGGTCGTTTCGTCCACAGGCTTTCGCAAGACGTTCGCACTCGACTTCAAGGATCGCTGCGCGCGGATCATAGTTCGTGTAAACAGGATGACCGAACCCTGGAATCGGTTGATTCGCGGGCAGTTGCGTGATCCATTCTTCTGCAGACTGCGGGTCCCCGACATCGGCGAGCAGATCGAGCGGACGATCATCCCCACCTCCATGCGCGACACCAATAAAGGCATCGAGCGCCGCAAGGACAGGACTGTATTGATTCGACCGTACCGACCCCACGATCCGCGAAACATAGCTCGACGGATTGAACTCATGTTCTGCGGCAGTAATGAATGCCACTTCCAGAGCACGTTCATACAACGCACTCGGAACCAGCCCGGTGATCATATAATAGATGTTCGCAATAAAGCTCAATTCTGGACGAGGCTCCAGAATCGGCTGCCCCATCCGAGTGCGATGCCATGCCGCAATCAACATCGGCACTCGTGCCAGCAAGCGGAGTGTCTGGGAATGACCTGAATGCAGGATCGATTCGCCTGGCTGTGGATCGTGCAACGCCAGCAGACCGATGCCGGTACGAAGAACTTCAAGTGGAGAATTGTGTACTGGAATCTGCTCATAGACCTGAGCGATGATCGGCGGGAGTTGTTGCTCCTCCATGATCACACTCAGAAAATCAGCGAACTGCTCTTCATCTGGAAGCTCTTCAAAAAGCAGCAGATGAGCGACTTCGAGAAAGCTGGCTTCTTCCGCCAGATCGTGAACGCAATAGCCACGATATAGCAGACCGTCATCCAGTCTGCAGATCTCCGTCTCGCCAGCAATCACCCCTTTAAGACCGGGATGGTAGAGTTCCTGAGCCATGAGAAGATTCCCTCCGTGGAAAGATCAGACTCCGTCCGATGAGGCCATCCTAACTCAGCAAACCGGTTCTTGTCATCTAACTTTTAACCATGATTCTGGTGAAGAATCAAAACAAAAAAAGTGACTGGACACCAAGCAAATGCGTTGATCTCTGATACCGCCATCGAGAAAACGACACGCATTTCGCCTGTTAAAACACAGGATTCGGTGAAGCAAAAGCCTGTCCCACACTGCTTCCGATCACGAGGACGCAAATCATTCGTATTGCCCCTATTCTTGCGAGGTGACACAGCAGACCGCGCAGAGTTCTCAAACTCACAACGACCAGAATGAACCAGTCGCCAGTTCCTACTCCAGCGGAGTCATGCCGTCAGGATAGAGCAGCTCCAACGACATCCGCTGCACTTCGCCCTTCTGATTCACGCAGGCAATCACAGACTGTCCGGTTGCAAGAAGTTCATCCCCTCGACGCACTTCATAATCGTGAATCAACTTTGCCCCGGTCCATCGGGCGAGTCGGGCACACACTGAGAGCTCATCATCATAGTGTGCCGGGCGTTTGTACTTCACTTCGACACTGACCACCACGAGAAAGAAACCACGCTCTTCCATCGAGCGATAGTTTCCTCCGGTCGAGCGGAAGAGTTCAGTGCGAGCGATCTCAAAGTACGTGATGTAATTCGAATGATGGAGATACCCCATTGCGTCCGTTTCGGCATATCGAACACGGACGCTTGCTTCACACCAGGGTTGAGGTTGTTCAGTCATGCGGTACACCATCAATCTTCATCAACAAACACGAAACTTCTGAGCATCTACTATTTACGAATGAGCAACACGAGCAGCTTCAGCGAGACAAATCGTCCCTTCGTAAATGGCTCGACCAGTGATGGCTCCAATCAGGTTTGGTTCAACCAGAGAGATATCTCGCAATTTGCGAATATCGTTCAACGTTGTGACGCCGCCGGACGCGATGACCTTCAATCCCATTTCCGCCAGAACGCGAAAATCTGCCAAGGTCCCTTCATCGATCCCCTGCATCATTCCGTCGTTGGCGATATTGGTATAGATCACCGCAGCCAATGGCAGCCCAACGTATTCCCGAGCGAGTTCCAGCGCCGATGTCTTCGAGACATCTAACCAACCTTCGGTCGCGACCATCGAATCCCGTGCGTCCAGACCAAGGCAGATCTGATTCGGAAACTTGCTGACGATATCGCGGAACCACTCCGGCTGCTTGAGTGCCTGTGTGCCAATGATGACTCGCTTCAGCCCGACATCTTCCAGCATCTCACGGACAGTTTCTTCATTGCGAATTCCACCGCCAAGCTCACAAGGGATCTTTACCGCAGCAACGATTTTGCGGATGACTTCAATGTTTTCCGGTTTGCCGGTCTTCGCACCATCGAGATCGACAAGGTGCAACCAGTCTCCCCCTTCATCTTCCCAGCGCAAGGCCATTTCAACAGGGTCGTCACCAAACACGGTTTCCCGAGCATAGTCTCCCTGACGTAAACGCACGCACTTGCCGCCACGAAGATCAATTGCCGGAAGAATGTCCATCAAACCGCTCACTCTCAAATGTCAAAAACGAATCGAAGCGCCTGAAATTCAGACGATTGAAGATATTTCAGTTCTGTGGTCGCACTGCGGCTGAACCAATTTTTCTGCCGCGAGCTTCTGTCAAAGATTCAAACATCAATGACAGAACAACCTTTCAAACTCCACATTTCGTGCGGACATCGTCGGGCGATTGCGGCTTTGCGTCAAGCAAACTTTCTGGATTCAATTTTCACTGATCCATCCGCCGCTCTGAGATCTGGATGCGAGCGACATCGAGCACCAAAACGTCGATGAATTGCACGATTTCTGATCACTGATTCTGATCACTGACAAACCGGCGTTGATAACACCGAAGATGTAATTCCGCCATTCGAAGCACTGAGAGATCCGGCGATGGAACCTGCTTCCGGCGTCGCAGCAGATCACCAAAGATCTGTTCGCCTTCCGTTGGACCATGACGTTCAATATCCCCAAGCATTGATGCTGTGATCGGAGATTCAGGGTTCGTCAGGTGTCCCAAAGCAAACTGCACCGCGTGATCGCGAGGAATATAACCGTTCTCAACCGCGATCTGCCGGCATTCTTCATAGAGAGCGTGAACGACATCCGTTCCGCCAGAACTGTTCACAACTCCCAACGAGCTGCGGAACAGGCACGTCAACCCGGCGATTGATGCAATAAAAATCCACTTCTCCCACATCTCCAGCATGATGTTGTCACTGGCTCTCAGCTCAAACCCGGCCCCACCCAATGCTCCAGAAACCTCAGCAACCCGCGATTCCTGATCAGCATGTCGGGCACCAAAACAAATGGTATGAACATCACTGAAATGGACAACTCGCCCCTGCGCTTCCAGCTTGGTCGAGATGAAACAGGCTCCCCCCAGAACACGTTCGACTCCCAGCAGACGATCGAGCTCGTCGAGATGGCGCATCCCGTTCAGCAGCGGCAGAATCAATGTCCGAGGGCCAATCGCATTCCGAATGGAATCGACAGCGGATTCCAGATCGTACGACTTGCAACTGAGAAGAATCAGATCATACGGCGAGTTCACCTGATCGGCCGTGATTGTGACCGGTGACGGAACTGAAACAGTGCCTGCCGGGCTCTCAATCGTCAAGCCATGTTCGGCCATCAATCGAGCACGTTCTGGCCGCACAAGAAACGTGACATCCTTACCAGCTGACTGCAAACGTCCACCGAAGTAGCCGCCAATCGCCCCAGCTCCCAGAACAAGAATCCGCACCACACTCTCCTGCTTTTTGTTTCGAATCCGGTTCTGTAGCCACGTCCGATCTGTGGCCGAATCCCACGACGTCACACAACGGGATCAGCGATTCGCACCCGGCACCCACAGGATGTCAGATTTGCCGCCATCGTTCTCCATCCGCGCCATCACAAACAACAGGTCGGAAAGGCGATTCAAATAGATCACGACCTGCGAATTGACCTGTTCCAATTGAACCAGCTTCAACACGCTAATTTCACTACGCCGGCAGATTGTTCTCGACTGATGCAGTAGCGCCGCCCCGACGGTGCCTCCAGGAAGAATAAAACTGGTCAACGGCTTGAGCTCGGCCGTATCCGCATCGATCCACTTTTCTAACTGCTCCACCTGCTCTGATGTCACCCGAAGCGGAGTGTACTCCAAGGATTGATCCGTTTCCGGAACACACAAGTCCGCCCCGACGTCAAACAGATCATTCTGAATTCGCCGCAGACGATCACATCGTTCCGGGCTCAATTGCCCCAACGCGATGGCGCCCCCAATGCTGGAGTTCAGTTCATCGACAGTTCCATACGCGGCAATCCGCGCGTGCGTTTTCGGAACTCGATCTCCATTGCCGAGTGACGTCTCGCCGGTATCTCCCGACTTCGTGTAAATCCGATTGAGATAAACCATTCCACCATCTGCTTCGTGAACGTCGGGACAAGCCAACTGATTGGAAGCCTGTCCTAAAGAGAATTCCGCACATCATTTTCCTGACGCCATGGTGACGGTTCCTCGCCTGCACTTCAAACAACATTCCGAAACCCGCCACCATTCAAAACCCTTAACAAACCGCAAAGACAACACACCCACAGCGCATCGAACCTGAATCAACTCTCCCTCCTTCAACCCCAGCTCAACGGGCACTCCACTTCAAACCAAACCTCCACAACCAGTAACAACCAAACAACTTCCATCAACCAAAAACAATCACCACAGAAAACCAACACCTCCAGTGGTATCGATTATGCAGATTTTAACCAAAAGTGGAGTTCTGCCGAATTAACAGCCGGCGGTCTCCTGGAATTGAAGTTGGACTTTTAGGAGCGAGATGAATGGAAGCCCACCGGGTGAGCCATGCGCTGATCCGGAATGACAAGAGCGCGGGGAGCGACCTGAGACATCGCTGACCGTGGCGAAAGCTGCGTGGATTCCCTGCGAAATCGGACGGTGGTGCGAGCGATGAATTTCCGCTCCGCATGGATCGCGTCAGGTTCATGAAGCGCGAAGTCGGCATGTCTTCGCCGGAGCCGCACTGTTCATTCGATTTCGCAGGGCATCCCTGTTTTCTTGTCGAGCTGCTGTTGTCGTCTCGAATCAACAGATGATTTGTCTCGCACATGAACTCATTGCTGACGAATGCGGTTTCCTTGTCTCCGCAGAACTCGTCATTCTCTCAACAACACTCGTCCTTGGACTGATCGTTGGACTAGCAGCAATCCGCGATGCCATCGGAGGAGAACTCGCCGATCTTGCACAGGCATTTCGCGGACTTGATCAGTCTTATTACACCACTGGAGTTCGAGGGTGCCAGAAACCAAACGGCACGTGGTCCGCATGGACAGCCGGTTCTTCTTTCTTCGACTCGCACTTGCGAACCACTGGTCCCGTTCAGGAATCCCCTGTCCCTGAAGACCTGACCATTGGATGCTATAAGGTCATCGAACCACGACTCGAATCGCAGCCGTGCCCAGAGACAGCACCTTGCGTGACACCGCCTGCTCCCGCACCTGTGACAACACCGGCCTGCTGCCCGGAAACTCTGGTCCCAGCGCCAGTTCCCTGCAATACATGCGAGGAAGCACAGTTCGCACCAATCCCGGAGTATCATCAGGTCCCAATGTCATACGCCCCGATGGGTAATGCCCCTTCAACACATCTCCCTTGCCTGAGTTGCCCCCCAGGCCCTGCCGGTCTGCTCGCTCCGACACCGATTTCGGTTTACCCAGGCCGCGTCTCACCGAGACCAGTTCTGATCCCGCAAGCGGAAATGTACGAGACGAATGGAATGAATGGGCCAGCGCAGTTTGCTCCTGTCATCGTTCCTTACAGGCACAACTGGACGGCACCGAACGCTTACGGACCACTACAAGTCTGGTAACGCACGACAATCAGCAGTCGCCTTAAAGGCAATGTCCCCAATCGATCCCCGCGAGAATATTTCCTTCTCGCAATCAGATCGGCATGGGGACTTTTTTGTTCGAAGCAGATTCTTCTCAAACATCCAGACGCTACGACAACTTAAAGAGGTGTTTTGTATTCGCGGTTGTGATAGCGGCCAGATCTTCAAGAGTCAGCCCATGCACATCGGCCAGACAACGAGCGGTGTGAGCGACGTTGGCAGGTTCATTCCGCTTCCCGCGCATTGGAACCGGCGCGAGATAAGGGGAATCGGTTTCCACTAGCAACCGGTCGCGCGGGATTGTTTTCGCAACGTCCCTGAGAGCCTGATTGCTTTTGAAGGTCAGCATCCCGGCAAAAGAGATGTACATTCCCAGTTCAAGACAAGCATCGGCCGTTGCCTGATCGCCGCAGAACGAGTGCATCACCCCACTTAATGGGCCACTCTGAGCCGCTTCCTTCAGTACCGCAACAACATCCGCTTCTGCCTCGCGACAGTGGATAATAAACGGCTTCTCAACCTGACGCGCCAGCTCAATGTGGCGGAAGAAATAGTCTCGTTGAAGTTCAATCGGGGAAGAATCCCAATAACGATCGAGACCGGTTTCCCCAATCGCAATCACGCGTGAATCACTGGCCAATTCTGTGATTTGATCGAAGTCGTCCGCGTTCGCCTGTGCGACATAATTCGGCTGAATTCCAACAACGGCGTACAACTGCGGGTACTTCTTCGCCAGCGCAAGCGCTGCATGACTGGTGGCCGCAGTGACGCCGATGGTGAAGATCGTTTCCACCTGATGCTCTGCAGCACGCGTCAGCACGGCGTCCAGATCAAGTTCAAAGGACTGTTCATCAAGGTGGGCGTGAGTATCAATCAACATAACAACGATTCAATTCCAGCATTGTCTGACCGCAGTGCTCGCCAGTCAGGAAGTCTCTCAAAATAGATCTCGAAACGTGAAGACGATTCAAACGACGCAACAGCATTCAACTGAACGAAATCACAGTCAGCTCAGGTTCGCGGCGTCACGGCGGTTCGATTAACAACCGGTCCTCGCAGACGAATCGCTTCATCACATTGAGCGATTTGCTCTGGTGTCAGTGACACCTTCATCGCGTTCGCTGTTTCCCGAATCTGCTCAGGTCGCTTCGCTCCGCATAAAGCAGACGTGATCCCCGGTCGTTGCACAGTCCACGCAATCGCCAGTTCAGCGACAGTGATGCCAGCCTGTTCTGCAATCACCCTCAATCGATCAACAAAATCGTGTGTCTTCGTCCATTCTTCACCGACAAAAACGGGGTACTTCTGACGACCATCTTTGGGGTCCCAGACATGGTCCCGTTTCAGTTTTCCGGCGAGAAACCCTTTCATCAAGGGCCAATACACAACCGCCGAGACACCAGAATTCAGGCACCAGGGGAGTAAATCATTCTCGATCTCTCGCTGCAGCATATTGTAAGGAGGCTGCACCGCCACAATCGGACAAACGGCATGGAACGCTTCGTATTCCGCGACGTTCTTAAAGTTCGACGCCCCTGCCGCACGAATCTTGCCAGCCTGCATCAGTTCGACAAACGCCCCTGCCGACTCTTCGACCGGAACATTCGGGTCAGACGCATGAAGGTAATACAGATCGATGCAATCCGTTTGAAGCCGCTGCAACGATTCTTCACACTCGCGGCGAATCGTCTCCGGTCGCGCATCCCGAGCCTGTTGCCGATCCGGGCCCCAATGCAAACCACACTTGGAAGCCAGAACAATCTGACTGCGATGAGGCTTCAGCGCCTTCGCAATCAGCTTCTCACTTTCGCCTTCATAACCATAGATATACGCAGTGTCGAAGAAGTTAACTCCTGCCTCAAACGCGGCGGTCAGCGTCGCCAGACTATCTGCTTCTGTCACATCCACGCTCGTAACACCGGCAATCGGCCAGCATCCCATTGCGACAGAAGAGACCATCAAGTCTGATGCCCCAAGACGTCTGAAGTTCATCGAATCCTCGCTTCCAGAAACATCGACATCAGACACACGCTTGAACCCAGCTCAGGCAAGCAATGGAAGTGACACATTGAGCTACACAGCAGCAATGATTGCGTTCGCGGCATTGTAGTACACGACCACTCCCAACATATCACTTAACGCAGCGATCAATGGATTGGACATGAACGCAGGGTCCATACCGAGACGTTTCAACGCCAGCGGTAACATTGCCCCGGACAATGTCCCGACGGTCACGACCAACAGGACCGTTGTGGCCACTACGATGGCCGGTTGAGGCCCCACCATGAACTGGGCCACAATGAAGGAAAGCGATGCCAACACAAGGCCCAGCACCAGTCCGACGCGTCCTTCTCGCCAGGCAATCCAGCGGACCCGACCACGAGTTTCGTCCAGCGCTAACGCACGAATCACCAGCGTCGCAGACTGCGACCCGGCATTTCCTCCGCTTGCCAGAACCATCGGCAGGAAGAAAACCATCCAGCTGGCAGAATTCCCACCTTCAAAATACTGCAACACCTGTGCAGTCACAGAGGCCGCTCCCAGCAGAATGACCAGCCACATCCCCCGCTTCCAGGTCAGCTCGAAAAACGGGGTATTCACATACCCGTCATCGAGAGGCTGAACCCCCACCGCCAGGTAGGCATCTTCTGTCGCTTCTTCCTGCAAAACCTCAGCCGCATCATCGTGCGTAACGATCCCGACCAGCCGCTGCTGGTTATCCACAACCGGAATCGCGATGAATGAATATCGGGCGATCTCGTTGGCTACGAATTCCTGATCGTCATCAACTCGAACGGCAATCACATCACGTTGCATGATGTCAGCGATTCGGGCACTTGGCTTGGCCTGAATCAACTGCCTCAACGTCAAGAACCCGATCAGATGTCGGGCTTCATCTGTGATATAGATGTAATAAATTGTCTCACGAGTCGGCGCCTGAAGCCGCAACCGTTCCAACGCTTCATGGGCAGTAATGTCAGATGGCAGAGATGCGTACTCTGTCGTCATAATCGACCCGGCACTGTACTCCGGATATGACAACAGTTTTCGAATGTCTGCTCGTTCCGCCTGAGCGACGAATCTGAGCAACCCTTCGACGTGCTCTGGATCCATTCGTTCAAGCAAGTCGACCCGGTCGTCCGCCGACATCTCTTCGATCACCCGGGAGAGACGCTCCGGTTCGATCGAATCGACCATTGCCTCCTGCACTGGCAGTGAAAGATAAGCAAAGATCTCTGCCTGACGCTGTGGGGTGCAATAAGTTAAGACTTCCCAAGCCTGCTTTGGTTCCAGTCCTTCCAGAACTTCTGCGGCAACAGCGGGAATCAGGGCATCACAGAATTCACGCAATCCATGTTCATCATGATCCGCCAACATGAGCTGCAAATCAGGCAGAATCAATGTGTGATAGATGGACTGGGGCATCGGATCGACCTGAAGTACAAATGACAGCAAATTGATGATCAATGTCGCGGCATCCGACGCACAATCCCGTAGGCGTACGTCATGACTCTCGATCTTTATCGGTCTTTCCGCGTTCCTCGTCTCCTATTGTGGCACATGCCCAGCCAGATCGCTACGCCCCTTGCAAATGGAGTCGCTGCGAAGTGATGACAAAGATGATTCCATCATTAAACGAATCAGCGATTTTCGATTTCCTGTCCTTCCAGCATTCGCTCGCTCGCCATCCGCAAGTTACAATTCAAATATGCCGCATCTGAATTCCGAATTTGCTCGCGTTGCCATCGTCGGTGTTGGACTGATCGGGGGTTCTGTCGCGCTTGCATCTCGGAAATGGGGAGGTGCAGAAACGGTGATCGGTTATGGGCGGAATCGAGATCGCCTGACCGCCGCGCAAAAGCGGGGAGTGATTGACGAAATCGCAACGACGCCGGATGGGCTGCGTAATGTGGATTTGGTCGTTGTCTGCACCCCTGTCGACCGGATTGCCGAGGATGTGCTCACCATTCTGCGTGCAACTGAAGGAACACCAGCACTTGTGACAGATGCCGGGAGCGTCAAAAACAAACTCCAACAGGCAATCAGTGCAGAGTACTCCGGCAATCGATATATCGGAGCACACCCGTTAGCAGGCTCGCATCACACCGGTTTCGAACACGCGAGTGCAAATCTTTTCCTGACCCGCATGTGTATTGTCAGCCCGAAAGACTATCCCGAAGTCAGCCCGGAAACGGCTCGAATCTGCCATTTCTGGGAGCAGATCGGGATGAAAGTAAAAACGATGTCTGCGGCAGAGCATGACCGCACACTCGCTTTAACCAGCCACCTTCCTCACCTGACAGCATCGGCTGTTTCATCGGCGATCGAACCCGAAGTCCTGTCATTTGCCGCGACCGGTTATCGAGACACGACACGCGTGGCCGCTGGCGATCCGGAACTCTGGGCCGCCATTCTTGAGATGAATTCCGCAGAAATGGTCCGTGGAGTCGATCGCCTGGTTGATGTTCTTTCATCCTATCGAAAAGCACTCATCAACCAGGACAAGCAGGCCCTGCGCACGCTCCTGCAACACGGTGCCGAAAATCGTAGACACTATCAGGATGATTCGACCCATCCCGATGACGGAACGTAACGCGATCTCACCTGCAACGACCGGATCTCATCTCCGGCACGCTGGAGTCACTCCGAAGTCACTTTGGGTGATCTCATACGCTCGCAGGCTGACCGCCGTTAATATCACGAGTCGCTTTTGGCCGCTGCCCCGACCAGAACTTCCTGAGCATTGGGGCCCAGCACGAACTCTTTGCGAACTGATTCATTATCAGGGATCGCGACCAGTTCAAACGCCCAGATCACGGAAATCAGGGTCCCCGAAAAGCTATACGGGCCGCTGGGAAGCTGCACTGTAATTTCCCGTGATCCGAATTCTTCAACGTCAGTAATCTG
This sequence comes from Planctomicrobium limosum, assembly GCF_051465645.1. Taxonomy (GTDB): domain Bacteria; phylum Planctomycetota; class Planctomycetia; order Planctomycetales; family Planctomycetaceae; genus Planctomicrobium. Next base: position 4,497,370 of record NZ_CP195790.1, on the reverse strand, counting down.
GATCGCTGAAACCATGACCAGATCGCGGTCCCCCTTTCCCGACGTATTCCAGACGAGTCGCAATTCAAGATGCTTCGGCTTCCTGGGCAGCTCCCAAATCGCTTTCACGACCGCTTCAGTCCCGGGATAGAATGCGTCATACAACGTCTCGATGTGCAACTGCCCCATACTTCCCCCGCAACCTGTTTTGCCTATCACCCGATCATTTTTTACGAATCATCGCATTCAAGAACAATCTGCAATGCAGCATTATTCCCTTGGTCAACAATCTCTTTACTAAGTGACATCGGTGAGGAAACATCGTGTATTCCTGAGCGTGAAACGCGTTTCACGCAAAAACAAGGAATCACAACTCTGCGTAGCCAATGCACTTACAAACGAAGAACCGACCAAGCAGCTGAAACAAGCCCTGCTCTCGTTGATTAGGGGGATTTCCGGAACTGCCGGGTATCATTTGAATTGTACGACTTGGAATGATTAAATGGGACTCGACGATCAAACTATGTCTTAATAGAATGCGCGAGTCCGTTGACACCAGCCGACTTTATTGACAGCCACAAGTCATTCGGACGTTTGCTCATCGGTAGAGTTCTCAACGAACTCACCAAGTGAAGCATTCTGATCGGACAGTTGTCATCGAGTGGAATTCGGTGTTCTTTGTCAGGGCGCAGGAAGTTCGCACTCGGAATCTCGTTCAATGCTAGGAGCTGAAGAGCATGAAGAAGTTTCTTGCTGTTGCTGTCGCACTGACCGCTTTGTCATCCATGGCCTTCGCCAGCGGTCTCGAACTCGGCGCTCCGGTTGGCGCATTCTACGTTAAGGATGTCACCGGCCCAGCTGCTGGAACAAAGCTGTGCTACCGCTGTCGCTACGGTAACCGTCCAACAGTCAGCATCTTCACCCGTAACGTCGACACCAACGTCACCAGCCTGATCAACCAGATCGACGGTGTTGTTGGCAAGAACCAGGGTAAAGACATGAAGGCTTTCGTCGTTCTGCTGACCGACGAACAAGCTGCAGCTGAAAAATCACTGAAAGAAACAGCCGAAAAGGCAAGCGTCGCTCACACTCCATTGACAACCTTCGATGGACAGACTGGCCCAGCTCCTTACAAACTCGCTCAAGACGCTGAAGTCACCGTCATGATGTGGGTCGACGGCAAGCTGAAAGTCAACGAAGCATTCAAAGCTGGTGAGCTGACTCAGGAAAAAGTTGCAGGTCTCGTTGGCCAGACCAGCCAGATCCTGAACTAGTCAAAGCTTCAACCTGAAATATCAGGAAGAAGTCTCTGCCACAACAGATCGCTCGCACCGCGAAAGGCAACTGTTCGAACGCAGATGAATTAACTCGAAGCATCCGTTATGGAATCTCCATAACGGATGCTTTTTTTATTGAATCCCCCGCCATTCGACGCTCTTTTCTGTAAATCTGAATTCAGCCGCTTTTACCTGTCCGGAAGAGCAGAAAATCGAATTGCGAATCGCAGGGACGCCTGCGAAAGAGTATCCTGATAGGACCTGTCTTTTTGATGAGACAGGGACACTGGACTCGAAATTGCTGAATAAGTCGGTTCGTCCCTTAATTGGAAGTCAGGACGATGAGCATCATCATTCCCGGACGTAGCCCGATGGTTCGTGGCTGGTTACTGCTGGGGTTTCTTCTCGCCGGACTCTCGGCCATTGCTCAGACGTTTATCCCGCCTGTGGATCCTGAGAGTATTGAATCGCGAGTCACGCGTCGGCTTCCGAGAAACCCTCAACTCACGGAAGCCTATCGGGAAGTTCGAGAACTGATCGATACGGGATCGATCACGGCCGGGCTGGAAACTCTTCAGCAGTTGCTGGAAGAGAACGGTGACTTTCTCGTTCCGGTTCCCGGCAAGTCGGAACTGCAATCGTTTCATTCCATTCTCGAACAACTCTTCATCAATCAAAACACCGAATACGAACGACTCTTTGGCCCCGGTGCCCGGCAGCAACTGACCGAAGCACGCACAAACGAAAACATCTATCAGCTCGAGAACGTCGTCCGTCGCTATGAGTTCACTGCCGCAGGTGCCGTCGCACTCCGGGAACTCGCCTCGCTGTATCAGGACCAAGGCTCGCTCGGGCTTTCCGCTCGCTATCTGGAACGACTCGCACGCCACCCACAAACCAAAGACCCGCTCCCCGTCTTTCAATCGGCTTATAAACTGTTGCTTGCCAATGGTGACACAACCGGGGCTGACCTGTTTCTCAAACGGCATCCAGAAGCCGCATTTCCAAATGAAGCGGATAAGAATGCGTTTCTCGCCAAAATCGCTGACAACCAGAAACAGGCAACAACGGAAATCCCCATCTATGAGTGGCGGATGCCGTTCGGCAACCCACAGCATCTCGGCAAAACAGCACTCGCACCCGCCTTCGCTGCTCCGCAATGGACAGCAGAACTGGTTCATGACACCTTTGACTTCTGGCTGGTTGATGCTCCTGAAGTCGGGCAAAAGCTGGGAGACGACACGCGAAGTCTGATGAACGCGCTCAACCAGCGTATTCGCTCACAAAGCAACAACATCTCCATGCCTGCGCCGAGCCCGCTGGTTGTGAATGATCTGGTCGTCACTCCCGGCCCCGGCAGCGTGAAAGCTTACAATCTGCAATCCGGAGAACTTGTCTGGAACGGGCTCATCATCGATGAAACCTTTGAGTACCTTTCCAAATGGTCCTACGCCCCCAGTGAGACTCAGGATAACGCCCGGGAAGATATGCGCAACCTGTTTGCGGCAGTCCGTGGTTGGAGAGATCTCACCTCCTCTTCTCTCAGTACGGATGGTCAACGGGTCTATGCAGTCACCGATTGCCAACTGGTCGGCACCACCAGTCCCTCCCGGATGATGATGAATACGCAGCGACATCCACTGCTTCCCCAGCGCAGCAATCGCTTGATTGCCTATGATCTGGCGAGCGAAGGGAAGATCGTCTGGCCACTCGGACAGCAAAACACTTCAGTCAATGCCGCATTTCCAAAGGAAACAGAGGTCCGGGAAATCTTCTTTCTTGGGGCCCCGCTTCCGGTTCAGGAAAGACTCTATGTTCTCGGCGAAGAACGTGGGCAGATTCAGCTCTTTGAACTTGATCCAGCAACCGGAACAATCCTGTGGACGATCGGTCTACTGAACCCTGACCGGGATCTCGTCATCGACGAAGCCCGCCGACTTTCTGGATTAACACCAGCCTATAGCAACGGGATTTTGATCTGTCCCACCGGAGAAGGGACGCTGTCCGCCGTTGATCCCATCAAGCGTCAGCTGTTGTGGACTCACTTCTATTCATCCCCGCTCACCCTTCAGCAGGCGCAGATGACAATGTCGCGAGCGGTTCGCCCCCAGAACATCGCGGTCAATCAGGCTCGAGACGAACTGCTGGCAGATCAACGCTGGTTTGATTCGCGCGTCATGATCACAGATGAATACGTGATCTTCACTCCGCCAGATGACAACAAACTGGTCATACTGAATCTGCATAACGGAGAGCGTGTCCACCCGAAAGTGATTCCTCGGGGACAATCGCTCTATGCAGCAACCATGTACCACGATCATCTTGTGCTGGTGGGCCGAAATGAAATCGCCACTTTAAACGTGTCTGGCGGAGACGCATTATGGAAGCGTCCGATTCCGATCCCAGCTCCGTCTGGCCGGGGCTTGCGAATGGGCGATCAGTTCCTGCAGCCGATTCGGACAGGCGAAATCGCTGTGATTGATCTCCCGTCCGGACGTTTGCTGACCAGAATCCCTGTCGGGTCCGGGCAGGTCCCCGGCAATCTGGTCGCCGCAAAAGGGCAATTACTCATTCAAGGGGCGACGGGACTCGAAGTTTATCGCTCATTGAATTCCATTGAGCAGGAGATCGCCGGACGTCTGAAGGAAGACGAAAAAGATTCCTTGGCACTCGCTTATCGCGGAACGCTCGAACTCCAGAGTGGGAAGCTCGACGCTGGGCTCGAATCGCTGAAGAACTCCGCTGATTCAAAGAATGCAGTCACATTGGCTCAATCGGTTCTGGTCTGGTCCGTGCTGGATGGACTGCGAACCGACTTTGCAACGTATCGCACCGAAGCGAAAAAGATTCAACCGCGTCTTCAGGGAGTCGATCAGCAATTGCAATTCCTGAAGACCTTCGCTCGTGGTCTTCAGAATGCAAATGAATCACAGGAAGCGTTCAGTGATTACCAGCGCATCCTTCAGCTTCTGCCATGGCCTGAGACACTGGCAGAACAAGACGACGGATGGAGCATCACAGACAGCAGGTGGACACTGTCTCGGATGAACGAGATCCTGACACAGTCATCACCTGAAATGCAGGCGGAGTTCCGTCAGCGACTGCAGGAGCAGTTCCAAACAATCTCCCCAGACTTATTCCTGCGTCTGACAGCATCCGTCCCTGCCCACTGGCTCAACGAGACCCTGGTGCTCGAACGGCTGGCAAAAATCCCCAGTACAGTCGAGACTGCAAATCAGCGTGAGGAAACCCTGAGGCCAATGCTTGAGAGCAAAGAGCCTCAAATCCGCGCAACCGCTGCAGCGTTACTGCTGCAACATGCAAAAAACATCGAAGACCTGCAAGTGGTTCGCGAGACGCTCGCAATCCTTGAGTCTGCTTCTGTTCCACTAATTGGATTTGAAGAAACGAACTCAACACAGTTGGCCAAATCGATTCGCGAAGAAGAGCCTGTCAAATCCCTTTTCGGGAAGGCACTCGAATGGAAGCAACCAATCGCTGCCGGTGAGAATCAGGGATCAGCGGGCCGCATGGCGCTGCAACAGATCCCACGCCTCGGACCGGCCTCTGCGGCACTCGATGGCTGGACATTCTTCATGGATCAGGCAGGCGCCCATGTCGAAATCTTCGACCCGCAAGGACGCCACCGCGAACGGATCGCCACAGGCTACCCCGGGCTCCGGTATTCCGTTGAGTCCGACCTGTCCCGTTATGTGACGTTCTTCAATCATACCGCGATGGTCGTGCTGCTTGACCGATTCATGTTGATCGACTTCCAGAACGACACTTCGCACCCTCGACTGGTCGCCAATCGGACATTATTTGGAGACAACGAATCCGGAGTTGCAGGTCGCAGCCCATTTGCAGGCGCGACACGAACCGGTCTAAGGGCTCCATTGGTTGAACTTCTGCCCGGACAGTACAGCGGAAACGCTGGTCCCATCTGTCGCTCGATTCTCTGTTACAGCTCAGGGAATTCGCTGGTTGCAATCTCCCCTTCAACCGGGCTTGAACTCTGGAGACGTCGCGATATCACACCGGGTTCAGAAGTCCTCGCAGACAGTGAATTCATCGTCGTAAAGGCACCAGACAAAATTGACCTGAAAGTCTATCGAGCACTCGATGGAGAGTTTGTCCGTGATTCAAAGCTCCCCTTGGGAGTGCTCGTCAGCCACAACCGTCAGGGAGCTGACTGGGGCCGATTCCTGCCTTCGGTGACAACATCCGAAGAAGGACTGACGTGGAGTCTTTTCGATCCTGCAACGGCTAAGACGGTCTGGACGAAAACATTCCCGGCAAATGCTCGCTGGTCGATCGTCGACAATCAAAATGTCGCATTCGTCAAAGATGGCCACCAATTGAGCGTGCTCAACGGGCTCACCGGTGAGCAGATTCTTGCGGCATCCATTCCGACAAAAACATCGATCGAGAAGTTCACTCTGCTGCGTTTCCCTGAACACTGGTTGTTGACAACCAGTACACAACGCACCGGAATATTGCAGCAACCTCCGTACGGAATTCGGAGTAGCGATCAGATTCAGACCGAAGTCAATGGAATCGTCTCTTCGTTAAATCCAGAGGACGGATCGGTCATCTGGAGTAAAGAGATCTCAGGCCAGAATCTGCTGACTCAGGCTCCGCGAGAATGGCCTGTGCTGTTGTTCGCCCGAGGACGGGGACGGATGGAAAGTCTGATTCTGAATCGATTGACCGGCGATGAAATCCGTCGCAGCTTCGCTCCCGATGATGGGTCAGGCGTCAGTTGGCTCACGGAAACAAAGCCATTGCGTCTGAACCTGAAGTTTGCACAAGATCGGGTCACACTCTATTTCGGAGAAGAACCGCCCCCAAGTCGCAAACCAACCCTGGCTCCTCCACAAGCCGAACCAACACTGAAATAGCAGCTGCACTCAACGCGGCCTGACTGAGCATTGGGCCGCGTTACGCAGTGGCTTGAGCTGTATTCTAATGGGTTCCAACCTAAGGCATCGCAGCGAGAGCGTCTTTGAAACTCGCTGGGGCATCCGGTTTCGTTTCGACGAGGATCTCAAGGATGTTGCGGCGATCTTCAGGACTCAGATGAGCAAACTTGCTGTCTGTGTCCTGTCCGGTCAAAACCTCTTTCAATCGGTCCCAGACATACGACTTCACTTCATCTGGCAACCCGTCAAATGACGGAGAGTAAATCAGATAGCTGCAGGGGTAGCGAAACATCCGGCGGGTCATATCGAGATCGCGGAGTGATCGCCCTTTTGAATCGCGCGGGCCTGCTTTTTGAAAGACTTCTTCATAGCCGGCCGTCCCTTCGATCTTCTCAATGATCGGGGCCTCTTCCACCATCAACAGAGCATCAACCAGTGCTTCACCTGCATTGTTGATGCGACGCTCAACGCTCTGCAGCACCGTCTCTGAATCAGTGTCCAGATCCCGCCGCATCACCATCTGGTAGTGCAGGGCCTGCTGCGTCGTGTAGTTTGCCTGCGTGATTCGATTCTGGACGAGAACCTGATGTTCCAGCACCATCAACGCCACAATGTCGCTGTGTGGTGTCAGGTACTTTTCAAGTTTGAACCGTCCTTCGAGAGACGTGAGGTTCTGCCCTTTGGCATTTTCGACAGGTTCCCGGAGTGTTCGCTCCCTTGAGACAAAATTTCCCTGATGAATTTGCGAGCCATGTGTTCCAGTGACGTACCATCCTCCCCAACGCTGCTCAATCGGGGTCCGATGATCGACGTTCTTGCTGCCGGAAGAGAAAATCGGTAACCCACGAGCATCCACAAACAGTGAACGCACCAGATGCCCCGGCACGTTCTCGGTTCGTGATGAACTGTGACAGGTTAGACAACGATCGGTCTGACGAACAAACCGTGGCAACTCAAAGTTTTCCTGATCAAGGGTATAGAACACCATTCCCAACTTGGGATCAGAAACAGAGAGTTCCAGCAGGTCCCCGTTCTGTGCGTATCCGACAGCGATGTCATCATTGAAATAGATCGCTCTTGGAGTCCGGGGGTGAATCTTCGAGATCTGTAAACTGGTTTTCGAATAGACGAGGACCTGGGATTCAACCGGAATCTCCAATGCCGCCAGAAGCGACTTCAGATATCCCTTCTCTTCGTCGTACTCCAACTTCACAGATTCATTGACGAGTTTCTCCTGCAACGCAGTCACCGGATTGACCGGAGTACTCTCGCTGTAGTTGATGGGGGCCTGCTCGAACTCATCTAGCGCCAGAACCGGTTGCACCTGCAGCGACATCCACCCGGCAATCAGCATCAAATGAATTCGAGTCAACATCTGCGACGACCTTTGCAAAATGCTCCCGCATCTGACCTCACAAAGAACTGGCAGTGTGAACTCGCGATGCGGGACGTGAAAGCGGCAACATCATCAAACCCGAATCAGTGATTTCAAGCGAGAACCGATTTCATGAAGATCGGTTCTCCACCCGTATTAATTCACCGTAGCGAGTTCCTGTCGCGGTCCGAAGAACTCGTAATGCAGCCGTGATGAATCAACGCCGAGTTCGGACAACAGACGAATCTGCTGCAACATGAATGGTTTGGGACCGCAGAAATAGAAGTCCGCATCCCAGTTAGAGATAAGACTCTTCAACAGTTCCGCATCCACAAACCCTGCGCTGTCACACGCTCCATTCTGAAGATCTTCTGGAAGTGGACTATCGTAGCGAACGTGGGTCGTCACATGTGGATGCCGTTCAGCGAGCTGTCGAACTTCGTGTCCAAGAGCATGCAAAGTGCTGTTTCTGGCTGCCTGAATGAAGTAAACCGGTGTTTCACTCTGATTACGAACGACACTCTTTAACATCGCCAGCAATGGAGTGATCCCGATTCCACCTGCCAGAAACACGATTGGACGATCCGTCGGGCGATTTGGATCCAGCACGAATTCTCCGCATGGTGGCCCAACTTCGATCGAATCTCCGACTTCAATTGAATCATGGAGATAGTTGGAGACCAGCCCATTCGGTGCGCCGGAAACCAGACTTGGCTCACGTTTCACACTGATGCGGAAGTACTCTTGATTTGGATGATCCGACAGGCTGTAGTTGCGAGGAGAGGTCGGTGTCGTGGGGTGATCAATCCGCACAGTGATGTACTGACCGGCCTGATAAGAGGGAATTTCGCCTCCATCTTTGGGCTGAAGATAGAACGATGTGATGATCTCACTTTCAGGCTGCTTCTTTGTCACCACAAAAGTGCGATAGCCATTCCACCCGCCAGCGGCAGCAGCCTGAGATTCATAGATCTCTTTCTCACGTTGAATGAGAATCCCTGCCAGCAGCTGATACGCCTCGGCCCAGGCATTCGTCACCTCGTCAGTGACAGCATCGCCCAGCACATCTTTGACAGCAACCAACAGGTGCTTTCCAACGATGGGATAATGTTCCGGCAGAATTCCCAGCGAACAATGCTTCTGTGCAATCAGCTCAACTGCCCCGCCGAGAACACTCAGGTTCTCAATGTTTGCGGCGTAAGCACAAATGGCTCCAGCCAACGCCTGCTGCTGTGTCCCGGCCGTCTGGTGAGCCTGATTGAAAAAGGCTTTCACTTCCGGGTTTCCGGCGAACATCAAAGTATAAAATCGACGGGTAATCTGTTCAGCATGTGCAGCCACGGCTGGAGCTGTGGCTTTGACGATCTGCAAACTCTTGTCACTGATCATGACGATCTCCTGCGGCTCCGAGGCAAAACAGCGGGAAGTAGCAATTAAAGAAGCAATGGGAGGTATTCACAAAGTGAATAACGTCGGGAATCAATCAGGAAACGCAAACTCTTCTCATTCAACCAGTCGGTTCAATCAGCTCAGTTTGTCGGTTTCCTGTCAGGCAAAATTCTGGCGGGGAGAATGCGGTCGCAAATTCGAGTAGCATGAAGCACCAAATCTGCCTGTTCCATGATTTCGACTTCTATTCTACATGTCAAGGTGTAGAATAGGAGAACCGCGATATTGGTTATTAAAATGTTGTCCAAAACAGCCGAATACGCCTTGCGCACCGTTGCCTGCCTTGCAAGCAGTCAGACTCGCTCAGAGTCTGCGGACGCTTTGGCGGAACGGACCAAGGTTCCGCGTCGCTACCTGAATAAGGTGTTACAGGATCTCGCGAAAGCAGGTCTCGTCCTCTCCAGATCCGGGCCTGGCGGCGGCCATTCACTGAACAAAGATCCAGACGAAGTCACCATTCTGGACGTCGTCAACGCAGTTGCACCTGTCGAGCGGATCCGGCATTGTCCCCTCGGGCTCCCCTCGCACACTCATCTCTGTCCGTTGCATCAGGAGCTGGACAAAGCCTATGCGGCAACCGAGACCGCTTTCGCCAGCGTGACAATTGGCGAACTCTTACGTTCCGCCACCGATGTCATTCCGCTCTGCGATCTGCAACTCCCCAATTCCGCCCCGTAGAACGCCTTCGATGAGCGGTTCGATCGATGCAGCAACCTGAATGAATTTCATTCGCATAGGACAGAAAAGAGGTACCCTTGGGGGTATGTAAGAAGTACAATCGTTTGCCGTCATTTCCGGCACAATTGCACTAATTACATCCCACCCCTGGCAGGACACTTGTCCGGACAGAAAAATGGAGCAGCAATAACTGCCGGAGGTTCAACAGGTTACCAAGAAACCGCAGCGTTTCTGATCAATAGCCTGCGCCTTTGGCCCACCTCTTGCATGAAATCAAGTTGACGATCGCTCCGGCATGGATACGCCATTCGGTCGTCGACTTGTCCCGCTGACTCATTTTTCCTCTCGACCAAGTGCATGGACGCAATGCGAAGACGCCTTCTGGGCTGCTATGCCCTCATTGTCACAGCTGCCCTTGTTCACCACTTAGCAGCGCCAGTCATCGCCGGAACGCATACCACCACCAATTTCATGGTGACTGCGCCGAGTGATGACATTGCACGTCGAGTTGCAAAATGCGCCGAATACTGGCGACGGGAACTGGCCATTCAATGGCTCGGGCAGACTCTGCCAAACTGGTATCGTCCTTGCCCGATCACAGTCAAAGTTGGCCAGATCGGGGCCAGCGGACAGACCACTTTCACCTTCGAAAACGGTGAAGTTCACGGGTGGAAAATGCATGTTCAGGGAACGCTCGAACGCATCCTGGACTCTGTCGTTCCACACGAAGTGAACCACACCATCTTTGCGTCGCACTTTCGACGACCATTACCTCGCTGGGCTGATGAAGGGGCCGCAACTCTGTTCGAACATGAATCCGAACAGGCTCGGCAACTGGAAATCATCAAAGAGGTCTTTCACACATCTCGCCGGATTCCCCTTCGCAACCTGTTGGCAATCCGCGAGTATCCCAGCGACATGCGGGACGTCTTGACCCTTTATGCTGAAGGCTATTCCCTCGCCAGCTATCTGGTGGGGATTAAAGGGGCCGAAGGACGCCGCATTTACTTGCGATTTCTGGATGACGCCCACCGCAGTGGCTGGGAACAAGCCGTCGCTCGAAACTATGGAATCCAGTCGCTTGAAGATCTGGAACAACAGTGGACCGGTTGGATCAATGCAGGGTCACCTGGCTTCCAGCAAGAGATTCCAACGCAGGTCGCCGTCGTCTCTCAAGCAGCTCCGGCCTCTGAAGCGACTCAGGCAGCCGCTCAAGTAGAAATGCCAGCGAGCGACGCTCCAGACGCGACCATCTACCGGTCTCAGAGTCCACAAAATCAGGCAGAAGCCACTCCTCCGCAATACACAGCGGCACGAGAAGTTGGCCCTCTGCACTCCATTCCTCGCTTGCTGCGTGTCTCACAAGCCGAGAACCATACCGACAACGTGACACAGAGTCAGGGAGAAAAAGGGCGACCTGCCGGCATCCGTCCCAATTCTTCTCTCGTCCCGACGACGGAGGGAATCAAGACGAACTCAGACGCACCGAACTACCAGTTCCCGAGTGCTCGCCGCCAGTAAATCCCCCGTTCCTGGCACGCAGCATTCAGGCCCCCCTGTCGAGAACACAGCTGCCGAGAACACTGCTGCGTGGCCCCTCGATAGACCAGAACGGTCTTAGCGGCCGGTGACGATTTTGCTCAATTGCCGAAAGACATCCGTTCCCGCGACTTCGCACCACTCAAACAAGGCCATTTCTGTGGTCACGAGTCGTGCCCCGGCATCCGCGAGACGCCTCAGCCCGACTTCATGATCGATGGCGAAGCGGCTTCCAATCGCATCGACGACGACGTACACATCGAAACCTGCCGCTAGCAGGTCTAATGCAGTCTGCAGGATGCAAACGTGAGTTTCGATCCCCGCCAGCACGACCTGATGCCTCGCGTCAGACGCGGAGCCTGAACGAGCCCAGTCGAATGCTTCACTCGCGCTGAATCGCATCTTCGCCGAACGCTCTGAAACGAACTCGGCAATCGGCTCGACGGTCTGCCCGAGCCCTTTGGGATATTGTTCCGCTGCACAGCTGGGAACCCCCAGACACGCTGCCCCTTTCAACAGTTTGACACAGTTGGCGAGCACGGTGTCATGCGATGCAATGACCGGCAGGAGTCGTTCCTGAACATCAATGATCACGAGACGACTCGACTGAACCGAAAGAAGTTCAGGACTGCGATTCAGGTTCACTTCTGACATCTGAAACTCCCGGTGGAGAACAAGTCGTCCCCAACTTGAGCAGGCTGCTCACCACATGACAATTGAATCGACTGCACTGCCCCCGTTCAGGCCATAACGTGAGACGGTATGCAGAAAAAGAGCCGCTCTGGAAAACTCCCAAAGCGGCTTCATTTTATCTGATCTGTCGCCTGAATGCAGTTGGGTTAACAAACAACACCAGAGACAGCAGCTGGTAAATTAGGCTTCTTCGCCTTTGAACGCGTCCAATGGAGGACCGCCCATGCAGTGGTAACCGCAGTCGACGTGCAGGGTTTCGCCGGTGATCCCTGAAGCGAGGTCGCTGAGCAGGAACATCCCGGCCTTGCCGACTTCTTCTTCGCCGATGTTACGACGCAGAGGAGAGAAGTTTTCGTACAGGTTCAGCATCTTCTTGAAGTCGCCGACACCGCTGGCGCTGATAGTCTTCACTGGACCAGCGCTCAAAGCGTTGACGCGAACACCATCTGGGCCGAGCTCGCTCGCCATGTATTCCATCGCGGTTTCGAGAGCGGATTTGCACAATCCCATCAGGTTGTAACCTGGGATCACGCGTTCGCCGCCGAGGTAAGTCAGTGTCAGAACTGACCCGCCAGCGTTCAGCAGTGGTTTTGCCCGGCCGGTCATGGCAATCAGGCTGTAAACACTGATGTCCATCGCTGTTTTGAAGCCTTCCCGGCTTGAAGCGTATACTGGACCTGTCAGGTCTGCTGGTGGGGCAAATGCAATGCTGTGCAGAATGAAGTCGATCTTGCCGAACTGCTCTTCAATGACCTTGAAGACAGAATCCATGTCTTCATCGCGCTGAACTTCGCAAGGAATGACGAACTTCGCCCCGATGGAATCGACCAGTTTACGAACTTTGTTTTCGTTTTTTGGGCGAACAGGATCTTTGTCGGGCAGGTGGGTAAACCCCATCTCCGCCCCTTCTTCGTGCAGTTTCTGAGTGATTGCCCAAGCGATTGACCGCTCGTTGGCGATTCCGAAAACAACACCCTTCTTACCGGTGAACAATCCCATGTTCGATCCTCTCGCTCCTGACTCGTCCGTGCCGACATTCTGGCAGGAGCGGAAATCCGCCTGAGCCAGCGTCCCTGATAGGCTGCAGAAATCCAGTGAACTCACACGACTTCACTCAAAATACCTGCGCTGATTTGCACAATATCGGACCAAGGCGTCCCATTCAATCAGACAATGACGTTCAGTGGAAGCCCGGGGGAATAAAAAAACGGCAAGGAGCGATTGCTCCCCGCCGTCATATGTCTGTCTACAGATTCAACCAGCGTTATTTCGAGCGTTTCAGAGAGAACTGCACACCCAGCGTTCCATTTTCATCTGGGGTGTAGTACGCAGCTGATGGAGTGAAATATTTGCTGATACTTTCGAATGGTGGCAGCAGACCGAAATCAAGTTTGCCTTCTGCCAGGCCATCGAATTCGCCATTACGAGCTTTCTCGTAGACATCGCCAATCTGTTGACGAACGTCGTTGTAGCCGAGCATGCTCACGCTGGAAGGCAGGAATTTCTTCACAGCCTTGAAGTTTTCGGAATCAACGAGAGATGGTCCAGTGCGTGGGACCAAAGCCGTTTTCAGATTGTCCTGGTTTGTGGACAGGAAGATCGCATTCCCCTTCACTGCAGCGGCAAGTGGTGTATCGTCACCGGCACCCTGAAACAGAGTCGCTCCTTCAAATGAGCTGCTTGTTGATCCGCCAGCGAGTGTCCACAGACCTTCAACCAGTTTCTGGCCTTTGGCTGCATCAGTCACACCAACCGAAAAGACTCCTTTGAAATCTTCAGGAGAGGTTGCACCTGGGTTGTAGTAACCTTCGATCTTTCCGCTGAGAACATCGATGACGTCTGACTTCAGCTTCAGGTTGACACCGGCCTGTTCGAGAACATTGGCAGTTGCCATTGCGAATCGGCCTGGGCCGAGGAAGGAATCGTAGATCGATTCGATGGCTTCGTAGGCACCTTTGATATCCCAGTCGATCGACAGGTACTGACCAGCATCAGCTGGAACCCAGGCTGGAACATTCAACGGGCTGGATCGCAACTGGAAGATCTTCACGATCCCGGTTGGAGCCCCTTCCAGATAGACCATTGAACGGCTGACATGGTCAAAATCTTTGGTGTCCAGTTCATAAGTTCCACCAATCGCCTTCAGACCAGTCAGACCCAATGTTGGCATATAAATCATGCCAGCAAAGTTCTGAGTCTGTGGAGACATGGAAAGACCGCTGGCAAGCAAACCAACTGGATCGACGAACCAGATGGCGTTTGGCTTCACAGCCGCGTCAGTTGCGCATTTGCTCAGAATCTTCTGGTAGATCTGGTTCTTTGAGAAGTTCTCGTCGTTTGAGCCATCCCAGCGTTCCAGAACAGTTTCCAGAACTCCGACATCGCTTCCTGCAACAAAGACGCCATCTTTCACGCAGTAAGAGAATGACACAGGCACTGCGTCTTCTTCCTCTTCACTGTCTGTGATTGTCACAACGCTAATCTTCGTTCCATCGAAATCTTCAGTTTCAATGGTGACCTTTTTATCTTCGTCGAGCGATTCCTGAGCACGAGCCAGCAGAGTATCCAGAGTCGACTGGCGATCACCAATCTGAATCAGCGAAACCCACCCCAATGGCTGGCCGACTGGACGAACGACAGCGACAGCAACTTCACCAGAGAAAAGATCAACCAGATCTTTCAACGGGAGCTTCAGTTCTTCTTCCGCTTTCTGCTGACCTTCTTTAACAAGTCCCTTAACCTGATCAAAGAACTTCTGCAGACCTGGATCCTGCAAAAGCTCGCCGGCAGATGTCTTCATAAACTGGTTGTAAGTTGTCACCACGTTTGGAGACGTTACATACAACAGCACGCCGGGTGGCAATCGCTGATCGGCCGGGACAACCTTGTCTGCAGCCGAAGCAGAAACTGACGAAAATGCCAGCATCCCGGTCAGGGCAAAAATGCCAGTCAGGGCCCGAAACGCAACAGGAAACCGCATATTTTCATCCTTAGAGAGTAGATTGCTTGAATCGATAAGGTGGTAAATATCTGGCGTCGTCGAGTGCAGACGAATGTGCTTCGAACTTTCAAAGTACGAACACTTCATTCAGGTGCGAACCGCAATCAACCTCTCGCAGACACTTCAAATTGAATCTAGCCCACAACCATTACTGAGGTCCGGCAGCCGAACGTAAGCCCATTAAGCTTACCCTTGGTGTACCGTTACCACAAATATTGAGCAAGATGTTTCGAAGAAATACTTTCAGAGATGATTTCAGGTTGAGCGGAATCAAGAAGATTTTGTGAGAATCAGAAGATTTCACCGCCCCAACAGCTAAGGCGGCCAGTTTGCTCCCCCGCCGTCAGCAGGAGAGCGATTCCCCCAAAACACCGTTCCCTTGGAACTCAAAACCTGAAATCAAAGATCAGCGTCACAAGTCAATCCGGCGTCACCAGTTCACAGAAGACACTACTGAGCGATCCGGGACTGGGTGCCGGAGCGACTGAATTTTCGTGGCACAACCGGTTGACTGATTGTTGTCGGCAGCAGAGTCTCTTTAGTGGTTGTCACTGCTGGGACAGAGACTGCCGGAACAGACTGAGATGCCATGGCTGGAGCGACTGCCGATGGTGTCGTTCGCTCGTTGCGACGAACGCCCGGCACGTTTTCCATCTGACTTGCTCCCAGCAAGTTCGCGTCAATCATGCCCCCTTCTGGAAGTTCCCCATTCAGGTAAGACATGAACTTGGGACTCGCCTGATGCAAAATCACAACTCGATTCTGGGCAGGATTGGCACGATCACGGACGATCACAACCACTTCAGCATTCCCGGACTGAACATCAACTGGATTGGCAGCAACTCCGGAAGCAGCAGGAACAACTTCTTCAGCAGCAGCAACTGCTCGTGACTTGCTGGCAGGTGCCGCAGGTTGCAGTTCCCCGAACGGGCTGGAAGGTGCCTCTGTTGTCGCAGGCATACTTGCCGGGAATTCTCGCGAAGCAGGAGTTTCAGTTGCGGCGACTGCAGTTTCCGCAACGGGAGCGGCATAGAGATGAGCGAGTGAGCACTGATCAAGCAATTTGTGCATTGCGAGCAGACCAGAGTAGAAGCCGCGTTGATCTTTCTCGTCAGCGGCACTGCAAACGCCAACGATATCTCCCTGACGATTGAAGAGCCCCCCACCAGAACGCCCTCGAACAGGGACTCCAGTGCAGAGCAGATTGTGTGGGCCTTCGTATTTATCGATGTCAGTCACTCGAGCCTGCTGACGTGTCGGCTCATCTCCACCGCTACATCCAATTGCGGCAACTTCGTCACTCACCTTGGGGTTGTTTGTAACCGTTGCAACTTTTGCTGTACTGACCGGAGTCGTCGTTGGAATTGAAATCAAACCGAGGTCCGAATCCTTATCAAATTTGACGAGGCGAGCAAGAAACTGACTTGGTCGGCCATTCTCAAAAACATCCACTTCAATCCGGGAGTCATCATTAAACCCGTTGAAGATATGGGCACAGGTCAGAATCTGTGAAATCCCTGGCTGGCTGGAAACAACAGTTCCCGACCCGAGATCGATACGGCCATTGGTAATGACACGAATTCGAACGCTCGCCTTCATTGGATCGACCGGACCACTCTCAGCGTTTGCTGCAACAGAAGCAGATCCCTGAGCGGAGTTTCCAACGACAGAATCGTTTCCACGCACGACTTCAGGTTGCGTTTCGGTTTTATCTTTTCGTCCAAACGGCAGCAGATCACGCAGCGTCGTTGCACGTTTCTGCTCAGTCTCTGCCACGCGAGTTTCTTCAACAGCTGGCGGATTTACTGGTGCTGGAGCAGGACGGGCCAATGGGGCCGGTGACCCCAGATCAATCGGAATCAGACCTGGTCGAGTCTGAGAAGGTGCGGGCTGTGCGTTACCCTGCGACGGGGTTGGAACTCGAGCTGCCATTCGACGCAATTCTGACTCACTCATGCGTCCGGTACTGCGGTCAACTTCTTTGCCGTCAATCACCAGAATGAAGGTGGGAATACTCTGAACACCAAACCGGGATTGCATCTCCGGATGCTGATCAACATCCACTTTCACAATCGGGAGACCTTCCCGCTGCAACTTCTCAACAACCGGTGCAACCTGCTGACACGGTCCACACCAGGTCGCCGTGAAATCATAAACGACCCCACGAGACTCCTGACCATAAACCATCGCAACATGGAGCAAGCAAGACAAAGCTGCCAGCACGGTGACACGTGTCATCGAAGAGTCTCCTGAGCAAATGCACCCCCGATTGGGACGCACCTAAATTGTCTTAATGGGTAATGAGACTTAGGAAGGGGGGGGATTCAGTCGCAGAGAGTCGAGTGGATTGCGACAGGAAGAAGGACGGACCCCGAGAAGAGAGATTTGGGGAGTCCAACCAGTTTTGAAGTGTTCGTGCGAACAGTCATGCGGCTTCCTGCCATTGCAATTGTTACAACCGGAAATTGTCATTTTGACAATTCATGTCCAACGACAATCGATTTTCTGAAGTCCGGCCAAAGAATGATCTCGGCCTTTTTCCAGAGAAATCCTTCGATTACGCTGAGGAGTCGCTGCGGCGTTGCGTCTTCGTGACATTTCCGCGAAACGACACATCGAGATAATGCACTTCGTGTGCCAAATTGCGCATCACCTCACATGAGCCGCTCGACACCGAAATCAAAGCGTTCCACTTCCAAGGCGACAGCCAAACCTACTGATCATCCGACCAGATGGTTTGCGACAGGGACAATTGCTGCCCTGCTCGGGTTGCTTCTAACGTGGATTTTCTGGTGGCCACTCTGGCAAGGAGGCGGTCTTATCGGGGGAGACATCTACCCTTACTACTTCCCGCAGAAGGTTGTCCTTGCAGAAGCATTGAAGTCCGGCGAGATCCCATTCTGGAACCCTTTCGTCGGCTTCGGGTATCCCGTCATCGGGGAAAGCCAGACTGCAGCGCTCTACCCTCCCAACTTATTCTTGTATGCGTTCTTCTCTCCCAACACGGCTTACAACTTGAGCCAGCTGGGACATTACGTCGCCGCATTTATCGGGATGGTGCTGCTCGCGAGACGACTTCAACTGGAACTGACAGGAAGCCTTTTCGCTGCACTCGCCTTCGTCTATGGATGGTTCCCAGCTCGAATCTGTCTGGAATGGGCCATTATTGGTGGCGCCTGGTTTGTCTGGATTCTGTGGGGAGCGACAGCGTTTCTTCAAACCGGCAAATCCCGATACCTCATCCTGACGAGTCTGTTTCTGGCACTCGACCTGATCGCCGGACACTACAATCTGGCGTTCATCACACTCCTCGCACTGATTCCCTGGCCTTGGCTGATCAAAGGACTCAGGCCGAAAACCACTCACGAAAGTGAACCTGTCGAACCAAAACAGGATTCACGGCACCCCCATCAGCAGACGGCTTTACATTCAGTCATCAAGAAGTTGGAACCTCACAAACGTGCGATTGCACTCGGACTCGCTCTGGGACTCGGATTTTTGATTGCCGGAGTCCAACTGCTGCCAACATGGGAACTCAAGAAGGTCAGTCAGCGGCAAGCGGAGAACGACGCCTTCGCCCCCACATATGGTCACCTTCCCCCAATGGCAATCTCTCAACTTTGGATGCCATGGGGATGGTATGCCAACGAAAAGTCGATGGATGAATTGTTGGGGAACCGCTTCTTGTCCGTCCCTAATGCAACGAATCAAGCTGAAGCCCAGCTGTATCTCGGATTGATCCCGTTCCTGCTGGCAGTCACTGGCCTTTTAATTCCGTGGTGGCGACGCTCATTATCACTGCACAGCCCCAGTCTTTGGTTGGCTGTGATTTTGATTTCGCTTCTCTTTGCGACTGGCTGGCCGACAGCCTTTTTATCGAGCCTTCCCGGCATCGGGTTCTTCCGAGGCCCAAGCAGGTATTCATTGGTTGCCGCACTGGGAATCGCTGTTGTTGCAGGTGCCACTCTGGATTACATCCTGAAGCAACTTCAATTGAATAAACTGACACGAGGAGTCTTGGTCGCTCTCCTTCTGAGCATCACAGCGGCAGACCTTTGGTCCGCCAGTCGACAGTATCAATTCCAGACCGGTCCGTATTTCGGACGTCAGGTTTTCTATGCATCATTGTTGAACGATCCGCCGATCAAGTACCTCAACGAAAGCCCTTTGCGTAAGTTCTTCACAGAGACAGAAACGAACGCGAGGCTTTACGCTCCCGGGCAAAACATCCCATCTCTTCTGAACGTCTCTGCGATTCCCGTTTATCTCGGGCTCGGGCCTGAAATTTATGAATCAGATGATGTGCGGATTGATTTCAAAACGGAGGTACCGGAAGAAAGATCCGATGCGGTCAACCGCCTGCTTCGCTTCGGGGTCACTCACCTGCTTCTGGAACACGCCATTAACGAAAAAGAATGGCCTGTCGAACCACTCGGTTCCGTGATGGACCCATTTCTGAACCGAGCTCTCGCCAGACAGGAACCGTTTTATTTCTATAAAGTCATCGGGTCCCCTGCCCGCGTCTCGTTCATGAAGACGCCAGAGACAAACAGTCAGAGTAATGAAGTTCCAAAGAATGAAATCCGCTCCGTGAAAGTCACTGCAAACTCGGTGACTATCGACGCGGTCATTCATCGGCCTGACACGTTGATTCTCCGGGACCTGAAGTATCCCGGCTGGACCGTCACGAAGCTGAGCGCTCCAACAAAAACGCCGAATGACATCACTTCTGCCGATGCGACGACACCTGAATGCGATCCACTTTTTCGCTGCGTTGAGGTCAACACATCAACACCACCTGATCACTCTCAAACCATCACATGGACATACAATCCGGCAAGCATTCGCTGGGGCGCTTTCTTGTCAGTGTTGGGTCTGTTGCTTCTGGAAGGGCTGCGCCGGGGCTGGCGCCGCATTGAAACAAAAACTGACAAGACTGAGTCGAACAACTGAAACCCGACGTTTCATAGCAAGGTAATCCCAGTGACTGGCAATACGCTGCCTCCTGAATCAAGTTTGCTTATTCAGATGAGTTGATGATGTTTTCCGTCGCACGTCACTGATGCATGAGATGTCGAATGACCAGGTTTCCGTTCATCGTTGGCGTCATACTGACACTCTCTGCTTCGATCGCCACTGCAGAATCCGTCCCCTCCGGTGAATCACGTTATCAGTTCACTCTCCCGGATCATCGCGGACATCAGGTCACGTTGCCGAGCAGCGCCGATTCCAAATTGGTCGTTGTCGCATTCCTCGGGACAGAGTGTCCACTAGCGAAGCTCTATTCGTTGCGACTGCAACAAATCGCAGAGGCCTACCCACGCGATCAGGTCGCCATCATCGCTGTCGACTCGAACCTGCAGGATAACCTCACAGAAATCGGAGCTTTCGTCCGACGGCAGGGTCTGAGTTACCCCGTTCTCAAGGACAAAGGGACTCAAACTGCTGACCTCTTTGGAGCAGAACGAACACCGCAAGTCTTTCTTCTCGATGCATCTCGCACCATCCGTTATCAGGGCCGCATTGATGACCAGTATGTCATTGGAATTCAGCGAGACCGCCCTTCACGAGAAGATTTGAAACTGGCCATCGATGAACTACTCGCAAACAAACCTGTCAGTGTGAACTCGACTCCGGCACTGGGGTGTTTGATCGGTCGCTTAAATACGTCCGTCAAAGACAGCACCGTCACCTATTCCAATCAAATCTCTCGCCTTTTCCAAAAGCATTGCGTGGCATGTCATCGGCCCGGCGAAATCGGTCCATTCCCGATGCTCTCATACGACGACGTCGCTGGCTGGGGTCCGATGATTGCCGAAGTCGTCGCTGAAAAGCGGATGCCGCCTTGGCACGCTGATCCGCATTTCGGCACGTTCATTAACGATCGAAGTCTGAATTCTGAAGAACGCGAACTGATTGCCACCTGGGTAAAGAACGGGTGCCCGGAAGGGTCGCCTGCAGAGCTTCCTGAACCGCAAAAGTTCATTGACGGCTGGCAACTGGAACGTGCTCCCGATGCGGTCGTCGCCATGGCTGACAAACCGTTTTCGGTCCCTGCTGAAGGGGGACCAGATGGGGTGAGATATCAGCAGTTCTGGGTTCCGAGCGGATTCACTGAAGACCGCTGGTTCACCGGCGTTGAGATCCGGCCAGGCAATCGTTCAGTGGTGCACCATGTCATCGTTTACGCACACGCAGACAATAAGAAATCAAGTCAGCAGGAATTCCTTGCTGCGTATGTTCCCGGTTTGCGAAACACTCCAGTCCCCAATGGAGCTGCAAAGAAGATTTCGGCAAACAGCTGGTTGCGATTTGAGGTCCACTACACTCCCAACGGGTCTCCACAAGAAGACCTGACCGAAGTGGGCTTTATCTTCACCGACCGCGAGAAAGTTACTCACGAGATCAAAACTGCAGTCGCAATTTCTCAGAAGTTCAAGATTCAACCGATGCTGGCCAATCAGAAATTTGTCACCAGAACGAAGTCACTTCCGATTGACGTTCAGCTGATTTCAATGTCACCGCACATGCACCTTCGTGGGCAGGCGTTTGAATACGTCGCTGAGTATCCTGACGGCACAGAGGAGGTGTTGTTGAATGTGCCCAAATATGACTTCAACTGGCAGACCCGCTACTGCCTGACCGAGCCGAAGACCATTAAATCCGGGACAGTAATTCGCTGTACAGCCACGTTCGATAACTCCCCTCGAAACCTTGCGAATCCGGATCCAACAGCCACCGTTGTCTGGGGCGATCAATCCTGGGAAGAGATGTTTCTCGGGTATATGGACATCATCTATCCAACAAATCACGCAGCTCCTAATGCGACGTTGAGAAGGCTTGGAGTTCCAGCGGGAGCCAGTTCAGAAACGATTCTCCGCCTGACTGATACCAATCAGGATGGAAAGATCTCTCCGGAAGAGGCTATGGCTCGACCGTTCATTAGTGCGAATTTTATGCACATCGACCAGAACAAAGACGGATTCCTCTCGGAGAAGGAGCTGGACGAAGCGATCGAAAAATATCGCAAGTCGCTGTAATGCCGTCACCTCAGCAACACAGTTCGCAATCGAGCCGAATAACCTTCGAACCGGCTCGCTGTTTTACCTACGGTGCCAGACAACCAAACGACTCTGCACTTTGCCCTCAATCACTCGGCGGACTTTGAGCAGAACGCTCGGTTCAGTGTCTTGAGCGGCCAATGCTGCATCAAGGTCTTCAATGGAAATCACCGGTCGGCGAGCCACTTCCTCGATCACGTCGTAGAGTTGCAACGAATCTTCATCGTTGCTTCCAGCACCATTTTGAACGCTATCGCTGCGAAGTGCTTTAACGAGAAGTCCCTGTTGCCCAGCTGCAAATCCACTCTGCACTGCCAGCGAGTCATCAAGCTTAATCAGCGACAGACCAGTGTTTCGATAGGTCGGTTTGAGAAGTTCATCTGGAATTGGGGCTTCACTCCGCTCCCCATCCTGCTTCTCAGAAAGAACAACATGCAGTGTCATCTTCTGACCACCGCGGAGAACAATCACCCGAACACGTTTATCAAGTTGAGTGACGTTGACCTTATTGACCAGGTCATTCTGGTCGGCAACATCAAAGCCGTCGAAGTTCAGAATGATGTCGTCAGGCCGAATCCCGGCCAGAGCCGCAGGTGTGCTCTCAAGCACCTTTGTGACGCGCGCCCCTTGTTTTCGATCAAGCGAGTAACTTTTTGCGACTGCAAAATCAAACTGATCGTCGAGTTGAACACCAAGGTATCCGCGACGAACTCGACCGTTCTCCAGTAACTGATCAACAATGAATTGGACCAGATTACTGGGGATGCTGAACCCGATCCCTTCATTCCCGCCCCCTTGCGACGCGATTGCGGTATTGATTCCGACAACACGTCCATCAAGGTCAACCAGTGGCCCACCACTGTTCCCGGGGTTGATCGCTGCGTCAGTCTGAAGAAAATCCTGATTCACCACATTGCGGCCGGGAAGTTCGAGTGAACGTCTTCCTTTCGCACTGATGATTCCCAGCGTCACAGACTGGCTGAGTCCAAACGGACTTCCCATCGCCAACACAAAATGACCGATATCCAGATTGTCGCTGTCTGCAAACTGCGCAACGGGGATGCCAGGATCTGTAATGCGAAGGACCGCCAGATCGCTCGCAGCATCTTCCACTTTACCGGTCGGAGTCAGCACCCGACCATCATGGAGATAGATCTCAATCTGCTCCAGACGAGCATCCGCCACAACATGGCGATTCGTGATCACAAAGACTCCCGGCGTGCGCGGGCTGCGCATAATCACGCCTGAGCCTGTTTCCTGAACTTCACCGGAACGACTGTCCCGTGAACTCTCAATGTTCACGACAGCAGGCATGGTCTTCGCAGAGATTGCCGCAAGATGACGTCCTGCCAGACGCAAAGTATCGGCAACGGAAGAAGAGGTAGCAACGACAGAAGCGGCTGGAGGTGCGTACTCCGCCGCAGGTTCTGTAAACGGTGCGACGGGATCAGCAAAGACTGCGGAAGTTCCTCCTCCAGTCGTCAACACCATGAGGCCGTAAACACAACAGGATCGGGCCAGCATGGTTCCTCGCTTCATCGCGTTACTCTCCGCACTTAGTCAACATCCATATGGATGTCTTTCATCGTCAGTTCACGATCGTTTTCTCGTGACTGATATTCCCAGGCTGGTTCCCAGTTCACTTCACTTCGTCGCTGACTGTCGCGTCGTTCAAACAACTTCTGACAATCGATGCAGCATGAAGTGT
The DNA here is from genome assembly GCF_051465645.1 of Planctomicrobium limosum. Lineage (GTDB taxonomy): Bacteria > Planctomycetota > Planctomycetia > Planctomycetales > Planctomycetaceae > Planctomicrobium. The sequence continues at coordinate 4,473,688 of NZ_CP195790.1, read as the reverse complement.
GGGGCAAAGCCTGTAAACGAGCAACAGGAATTTGCGTTCCACAATGCTCGCATTGACCATACGTTCCGTTACGGATCGTTTCAATCGCCTTTTCAATACGGGTCAGTTCGCGAGATTCCAGTGAGACGAGTTGGGATTCGAGCTCTCGCTCAATATCCAGAGTCGCCATATCACCAGAATCGCCTCGCCCTTCTTCACCAAAATCAACTGGGGGAAGAGAAAGCTTTTGACGAAGATGATCACGTTGGATCAGCAAACGATCATGCAACCGGATTAGGGCATCTTTTCGGGCCATGGCACTCTCCTCTGTCAGTCGGTCCACCACGCCCCTCATGGTTCAGCGGTGAGCCACCCTTCCTCGGTCCATCCATGAAGCAAACACGAATTAGTGCTAAATCGTCAGAATTCTACGCCTGAACCCAACCCGGCGAGCAAAAAACCGAACCAGATTCCCAACTCCACTGGCAGCAACACCTTGCGTCGGCTGCTTCAACCTCACTTTAAAATCTGTCGAGTTCACAGGTGACTGTTGTCTCCTGAACCCGCTTGTCGGCTGATCTTAATGCGTCGTCTGGATCCAGACAGTAGTTCGCTGCCCATCCTCCACGCGTAACGATCGTACCGAATATCCTCACGTCACTTTTGGGTGACAGGACTCACTTCCTGCCATCCCTCCCGTAATGATCGCCGACTACTTTTCAGATTCTGGAAATGCGAATGGAGCGTTGGCAACACGTCGAGTCATATTTGGTACGGATTCAACCGCTGAATTACTATGTCCAGCCGGAACAACTGTCGCGTTCGAACCTGGTACTGCTGAGGATACAGAAGCAACTGGTCCGGATGCTGAGGTTTTCGACTGTGCCAACGCTTCGCTGGAAGGAAACGGATTCGAACCAGGGTTCCCGCTCTGAACCTGGGCAAGCCACTCCTGAGCAGCGGTGAAGTCTGGCTTCTTCGCCACAGCAAGCGAGAACTGGCGTTCTGCGTCGGCCAGTTTGCCGTCCTGCTGCAGAATCATTCCGACGTTGTAGTGAGCCTCGGCGTCCCCCACAGTTCGAATGAAGTGAGGAAGGGCGGAGTCGACGTCGCCGCAATGAACCAGGGCAACGGCCAACGCATAACGGTACTGTGACTGATCCGGCTCAGCGAGCATCGCTTTTGTCAGAGATTCGGACGCCTCTTTCCAGCGTTTCTGAGAGGCGAAAAATTCACCAAGTCCGAACTGGGCAGCAGCCGAACTCGGGTTCTGCTTCACAACGCGACGGAAGCCTTGTTCCGCCTGTTCGACTTCACCGTTCAGCAAGTGCAGCCGCGCAATCCCCAGGATCGCTTCTTCATTCTTTGGCTGCAGATCAATTACGGCTTCGTAGTTCTTACGTGCTTCCACATAATCGCCACTCTCTTCCATCATCCGCCCGTAAGCTAATTTCAGCTTGGCCGGATTCTTAGGCGATTTCGGAACTTCGTCGAGTTTCTCTTCGAAGTTCGCCTGTTGGATCTTTGGCTTGGAAAGAGATTTCCAGCTGAAGCCTGTTCCCTGAGGAGAGACGGTAACGCACCCGGATGCCAGACACGACGACAACACAAAACCGATGGCAATGTGTCGGGACGCTGAACGAGGCTGAATCACGGTACAACTCCTGTCAATGCACCCTAGTGAGTTCAATCAATCGATTGAACCCGACTCCCGGAGGCATCCTGTCTCCGATGCTCTCATCATGCATTTCAAACGACCGACCTGACGGCACCCTGATGTTTGATGTCTTCGGTCACGTTCAATGCAGATTTACAACCGATCCAAACGAATGCCTGAACGAAGTCACCCGCCGCGATTCGAGTGGAAAAAGTCCACTCAGGATCCGCAGGACACTCCAAGGCATTCTTGAAATGCTTCGATCACAATCTGTTCACCTAGATGTGGTTGTTCACCCCTAAATCGGCAGATTGCTTCGATGATGTCCAGCAAATCGCGAGGATCGCTCGCCTTAGGTGGATTTTGCGTGTCATACTGCATCGTTAACAGACGGGTCGTGATCCAATCGTCATAGCGAATCTGTCTTGATTCGCAGCAACGCCGGAAGATCTCGCGAAACTGGGCCTCGGTCGGCGATCCCAATTCAATTTTGTGACGAATGCGTCGCAGGAACTGGATATCCGCGAAATTTTCAGGCCGAAGGTTCGTGGCCAAGAGAACCAGCAGTTGAAACGGAAAGGCAATCTTTTTGCCGGACTTCAACGTCAACAAATCCGACTTCGTTTCCAGCGGTACAAGCCACCGATTCATCAACTCCGCCATTGGCAGGCTTTGCCGACCGAAGTTATCAACGAACAGTAAGCCCCCGTTCGCCTTCATCTGCAGCGGAGCCGAGAAATACCCACCTCCGGAATGATACGTCGGCTGCAGCAGGTCCATTGTCAGTTCACCAGCGACACTGATGAACGGTCGTCGAATTTCACGCCAGCGTTGATCCAACGATTCGTGTCTATTCGCTCCGCAATCGATGTCAGACATCGCCGAATGTTGCGACTCAACAGGGCGATGCACCGAGGGATCGAACAGTGACAGGATCTGATTCTCGACGGAAATCGCGTATGGGATGAAGATCGACCCACCAGATTGATGAATCAGGCGTCCCATCGCATTTCCAACTGCCGTCTTCCCGTTTCCTGACGGTCCATGCAGGAGAATGGATTGCCCATTGCAGACCGCCGCGCCGATTCGTTTCAGCAGATCTGGAGAAAGGACCAGAGGCGAAAATGTGGTCTCCAGCAGTTCTGTACTCAGCTGCAGCGTCGAGAGGGTCTGGACGGCGCACTGCTTTTCATACTGTTCAAGTGAGACAGGTGCAGGGCCAACGTAGCGACATTGCAGGAACACATCGCGTGCTCGCACTCGCCCCTGTTCTGTCAGCTGATACTGGAAATCATCGAGAGTTGCGTCAGGCGAAAGGATCACATCAAGACATTGATCAATGAGCAATGACTGGATGACTTCTGCGACAATTCCCGAAGGCAACTTGATCTGTCTTGAAATTGCTTCAGGAGTAGCCGCCCCAGACAGATAAAGGAACTTCAGCGTCAGGTCGATAATCTGAGCCGGTGCAATTCCGGATTCGGCGAGCGTCTCCGGAGCAACAGGGGCGGGAACCGCTTTTGGGACCGCGCGATGAGGACGCACAATCTGCGATCGCACGACCTGGGATTCCGCAGCATGCGAATCAACGTCATGCGATTGCGGAACTTGAGCCTGAGAATTCACCGACTGGAATGACGCTGCAGGCGTGACGGTTTCAGGAGCATTCAGAAGAGAAAAGTCCCCAAGTTCCTTCTGCAACTGGTTCATGATCTCAGGGATCGGTGCCTCATTCGGCGAAATCGTTTCACAGATTTCGCGTACCTGTTGCACGATACGATTAAACACATCTTCCGGAAGATCGACTGCTCCAGCGTCGGCCGAAGTCAATTCTTCATCTGGAAAACGCGAATGGATCTGATCTGGATTCTGCCAACCGGATGACATGCGCCGCGCGCCTCTTCAACATGAACTGAACCGAAGAAATTTGGATTCGACAGGATGGCATCGCGACGATCCGCCGCCACCCTTCTTCACAAACTGGACGACTGAAACTTCAACACTGCCAAAGCGAAAGTCGTCGAACCGGTCTAGTTGCTGGTTCTGGCATTCACACCAATTTGAGACAGGACTGGAGGTGGCATTCCCTCTGTGGCCTTCTGGAAGATCATGTTCACTTCACTGCCAGGTCGCCCATCCGGGCTGGAAATACGCGGATTCACGACCATTGAAGGATCGGCAGAAGCGATCTTCAGCAACCCTTGTTGAATGCTTCGCGTCCGCTCGCTGTTCACCTGTGGGTCGTAAGTGCTCGCCAAATGGATCTGGCGATATTCCACAGGAACGTTCTGCACAACCCACTCCAGATGGCGCATCCCGGAGCTGTTCAGCTCACCAGTTGCGGGGTCGAAGTGGTACTCATACATCGTTGTCGAATTTGCCCATCCGTTCGCAACTTGCGTGTTCATGATGTCACGCGTTGCCTTCTGATCCTCGCAGTTATACGGATACGGCCAGTAATGCGTATGATGGTATTTGTGGATGAACGTCTGGTTGGGACCAACCGGGCGTGGGTACGGAGGCCAGAGTTTTCCGGCCTTGTAGTGCTGACGCGACCCCGGAGGATCACTTGCACGTGCCTCGTAGTAGTCCTTTGATCCTCGCTTCAGGCCATCTTTCGCAGTGAACGGCCAGTCTGCAACTGCAGACGACGTCACTGCAAGTACCATCAGCGCAACGGTTCCCTGAATTCGGATCACGCCCCATCCCCCCTTGAATTCTCTGTCAAAGCACTTCGCAGCCCGCCGCTGCTGATGGGTCCCCCCGCTCTCATTCAAGCTGAGAGCTGTCCATCAACCACACTGCATCAAACGGCACAGAGACAAAGTCCCTCATCTCGTATATCGGCTAAGGATTGTGCCGATCGTGATGGCAATTCCACCCAAACAGGGTGAAGAACTCGATTGCGCAGCGAACCGTCTGTCGGCTGTACGGCCGCAGAAGAAAACCGACCACCGCGACACAACCACTTACCCAAAAAAGCGTTGCATCGACAAAACGAGCCACTCATCAACAAACAGAATCACGTCAGGCAGCGTGAATTTCGGTCCGGCATCGCTGAAACGCAGAAGAACAGAGATCTCAACAGATTCGCTTCCAGACAGCTTCGATCTATTATATGGAGAGATAATGGAGTTCATTGCGAAGAACGCCTGCAACTCCACTGTGTCGAACACCTGACTCCAACCTCTTACTCGATAGTTGAATGGAACTCCGTCACCGATGACCATGTCTGAGCGCCGAATCTATCTCGACTATGCCGTGACCAGTTTCCCTAAACCTCCAGAGGTGGGAGCTGCAATGGTCCGGTACATCAACGAGATCGGCGTCGCAGCAGGACGTGGAACGACGCGTCGAGGGCGTGAAGTTCAAAGAGTCATTGATCGATGCCGGCAACGAATAGCAGCACTTGTTGGAACCACAGATTCCAGTCGAGTCATCTTCACTTCGAATGGAACGGATTCTCTGAATCTCGCGATTCATGGGTTGCTGCGTGCAGGCGACCAGGTCGTTACAACAGTTTGGGAACATAACTCTGTTCTCCGTCCGCTACATTCCCTCCAGCAGTCGCAGGGAGTTCAGACGACGTTCGTTCCGCCAGACACGGCAGGGACTGTCGACCTGAATGCTTATGCGGAAGCACTCAGGAATTCCCCACGACTGGTCATCATCACTCATGCATCGAACGTAACAGGGGTGATTCAACCGGTCGAAGAGATGGCACGATTGGCACATGCCGCCGGAGCGTTCGTCCTCCTCGACGCCGCACAAACACTAGGAGCGATTCCTGTCACCTTGAAAGAGACCGGAGCCGATCTGATCGCCGCGCCAGGTCACAAAGGGTTACAGGGACCGCTGGGAACCGGAGTTCTGGTAATCGCCCCCGGGATCGAGAAGGAACTTCAACCTGTCCGTCAGGGAGGAACAGGAACAAGTAGCGAGTCTCCAGAGCAGCCACTGCAGCTCCCGGAACGGTACGAGCCAGGCAACCTGAACGTCCCTGGTCTGTTCGGGTTAGAAGCCGCACTCGACCGAAATCAGGGGACACTGAATTCCCTTTCGATCTCGAATGGAAGTGAACTGACAAGACAATTCATCGCCGGTCTGGAATCACTTCCCGGCGTGCATGTTCATCTCTCCGCGCCAGAGATCCAACGAGTCCCTGTGATCAGCGTCAGCTTCGATCGGGTCACTCCACAAGTGATGGCAACGTTACTTGATGAACACTATGACATCGAGGCGCGAGCAGGTTTCCACTGTGCCCCCAAGGCTCACGATGCTCTGGGAACACTCGAACAGGGTGGAACCATTCGATTCAGCCTTGGTCCAGCAATCACTGCAGACGAAATCGATCTCACACTCGCTGCTCTCGCGGAAATCACCGCCGCTCTTTAAGAGCAGCGGGACTCCCAGAAGTTCGAAGCAGCGAATCCGACGAACTCCATCTTGTCACGCGTTAGGCAGCCAGCTGAGGGGCGGTTGTCCGTCGATTCATATTCGGCAACAAAACCGCCAGTACTCCCAGCAACGGGATATAGGCGCAGATTTCGAAAATCGTGGTAATGCTTGTTCGATCTGCCCAGATTCCAATGATCGCAGAAGCAACACCGCTCACTCCGAAAACGAACCCAAAGAACAACCCCGCCACGAGTCCGACTCGCCCCGGCATTAACTCCTGTGCAAACACAAGAACCGCAGAGAAGGCCGACGCCAGAATCATCCCGGCCAGCACACTCATGACGATGGTCATTGAGAAGTTCATGTAAGGTAATGCGAGCGAAAACGGCGCTGTCCCGAAGATGGACACGCAGATCACCATTTTTCGCCCACGACGATCCCCGATTGGACCTCCAATGATCGTTCCAGCGGCAACTGCAAACAGAAACGCAAACAAGCAGAGCTGCGAAGTCTGCACCGAGACGTGGAACTTCTCGATCAGATAGAACGTGTAGTAGTTTGTCAGGCTGACGAGATAAAAGTACTTCGACGTCATCAACACAATTAACACCAGCATTGCGCAGACAACCTGCCAATTCGATAAAGAATGCTTCGCTCTTTTCACTGCTCGCTTCGAAGTAGATGTACGCTCGATCGTTAATTGCTGCTGATACCAGATTCCCAGTCGAGCCATGACGATCATCGCCAGCAAGGCGATCACAGCAAACCATGCCACCGCCGGTTGTCCTCGCGGCATCACGATCCATGCGGCGAGCAAGGGCCCAAATGAAGTCCCGAGATTCCCGCCAACCTGGAATACCGATTGAGCGAATCCATGACGTCCACCGGATGCAAGAATCGCCAGCCGCGCCGCTTCCGGGTGGAAGACAGAGGAACCAAGTCCGACCAATCCGGTAGAGATCAACAGCATCAACAACGAATGTGCCTGCGACAGCATCAACAGGCCGATCAGTGTCGACCCCATCCCCAAGGCCAGCGAATACGGTTGCGGGCGACGATCCGTCACGAATCCAACAACAGGCTGTAACAAAGACGCTGTCATCTGAAACGTGAGTGTGATCAGCCCGATCTGCGTAAATGTCAGACCATGAGACTGCTTCAAAAGCGGGTATAGCGCTGGAATGACTGCCTGAACCGTGTCATTCAGAAAGTGGGACAGACTCAATCCGTAAAGAACCCCGAACGAAGTGAATTCAGGGACAGGATTCGACTCCGGTAACGCAGCTTCGAGATTTTGACTCATGACAAACCAGATCAAAGCGAACTGTGCTGACGCAAATGCACACTGCCCGTCAGACCCGTTCTATAAGAATAGGTTCGCCGCAGCGGAACGTGCAGTAGCAGAACTAGAACTTTCCCGGAATCGGCTCCGCACCAAATAGAGAACTTCTCCGCATCAATGAACTGGCATTCCTCTTAAGGCACCGAGAGTCGGCATCAAGAAAAAAGCCTGACTCAACTGTGAGGTCGAGTCAGGCTCAAATTATTGAACATCAGCGATCATCGCCGGCTGTCAGCGACAACTATGTTCCTGCTCCGATTGACTGAGAAGGAATCGATACCGATTTCTCTTGTGTCGCCTTACTGAACGCGGCAGTCAGCAATTCATCCTGTTCGCGTTTGTGTGCCTTTGAAGAACCGGTTGCAGGGCTGGCGCTTCGTGCACGGCTCACACGTTCAATGTTGAATCGCTTCAGGAACTTATCCCCGAATCGAGCACGAATGTACGGCCAGGCACCCATGTTGGATGGTTCGTCCTGCACCCACTTGAATGGAACACTGTCGTCGAGTTCATGGAAGAACTGCTTCAGCGACGATGACGGGAACGGATAAAGTTCCTCGACTCGCACGATCATGACGCCTTCGTACCCACCTTCGCGACGACGATCGATCAGGTCGTAATAGACCTTACCGGAGCACATCAGCACCTGCTTCACATTCTTGAAGTCCTTGAATTCAGGATCAGGAATGAATCGCTGGAAGCTGCCGTTTGCCAGTTCGTCCAAGGTTGAGACGCACTCTTTGTGACGCAACAGACTCTTTGGAGTCATCACGACCAGTGGTTTCTTCCACTTACGAAGCACCTGACGACGCAACAGGTGGAAGATCTGTGCCGGAGTCGAAGGCTGAACAACCTGAATATTGTCTTCTGCAGACAGCATCAGGAATCGTTCGAGGCGTGCACTGGAGTGCTCTGGCCCCTGCCCTTCAAACCCGTGAGGCAGCAACATGACCAGACCGGACAAGCGATTCCACTTGTCTTCGGCACTGGCAATGAACTGGTCAATGATCACCTGGGCAACGTTACAGAAGTCTCCGAACTGGGCTTCCCAGATCACAAGACCTTCCGGGCAATCGAGACTGTAACCGTACTCAAATCCCAGAACGCCTGCTTCTGACAACGGGCTGTTGAACAGACTCACTTTGCTCGGGTCGGTCACAACGTTCGAGAGCATGTTGTACGGCTGGCCGTTATTCACATCATGCAGAAACGCATGGCGATGACTGAACGTTCCGCGACGCACATCCTGCCCTGTCATACGGAACGGAGCCCCGTCATCCAGAACAGTCGCAAATGCCAGAGATTCAGCAGCTCCCCAGTCCAGTGATTCTTTCTCTTCCGCCATACTGCGGCGTTGTTCCAGAATACGCTGAGCTTTCGGATGCGGTTCGAACCCAGCCGGGACATGAGTCAACCGTGTCAAAAGGTCGCTCAGTTTACTCTTATCGACCTTCGTATCCGGGTGATCTGCCCGAGTCGCCGGTCCGCCGTAATATCCGGCCCAGACGCCGCCCCAGTTATCGATGCAGCGAATGTAGTCGTCACGACGAGCTTCGGTCAGTTCGTTTTCAAGCTTCTGTCGTCGCTCTTCAACGATCCGTTCCGCTTCTTCCCGTGTGACACCCTGCATGCTCTCCAGAGCTTCGAGGTATCCTGAGTAAACGTTCGGACGTTGACGAATTTCTTTGTACATGACCGGCTGTGTGAACGCCGGTTCATCACCTTCGTTATGTCCACGACGGCGATAGCAGTACATGTCGATGACCGCATCACGCTGGAAGCGTTTACGGAAATCGAGGGCAAGATGCAGAACCTGAGCAACTGCTTCCGGATCTTCCCCGTTCACGTGGAAGATTGGAATCTGCAACATCTTGGCGACGTCAGTCGCGTATGTTGTTGAACGACTCTCTTCAGGTGAAGTGGTGAACCCGATCTGGTTGTTCACGATCAGATGGATCGTTCCGCCGACCGAGTAACCTTCCAGTTCACTCAGATTGAGAGTTTCCTGGATAATCCCTTCACCGGCAAATGCAGCATCACCGTGAATCAGCAGCGTCACACCAGATTCACGGCGGAAATCACCGTACAGATCCATCTTCGCTCGGGTACGCCCCATCGCAACCGTATTCACATACTCAAGGTGTGAAGGGTTGAAGCACAGCGAAAGGTGAACTTTGTTCTCTTGCGAAGTAATCCAATCCCAGCTGTAGCCGAGGTGGTACTTCACGTCGCCGCCGCCGTGCAGGTGCAAGGAGTCAGCATCGTCGAACTCGCGGAAGATCGCACGAGGACACTTGCCCATAATGTTCGCGAGGACGTTCAAACGTCCGCGGTGGGCCATCCCGATGACAATTTCTTTGGTTCCTTCGTTCCCGAGCTTGTCGATCGCCATATCCAGCAATGGGATCAGACTTTCGGCACCTTCCAGCGAGAAGCTCTTTGCTCCCACGAACTTTCGGGCGAGGAACTCTTCAAAGACAACCGCATCTGCCAGTCGCTTCAGGATGCGAAGCTGATCCTGTCGGGCAAGTTGGATGCGGTTTCCGGTTTCTTCCATGCGTTGAGCCAGCCACAGGCGCACCTGCAGGCTGTCAATGTGCATGAACTGAGCACCGATTGAACGGCAATATGTTTCTTTCAGCCAGTTCAGAACTCCGCGAAGAGTATGAATCTGACTTCCACCAAAGTCCCACGATGCGGAAAGTTCGCGATCGAGGTCAGCGTCATCAAATCCGTAGAATGACGGATCGAGTTCTGGTGGACTTGGGCGTTGCTTGCCCAACGGGTCGATCGAAGCCAACATATGGCCTCTCACCCGATAATTCTGAATGAGCTGATCAATTCGCTCTTGATAGGCTGGAACGTCAAGCACTTGCGGCTTGGCGACTTCCAGTGCACCAGCCGAAACCGGCGTTGATGCTGCCACACGAGCAGGAGGATCAAAGATACTCCTTTGAGGAAACGGGCTCTCAGGTGACCAGCCGGATGCAGAATTTACATCCCCATTTTTCAGGTTGTCGAAGTAATGTCGCCACTCGGCAGGAACACTTCCGGGCTGTTCCAGGTACCGGGCGTACATCTCTTCGGCAAAAGCTAAGTTCTGAACGGACAACGGAATCGATTCAACCGACACGACCGCAACTCCAAAACGCAGCACTGGCTGGGGAACGTCTGAACCTTGCAATGGCGAGAACCGGGAAAACCCGATTTCAATTCTGCAGGATATGTAATTGCGTCTATTCTACTGTCCCGGCAGAAATCCGACAGGTGGACTTTGATAACATCCACAAAATCGGCTGAATTTGCCGATTGTAGAATCATTAGCACAATCGAGTAACCTATAACGATTAACTCCAAAAATCACAGCTTGGCCCAGAGTGGGACCAAGACCTGCCCTCAAAACAATCAACGTGCCTGAAGTCCGATGATTATGCCAGCAACTGACCCAAGACGGCTCACCGGCATCTATACGCCGAACCTGGTCCCGCTCGATTCACGTGGAGAAATCAATGAGCCCGAACTGAGACGCTACATTGATTGGCTCATTGATCACGGGGTCCACGGATTGTATCCGAACGGAAGCACCGGCGAATTCACACGATTCACAGCAGAAGAACGCCGAAGAATCGCTCGAATTATCGCTGATCAGACACGCGGGCGCGTCCCCATCCTCGTCGGGGCAGCAGAAGCCAACACCCGCGAAACAATCGCAGCCTGCGAGTACTACTCCGACCTGGGGATGCGGGCCGTCGCGATCGTCGCCCCTTACTACTACAAACTGGGCCCGGAAGCGGTTTACGCCTACTTCCGCGAAATCGGTCGCAACACACCGATTGACGTAACACTCTACAACATCCCAATGTTCGCCAGCCCGATTGATGTCGCAACCGTCCAGCGACTCAGTGAAGATTGCGAACGAATCATCGGGATCAAAGACTCGTCCGGGGACATTCCGCACATGATGCGAATGATTCAGGCAATCCGCCCCAATCGTCCTGATTTCAGCTTCATGACCGGTTGGGATCCAGCATTGATGCCAATGCTGCTCATCGGCTGCGACGGCGGAACGAACGCATCAAGCGGTATCGTCCCTGAAATGACCCGAAGTCTCTACGAAACAACTATTTCTGGACGCATCGATGTCGCTCGGGAGATCCAGTATGACCTGATGGACATGTTCGACGCGATGATCTTCAAATCGGAATTCCCAGAAGGGTTCCGCGCGGCAGTTGAGTTCCGCGGGTTCACCATGGGTGAAGGACGTCAGCCGATGTCCGACAAGCAGAAATCAGATCTGTCCGTGCTCCGCCAGACACTTCGAAGCAAGCTCGCTGAACGCGGTTACATCGAAGACAGATCCTCCATTCGCCTGTCGAACGGACACTCTACCCCAGACGTCACTCAGATTGTCCGCGATGTTGTTTCCGAACTCCGTCGCCGCGGATTGGTCAGCTAGACCGTCCAGTATGTGGTCTCGCAGCAATCCCGCCCAAACCGGACGGGATTCTTCGACCTCCCTGATAACGAAGAAAACCGCCGAACACTTGGTGTCCGGCGGTTTTCTTTTTGTTTCGAGCATGCCACTGGCAACCCAATTCAAGTCAACTGACGAGCAGTTTACTTGTCATTCTTATCGACGATTGGAGGCGGCTGAACCGGCGGGTTGGAAGGCGGCTTCGCCAACCAGGTCTCAACGTCTTCTTCGGTCACCCGAATAATGTCACGTCCCGGACGAGCCTGGACTGTTCGCCATGGCCACGGGATATACTGCGACACCCACAGAAATCCGCAGATCAAAATCCCGGCCAGGACAGTCAACCACATCATATCCTGAGCAATCGGGGGATTTTTCCCGCCGCCTTGACGCACAGGATTCGCTTTGATTTTTCCAATCATCAGTGGCGCCCCGCGCTGCGCATCAAACGCCTGGTACCCCAGAATTTTCAGGAAATACCCTGTAAACAATGCGGTTGCCTCGACCTTATCCCCTTCAGGAAAGCCTGGCGGCAGCTGATCTGTCACAATGACAAAAAGGTTCGCCCGAGATTCCTCGGTCACACCCCAGATTTCATAGACTTTCTTGACGCCAGCTGAATTCTCTTCCGGCTCATGCGAAAGGACACGGCGGACATAGAGTTTGAGCGTGTAAGGCTTTCCGCGATTCTTGGCCGGCGTTTCCCAGATCTGTGTGAAGAACGGATTCTTCACTGAACGCTTAAGCAACTCGTCCTGAGTCTGTGCTCGACTCCAGCGGAACAAGCGCCAATAGCTGGGCATATCCTCGACGTTAATCGGCTGCTTATCGAGAATATTTCGAAACTGATCCTGAGCTTTCGCCCACTCTTCTGGATCCTGATCGGTCGGATTCGGAATGAGAGTTTCGGCCGCTGGCTTCGTCGGTTCTGTAGCCTTTTCGCCTTCGGCTGACGCCTGCACGCCACCGAATTCCTGTGCAATAGCGACATCCTCAGCAAGCCAATGCCAAGTCTCTGGCTTGCTGGTGTGGGAAATCATCATCCCCAACAGGAACAGCATACAGATCATTGTCACCAGTCGTCGTCCATCCCGACGCCCGGCTAGGCGTCGGGATGAATATCGGATTCTGCCGGTCATTGCGACTTCAATTCAATAAAGCTGAGCTTCTCAAGCTTCTTGCCGTCCGCAGTTTTCTGCCGGGCACAGACGTCCATCAGTGCCAGGAACGTTGAGTAATTCAACTTCGGGTCGATGTGAAGCTGAATTGCATCAAAAGTTCCACCAGACAACGTGAAGATGTTCTGCAGTTCACGATCCAGAGCATTGGCATCCCCTGAACGAAGAGCCCCTCTCAAAAGTGGACGTTCCCCAAGGACCAGCGACTGCAACTCTCCATTATCCGACGCTTTCACCGTGATGACCAGTGTTCCAAAGCCCGGAAGTGACGGACCATCGGATTTCGCCTGATCATTAGGCTGAATTGGCCGCGACTGAGTCACTGCCACCGGTGGTGGCAGATTCAGAGCAATTTGACCTTCGATCGGGGAAGGCCGAAAAGTCATGATAAAGAAGGTCAACAACTGGAAGGCCATGTCGAGCATCGCCGCCATATTCAACTTGACCTCTTCACCACCCTTCTTTCGTCGACGTCGTCGTCTACTGCTCATTGGCCGGGTCCTCCATATTAAAGGCCTTCAGCGAGAACTTGCGAAAACCTCGCTTCTGGCATTCAGTGAAGACCCGATTGAGGTCCTTGAATTTGACCGCTTTGTCAGCGCGAATCACGATCGACGTTGGCAGCTCAGCATTAGGATCTTTAGCCTCTGCACCGGTCAGTTTCATGCGTGAGACACGCGCTTCGCTGTTCAAATAATTTTCCAAGGGAGTGACCAGGTTATAGATCACCAATTGTCCCTCTTTATTGACGTTCAGAACCAGAAAGTCCTCAACGCCTTCGTTCTCGACCGGTCTTGCTGAACCCACCACTGGCAGCTTCAAAGACAAATCCATTGAAGCTGACTTGAAGTTGATCACCAGCATGAAGAAGGTGATCAACTGGAAGACCATGTCCAGCATGGGGGTCAGGTCGGGTTCGGCCGTATTGCCGTCACCACCGTGGCTCATACATCATCTCCCGAAATTCATGTACAGAAAGAGATTACGGGCTATGTAGATGCCTGTTCTTCTCCGGATTTGCTGCCACGATAAATCGTATTCAGGCGACGGAGAAACAAGTCGGCCATAAGAACGGCTTCTGCAGTATGAGCAGAGATTCGGTTTTTCAGCACAGCATAGAAGTAAATCGCAGGAACGGAGACCAAAACCCCTTCGAAGGTCAAAATCAACGCTTCCGAAATCCCGCCTGCGACCTCGCTTGATTTCAGCTGAGTATCGGACAACGCGATCACGCTGAAGCTCGCGATCATCCCCTTCAGCGTTCCCAGCAGTCCGATCATCGGGCCCAGAGTTCCGATCACCGCGAGCATCGCAATGTTCTTTTCCTGGTTTGCGACGCGAACTTCGGCTGCAATGTCCATCGCTTCACGAGCTTCTGTCAGCCCGTACTGCAATTCGGTCAGACCGGCGGTCAACAGAGTTCCCAAGGTACTTGGGTCGTCTTTCACGCGGCGGTAAATCCCTGGATAATCCCGGGCGTTCAGGAGTTCTTCGCACTCTTCAATCAAAGAGGCCGGAGCGATGTTCACGAGACGAATTTCTCCCATTTGCTGGAAGACTTTCGCGACGAAGAAAATCGAAATAATCAACAGGAAGAGACCAATCAATCCTGAAGACTCGATGATCCACCACAGGTAGCTTTTGGATGCGCCGTGTCCGCCTTCAGATGTTGCTGCAGGAACCTCTGCAGCATCCGCTGGGGCTTCAGCGGCGGCCGGTTCAGCAGCAGCAGGCGCCGCCGGAGGGGCAGCAGCTTCGTCCTGTGCAATTGCGACGGAGTTACTAACGCCCCACCACGATGCAAAGACAATAAATGCAATCAGGCCAACTTTGACGCTGATCGATCGAGGGGAAGCATTCAACCTCATTGCCACACCTTCACAGGTACCAAGAAGTTCGCGGATCTCTCAAAGTTGACATCTCTTCTCGGCAGATACCGAAAAACAGGCTTGTCACACTTGTCGATATTGATATTAACGGGGAGTCAGCTGAATTTCGAACGAACTGCCCTGAATTTCCACAAGAGCCGTTCCAGCAATACTGGCAGCCTCTTGAGTAACAACCTAACCCTAGAACAGAGTTCAGGTTGCTAACAAGACAGGGAGCAAATTCCAAAGTCAGTGACTTTGAATTTCAGGAGTCGAGTAACCCTTTGAATCCGGGATACCATCTCAGACTGTAGTTCTCGCTGCCCCTTACAAACCACACTGCAGCCTGAAAATCAACGTCGACTTTTTGATGTTTTCTCATCATCGTCAGAAATTTTGCCTAGTCCACCGTCGGGAGGACCATGAATTCGTCTCGCCAGAGAGGGCGTCAGAGGACGCTCCGCGATCGAATCGCTACTTCGAATCTGCTTCGGCGCTGGCAAATGCCGGGGGTGCACTCGGCTGACCGATCACTTTGCTGACTTCAAAAGCGCCCCAGCCAATAAACAGAACAACCGGCAAGATGGTCAGCAGTTCCACGATAAATGACAGGATGATTTCCTGACTGGTCAGGTCATCCTGTGAATCGGGATCGAGTTTGACGGAATCGTTCTTCACGGAAGCGGTTCCTCAAGGATTCCCGATGCGACGGGAGTAAAAACTGCTGCGAGCTCCTTGAACCTACATCACAAATTTCAGCGAGGCCGGACCATCTGGTGACGGGTTGACAAATCTCAACAACGATTCGATGGTTTATAGCGATTGATCTCGTAAGGCACTTCGAGAAGATAAAGCAGGCAAACAAGCAAAGATGTCGATGGACGGATTCTCCTTCAAACTGATCATCAGAGGAGACTCCACTGCAGCACGAGAACTTTCCTTTTCACTTCTCATCGCGAGAACCTGCTGATGGGAACTCGCTTCGCACGCGACCGATAGCAACCGCCGCAACAGACGAGAAAGCCACAATGGCCGACAAGACCATCTTCAAAAAAATCATCGACAAAGAAATTCCGGTGACACTGATCCATGAAGACGATCAGTGCATCGCATTTCGCGATAGCTCCCCGCAGGCTCCGATCCATATCCTGGTGATCCCCCGTAAGGAGATCCGATCACTTCAGGAAGTGACTGCTGAGGACAAATTGCTGCTCGGACATCTGCTCTATATCTGTCACATGCTGGCCGCGGCGGAAGGACTCGAAAATGGCTTCCGAGTCGTGATCAATGCCGGAGACGACGGGGGACAGACCGTCCCGCACCTGCACTATCACCTGCTTGGAAAGCGCTCATTAACTTGGCCGCCAGGCTAACGCCTCGTCAGACTCTGATCTTCAGGTGGCGAATGGATCCTGCCGCTCGCTGGCTGCTCCCGTGTTGATGCAACCTGAAGATCAACTCTTGGCACAACTTGCTTCTGATTTGCGATCGAGATGATTTCTCAGGGATGATTTGAATGACTCAGGATGAACTCACAACGGCATTGATTCAGCAGATTTCCAGATCGCTTTCCCTGACCATCCGTCAGGTCAGTGGTGCGGTCAAATTGCTGGATGAAGGCAACACGATTCCGTTCATCACCCGATACCGACAGGAAGCAACGGGAGGGTTAGATGAAACCCAGTTGCGAGAGATCCTGAAGCTGCTGCAGGAACTGCGAAACGTCGTTGCAGAACGGGAAAAGATTCTGAAGGCGATTCAGGCTCAAGGAAAACTGACACCAGAGCTTCAACAGGCCATCGAACAGGCCGACTCAATGAAGCGTCTGGAAGAACTGTATGCACCGTATCGCAGCAAGCGAAAGACCCGTGCGGACGAAGCGCGTGAGATGGGACTCGACCCCGTTGCCAAAGCGGTCTGGTCAGGTCGAATTGGTGATGCGAATCTGAATCAGGTCGCCGCTGCCTGCGTTGGCAAGCACCCTGCCCTGACATCTGTCGACATCGTTCTGCAAGGCGTTCAGGATCTGGTTGCCGCTCGTATCTCCGAAGAAGTGGAACTACGGGATCTCGCGCGCAAAACCGCAATCAAAACTTGCACCATCTCCTCGAAGCTCAATGCAAAGTCGGAAGAAGCGGCAACATTTCAGGACTACGCAACCTTTGAACAACCGACGAGTAAGATCCCTCCACACCGAATCCTGGCTCTCAATCGCGGAGAGGATCGCAACGCACTGAAAATCTCCATGAAATGGGATCAGGCACTCGGACAGGCGAGGATCGCCAGTGCCTTGAATCTCGCTCGCCATTCCGCCAGGCAGTTCATGGAGCAATGCATTACAGATGCGTTGAAACGACTGATCGGGCCAGCGATTGAACGGGAAATTCGTCGAGACCTGACTCAACAGGCGCATGCGCATGCTCTGACGAATTTCGGGCGAAATGTGCGTCAATTATTGCTGCAACCGCCTCTGCTGGGACGAACGATTCTGGCAATCGACCCTGGGTTTCGTACCGGCTGCAAACTCGCCGTTCTTTCCGCACAAGGGGACGTGCTCACGAACGACGTCATCTATATCACTGATGCAAAAACACAGCCTCAGGCGGCCGCGAAACTGACGAGTCTGGTTCAAAAGTACAATGTCGAAGTCCTCGCCATCGGGAACGGAACCGCCAGCCGCGAGACGCAGGAACTCGTCTCCGCAACCATTGCCGAGAACAACCTCCCGTGCCGCTATGTCGTCGTGAACGAGGCAGGCGCCAGTATCTATTCTGCAAGCGAAGTTGGAAGGGAGGAGTTTCCTCAATTCGAAGCGACAGTTCGGGGAACCATCTCGATCGGGCGACGCCTGCAGGACCCGTTAAGCGAACTCGTGAAGATCGAACCGCAGCATATCGGGGTCGGCATGTATCAACATGACCTGCCAGAAAAGGAACTCAACGCCTCACTGGCAGATGTCGTCGAATCATGCGTGAACCACGTCGGTGTGGAACTCAATAATGCGAGTGCGGAGCTGCTGAAATACGTTTCCGGATTAAATAAAAACACAGCGAAAGCGATTGTCGCCTGGCGCGAATCGAATGGTGCGTTCCCCACTCGCGACACCTTGAAACAGATCCCGGGCGTCGGACAAAAGACTTACGAACAAGCTGTCGGGTTCTTGCGTATTCGGGGAGGGGACGAACCGTTGGACGCAACCTGGGTTCATCCGGAGAGCTATCCCCTAGCCAGAAAGATCCTGAAGAAAGCTGGAATTACTCCTGCGGCTCTCTCAGGGGGTGCAAGCACAAAAGGCCCAGCGCTGGCTGCACTTCAAGGTGATTCCGAGAAGATGCCAGCCGAATTGAACAGCGATCGGTACACGATCGAACAGGTTCTCTCAGCATTGCTCAAACCGGGACGTGATCCACGCGAAGATCTTTCCCCTCCGCTCATGCGAGCAAATGTCCTGTCTCTCGACGAATTACAGATCGGCACCGAATTAACGGGAGAGGTCACCAATGTCGTCGACTTTGGCGCGTTCGTCGATGTCGGGTTGAAGAACGACGGTCTCATTCACATCAGCAAAATGGCCAACCACTTCATCTCATCGCCTCAAGATGTTGTAAGCGTCGGCCAAACGGTTCGAGTCTGGGTCGATAGCGTAGACACCGGTCGAGGACGTATTGGTCTGACGATGCTTAAGCCTGCTTGATCTCCAGCCAAACGACACACTCTCGCCCTCGGAAGACTGCCCATTTTCTAACCAAATTCGTATTGCTATCGAGAAACACGAGATACGAATTCGTACGAAATCTTTCTAACGATAATCATTGTGGGAGATTCCCCCCTTGAGTTTCACTCAAATTGAGTGCAACATGGCGAGAAGTGAATGAGTTTCGCAGAAGGGAAGTTCTGTACAGTCGACCTTGCTGGATGGTTCCCTCACAAGGGGCTCGCGACCAATTCTGATAGAGTGTCGAACAGTTGAGAACTTCACGATCAGGCCAGGCATCCATCACCGAATCCGCAGATGATGTGACCGAGAAACAATAACCTCACCAACTGAGACATTTGTTCCCGCCGGCCTTCACGATTCAAGAACTGCTCAGAAGGGAAATGCAATGCGTATCGCTGCAAGCTGTCTCGCACTGGTTCTGGGGGTCTGCACTGTGCAGCAGGTCCATGCAGAAAACATGTATGGATTGAAGCAGGGAAAGCTGGAACTGAAGTCCATCAGCACGATGTCCTTCGGGCCAGACGGAATTCTGTTTGTCGGTGATGCTCAAAACGCAAAAGTGGTTGCACTGGACCCGAAAGATGTCCAACGCGGGCCTCTGACCGCTCCTGAGATCCCAGCGATCGACGCGAAAATTGCAGAGATTCTGAAGGTGAAACCGGAAGCCGTGCAGATTCTTGACCTGACAGTAAACCCACTGACAGGCAAAGTTTTTCTGGCTGTCGCTGCCGCGAAACAAGCTCCACGCATTCTGAAAATCAATGGCGGTGGCGTTGTTGAACTCGACTTGAATAATGTCGCCTTCTCGGAAGTTACACTTCCCAATCCAGCAGAAGACAAACTGGTGAAACAAGGGCAGCGTCAACGCAACAACCGCACCAGCGCTATTACCAACATGAAATGGGTTGAAGGGCGTTTGCTTGTGTCAGGTTTGACAAGCGAAAAAGCGGCTTCAAATGTCTGGTCGCTGCAGTTCCCGTTTGATTCTGTTGATCCAGGAACGACTGTTGAGTTCTATCACGCTGCACATGGTCGCACCGAAGACTATGCTCCGATTCGCACATTTGTTCCATTCGTAATCGACGGTAAGCCGAATCTGCTCGCAGGTTTCGTCTGCACACCACTCGTCAAGATTCCACTCGAATCTCTGAAATCAACAGAGAACGAACGATCCAAGGTTGTTGGAACCACTGTTGCTGAACTCGGCAACCGCAACCAACCACTTGACCTGATTGTTTACAAGCAAGGTGGAAAAGACTTCCTGTTGCTGACCAACAGTGCTCGTGGTGTCATGAAGATCAGCACAGACGGAATCGCAGAGAACTCTGGTCTCGTTGCTCCTGTCGGCGGAGGCGGAACAGCCGGTCAATCATTCGAAACGATCAGCGAATTGAACGGCACAATTCAGCTCGACAAGATCAGCGACGCGCAAGCTGCTGTTCTGCTGAAGCGAGAAAACGGCACCGTCGACTTCCGCATCGTCGAACTGCCATAGTCCTGCTTCGTTTCATTCTGCAAGACATCCAGTCTGGAATGAACGAAATCCATAAAGCAAAAGAGCCGCACTCGTATCCCGAGTGCGGCTCTTTCTTTTCAACCAGATTCACATTTGTCGCTGCTGCATGACAGGACTCAGCGAGAAGAAGTCGCCTTTTGAGGTGCGTTCACTTCAACAGATCGAGCGGTTCTGGCCCAGGTCCCCTTTTGTCGTTTACTGATCCATCGCCAGAATCCAACGGCCAGCGCTGCATTCATACTCACGAACATGGAACTCAACCGAACCAGTCGAACCGCACCGCCATTTCCCGGCAGCAATCGCCCCAGGCTGGCAACGGAATAGAACAGTCCCTGAGCCAGCAACAGCCACTCATAGCCCGGCTGTCCCTGCATCACCAATACGATGTTGGTCACCAGTGCGACGAGCATCATGAATGGACAGATCCACCGAACCACTTTGTGTGACCAAAATGCAAACGCGACGGTTCCATACTTCGGATTCAATAACGAACTCAGCCAGCACAAGCTCTGGAAGCCCCCTGCCCCGATTCTGGCACGACGTTGAAACTCGGCTTGAATCGAAGGAGCAGTCTCTTCATTGGCAACAGCCTGTTCTTCAAAAACCAGCGTCTTGCCTCGCAGGTATATCTGCATCCCGATCAGAAAGTCGTCGACAATCGTTTGAGCAGGAATCGGTTGCCAGAGTGACTTCTGAATCACATAAATCGCCCCGTTGAAGCCGAGTAAAGCTCCAATGCGGCCTTCCCAACGCTTCAAACAGTTTTCGTATTTCCAGTACAGACCGTCTGAATTCTTGCCTGTTGTCGCGTCTGTCAAAATTAGTTGACCGCACACTCCGCCAACGCGTCCATCCTGAAAATGACGAACAAGCAACTTGAGTGCGTTCGGCTCCCAAAACGTGTTTGCATCCGAGAATGCAATCAGTTCTCCAGAGGCCATCGCAGCGCAGTCATTGAGCACGGAAGGCTTGCCGCGGCGTTGTGGAAACTGGTGCAACTTCACTCGTGAGTCGTCCACGGTTCGTACCAGTTCTCCTGTCAGGTCTTCGTTCCCGTCGACACCAATCAGGATCTCTAATCGATCGGCGGGATAGTTCATCTGCAGGGCGTTCGCAATCCGCTGCAGAATCATTGCCTCCTCTTTATAAGCAGCAATGATCAGCGAGACACTGGGCCAGTCTTCCGGCGCAGTCCCTTGTGAATCAGGAACAGCACGCGGCTTCCGGAGCTTCGCCACCATCCCGAGAACAACGGGATAACCGACGTACCCGTAAAGGACAAATCCACACGCGGTCCAGAATGCGACTTGAAGTGCCAGCATCATATAAATTCAGTACCAGAAATGGTTCAAACCGCAAAATCAGTCAGTGCAAACGACTTCGCTGAAGAGACGCAACAGACCGAACCTGACTTAGTGTTGGGAAACCAGCTGCGAATGGTGAGACACGGCAGCAGGCACCTTTGGCTTGCGAGCTGAGACCCACATGTAGTCGATCGCCAACTCTTCCGGAGTGTATTTATCGAACTCCGGGTGCACCTTGAGATCACCATTCTGAATCGCTTCCAAGGAGCGAGGATCGACCCGTTCGCGGCAGACTTCGACTTCCAGTCCGGATGTCTGAAACATCTCGCGATAGTCACGGGAACGCAGGCGATTGTGATACGCCAATCCACTGCCTCCATACCAGTTCCAATCTTTGTCGGAATACTGGACGAAGTTCGAATTGGTAATCGACGAATCGACTGTCGAATAATGATCCTGTGGGTTGAAGCGGTGAACTGCAATTCCGCCCGGCTTCAGTATTCGCAGAGATTCCTGATGAATCTCGGACTGAATGTCGAGTGGGATGTGCTCCAGCACGTTCGAGCTGAACACAATATCGATCGTGTCTTCCGGCAAGCCTGTCTGTCGCGCGTCGCCGGGATAGATGTATTCAATCTGCATTGGTTGCAGGAACCCGTGCAGAGATTTTGCATTGACTTGCCCAGACAGCTTGCGGAATCGCTCCTGCACGTCAGCGTGCGGAATTCCGCATTGGGCCGCGATCTCCTCGAGGCATCCGCTCAATGCATCCCATGTTTCGAATGCATAGTCGAGGGTCAACCAAGGGTTCACATCGACAGTGATGACCCCTTTTGCCCCGCCGAGAATGAAGACAAACGGAACGAGTGGACGCCAGCCGGTTCCCACCTCAAGACAGACTTTCCCCTCGATTGTTTCGCCGCTCTGCTGAACCAGATCCACAAGTTCAAAGGCGCGAGCCAGATCACGCTGCAGTTGCAGGCGATTTGTGCCAGCGACCTTCTGCAACTTGTGATAAACCGATCGCCCCGCCGGGATCCGACTGAGGATGGCGAGAGTATGCGCTTTAACTTTCCAGGACATAACAGATCCACCAATGATGGAATGGGGTGAGCTGTTGTTGAGGAGATTTCAAAACTGTGACTCACGATTACCGTCAGATCTTTTACCGAATCACAGCAAATCAGATCTGGCAGAATAGTTTCACAGTAGCCCGTCTATTTGTGTCGTAACGAGCCCCTGATCCCGATTACGACTGCCATCAAACGTAGCATGCAGTCTCTAATGCGATCCAAACAGCTTGCAGAGTGTCCCGGCTTCTGGCAAAGTTTCCAAAATCAGGGGAGAGTCGCATCGACGTGTTGCCAAAAGACAACAGCAATTTCAGGAGTCCGCACGATGGGAAGCTCGCGAATCGCACTGAAAGAATGGGCTGTCATCTGCGATTCGCTTGCCGCAGGCGAACAACTAATTTTGTTTCGCAAGGGAGGCATTCACGAAGGTCCCGCTGGATTTACCCCGGAACATCAGGAATTCTGGCTCTTTCCGACGGGGTTTCATCAGGCACTCGACAGTGTCCGTGAGGAATTTCAGCCAGCCGCTCAGGCGACACTGCAACAGTCTCCTCCCCCCGGGACGCTGCCAATCCGCCATTTTTGTCGAATCTCCGGAGTTTGCTGGATGAACGACGAAGAGCGTCTGGCGCACCTGCGACCATTCCATATTCTGACGGACGACGCGCTCCTCACCCGATTTCGCTATCGACGACCGGGAATTTTCCTACTGACGGTCGACGTCCGCAGTCTCCCCGCCAGCCAGCTTCTTCCGACGAACCCAATTTATGATGGGTGTCACAGTTGGGTGTCGCTCAATGAGGAAGTCGAAACGGACTCGCTTCTGCCACCGGTGGTCTCACCTGATCATGCAGCACGCCTGGCAGAGCTACATCGGCTGTTTCCAGAGCTGGCTTCGCGAGAATAAAACAAGCACGTTTCAATAAAAAATCCCCCCTGTCCGCCGCAGCCGACAAGGGGGAGATCGCATCAAATTCAAGTCTCGATCAATCCGTTTGGATTACCGGCCTGACTTCAGGAATGCCAACAGGTCGGCCATTTGCTGAACATCAACTTCTCGTTCAATCCCGGCTGGCATCAAAGATTGCTCAGACGCTTTGAGAACTTCGATCTCACTGCGAGCCAGGGTGTCTTCAATCCCCTGTGCTTTTCGAATCACAACACCGCTGCTGCTCTCGCGAACAAGCAGACCGTTGATGACGCGACCGTCTTCCATCACAGCGATATAGCTGGTCCAGCGCGGCTCAATCGCCCGACTTGGATCAAGAATATCTGACAGCAGGGTCTCATTGCCCTTCGCTCGAATGTCGGACAACTCTGGGCCCACGACAGCCCCTTCATTGCCAACCTTGTGACACTGAGCACAAATACGACGGAAGACCGCACGCCCGCGTTCGACATCTCCTTGAGCCGTCAAAGCACCTTTGTACTTCTCGATCACAGCGGCGCGGTCTGTCGAGGTTGCCTGACCGAACAGTTTCACGGCGAGAGAGTTCAACTCTGTATTACGGCTCATCAGCAATGGATCGCGTTGTTCAATCGTCAGCAGAGCCGGATTGACTTTGCCTTCGACCATCGTTTCCAGCAACAGTTTCGATGTCGCTGGATGCGCCAGAGCCGCCTCAATCACCAGTGCTCGACTGTTCGGGCCAAGCTGTCCCCAAACTTCGATCATCTGTTTGACGAGTGGTTCACGAGCACGCCCTGCGAGTGCGATAAATGTTGCACGTTGAATGGAAGGATCTTCATCCGCAATCATCAGCTTGTGGACAATCGGAGTCGCTTCTTCGACGGAAACGAAACCCAGTGCCGGAATCGCTGCTCGTCGTTCGACCAGATCAGCCTTTGAATCGGCAACCGTTTTCAAAGCGAGTGCCGTTGCTGCAATTGCGTCTTTCGCAGGTTGAGCAATCTGAGCGTCAGGCAATGCGGCGAGTTGAGCAAGGTTCTTCTTGCCATCCAAACCTTTGCCAGCGAGCAATCCCTGCTGAATTCCGAACAGGGTTGCAGATCGCCACCAAGGAAGGTTGTCGGTTTTCTGCTTCAGGACTTCTGTCAGAACGTCAGCAAGTTCTTCTTTGACGGCTCGGCGACCAATAATATTGGCGAGATACGAGATCAATTCGCGTTCCGCATCCTGACCTTTGGCCAGGAAGCTCTGCGACTTCAAAAGCTGAGTCAGCAACGATGCGGAATGCTCAGGTGGCAGTGTGACAGCAAGTTGCTGAATCCAGCGATCCCCGGCAGCACGAGCGACCAGTTGTCCGATTTCGTCCTGTACCTGTTCCGTTGAGGAGGTCGCG
Source organism: Planctomicrobium limosum (assembly GCF_051465645.1). Classification (GTDB taxonomy): domain Bacteria; phylum Planctomycetota; class Planctomycetia; order Planctomycetales; family Planctomycetaceae; genus Planctomicrobium. The sequence continues at coordinate 4,448,878 of NZ_CP195790.1, read as the reverse complement.
ACGGCATCGATCCAGAACATTGCAACGCGATCCGTCATCTGTGGATCGTTTGCTTTCAGACCTTTAAGAAGGTCTGGAGGCAGTTCGAGAAATGACGCAACCCGGATGGCGTGTTCGACAACATGTGGATTGGAATTCTGAATCGACTGTTGAACGATCTTCTGCAGTTTTTCGCGTTCCAGAAGTCCCTGACGTTCCAGTCCTGCGAGCGTCCAGAGTGCCTGAACAGCAACTCGTGGATCGGCGTTTGACAGAAGCGCTTCAACGCCAGTCACGATCTGTGCAGCGTTCTCTTTGGTCGCGGTTTCCAACAGGCGACGCTGACCAAGGTCACGACGCCAGCCGTTCGAATCTTGCAACAGAGCGAGATAGCCTTCTGTGCTCTTCGCTGGAGTCCACTTTTCGAACTTCTTGTCGGTACGACGAATGCGGTAGATACGTCCGCGATCGTCCCCTTCACGCAAACGCAAAGTCTCGGCCAGCCCTGGTGGCATGTACTGAGGATGCTCGATTACCTCACGATACATATCAGCCAGATAGAGCGATCCATCAGGTCCGTCAGCAAGACTGACAGGGCGGAACCACGGATCGGTTGAAGTCAGAAACTCTTTACGCTCGTATGGTCGACGTGACGAGAATGAAGTCCCGTGAGGGTTCAGAATCGTGCGAGTCACAAGGCTGCCGGTCGGTTCACAAACAAAGACGTTGAAGTCCTTGGCCGTGTCGTATCCCATCTGGCTGCCACGATAGACGTGCGTTCCACAGGCTGCAGTGTGAGTTCCTGCATGGCTGATTGCGGTCGTCTTGGTTTCGATCGTCGGATAGACGCGTGACGCTCCGCCTGATGGAGCAACGTCTTCCTGTGGTGTCAGAATCGGGGCGAATGGATTGCGATTCAGCGTCTTCATCGAGAGCGGCGCATAAATCACAGGGTTTCGGTTTGTGCAGAAGAAGCGATCACCGAAATCACTGAATGTATTTCCGAACTGAGCCTGCCCCGGCACCAGTTCAAATGTCATCTTCAGTGGATCATATGCAATATCGCTCCGCCCCATCGCGACCGGCTTCGTGACATTTTCGTCCTGCCCCGGCAATTTGACGTTCCCGCCGGTCAGACCGTTTGTCAGATAGACCTTCTGGTCGAGGCCGCGTTTCGGGTGGCCGACTCGCAACTGTGGATTGCCGAACCCGAACCCGTCCAGAATCGGTTCGATCAGATCCGCTTTCCCGTCTCCATCGGTGTCTTCCAGATAGAGAACCTGTGGAGACGCAGTCACGATGACCCCGTTTCCAGTCGCCAGCACCCCTTGCACCCAAGGGACATCAGCGAAAATGGTCGCCTTGTCGTAGGTGCCATCGCCGTTGGTGTCTTCCAGCAACTTCACTCGTGAAAGTGGCTTCTCACCTTCCGGTGGCCCCAGTGGATAGTCGCGATACTCAGCGACGTACATTCTGCCGAGATGATCAAAAGAGATCGCCACAGGGTCGACCACTTGTGGTTCAGACGCAACCAGCTCAATCGTCAAACCATCTTCAAGCTGGAAATGCTTGAGCGCTTCGGACGGCTCAAGCGGCTTACTTTCCTGAGCTGTGACCTGTCCGGACTGAAAGAGCACGCTACTTGCAACGAGTGCTGCGATGCAGCGGGCACGTCGTCGCCAAATCGACCGGATCATGTACGAGTCCTCTGACCTGATATGGTTCGAAAAGAGTTGCTGAAACGACTGGTGGTATTACTGCAAGCAATTCCCACAGCGAGAAGGGGGCCCTGATCTCGTGTTAACCCAATCTCGGAAGTCACCAGTACTACAAAAATCCGTGTGACAAAATCTTAATTGCCATGACATCAATCACGGACGGCCTGCATTCAGGATCGTTTCTGCTAATTCAGCAACGGAAAATCACAGCCACTGCTGTACTGGAGAATTAAAACGAAAAATGGAGGGCGTCCCTGATCTCATGCTGCCTCTGGAGTGAGGTTGGTCACGATCAGGCTGGCAGGTCAGGCAAGGGCGTGAGTATATCTGTCAACCGGTCGCCATGCCACTGGCATTGAAGTTGAGTGATCTGATATTCCCAATTCTACGATGCCTGCCAATGTTCTCCGATTGCCAGAGAGGTTCGTTCCATATTCACTTCTCGACAACTGTTGATCCACTGCCCCTCGCCGCGTAAGTTCCGTTCTCCACGAAAATTGCTTCAGCAAACTTGCTCCTGCAACATTGCTCACAGGACCCGGACACCATGAAACAATACCTGCTGCTGTTTTTGGCTGGCGGAATTGGAGCACTTGCCCGTCATTCCATGATTCTTTCGATTCAGCGAACGGCAGGCATCGCCTTCCCGATCGGAACGTTCATCGTGAACATTCTGGGATGCGTGATTTTTGGGTTTGTCTGGTCACTGGCCGAAACGCGACAGCTCATCAGCCCAGAAACCCGAACAGTGATTCTGGCCGGATTCGTCGGGGCGTTTACCACCTACTCGACGTTTGCCTTCGACACCCATGTGCTGGTCAACAACTCTGCCTGGCTGTCCGTTCTGGGAAACACGTTGGGGCAGATTGTCCTCGGCGTCATTGCCATCGCACTTGGACTGGCATTAGGACGAGCGATTTAACAACGGGTGTGAGCGCGGCAATGACATCTCGTTGACCAATCCGTATTCAAGTCCGTAATCAAGATTGCTTACAGAGACCTGAGCAGCCCGCGAACCTTGTGTAAGGTCTCCTGATATTCCTGTTCTGGAATCGACTGAGCAACGATCCCGCCCCCGGCTGGCAAGGAGAGCCACCCCTGACGCTGAGTCATCGTGCGAATCAGGATATTGCTGTCGACCGCCCCGTCGAACCCACGATAGAACAGGCTTCCGCAATACGCTCCCCGAGCAGCTTTCTCGATCTCGGTGATGATTTCCATTGCCCGAATTTTTGGGGCTCCGGTGATCGAGCCTCCCGGGAATGTCGCACTGATTAAATCACGGAACGTCGCGTCTGGACGCAGTTTCCCCACAACTTCGGACACAAGATGGGCAACCGTTTCATAGCCTTCGACCTGACAAAGCTCTGTCACCTGAATGGTCCCCGGCAAACAGACTCGCGACAGATCGTTCCGCATGAGATCAACGATCATGACATTCTCGGCCCGATCTTTCTCACTCTCCCGCAATTCATCTCGCATGAAGAGATCCGCTTCCGGGCTAAGATGCCGTTGCCGCGTTCCTTTGATCGGTCGAGTCGAAACAATTCCTTCCTTCACTTTCAAGAATCGCTCGGGGGAAGACGACAGAACGGCCCAATCGTCGTGCGCAAAGAATCCAGAGAACGTTGCCGGGTTCTGCTGACGCAGTGAGAGATAGTTCTCAATCGGAGAACGCTCGGTCGGAACAGTGAATTGCTGCGACAGATTCGCCTGAAAGATATCCCCGGCATAGATCGCATCAATCACCTGCTGAACCGCAGCGAGATAACCGGCGTGATCAAAGTTTGAAACCAAATCCGGAATCGGTGGAAACGGAAATACCGGCCAACCTTCCGGCCGTTCAGCACGCTCGGTTGCAACAAACGACGAACGTGCAGGCCCTGTACTTAACGCTTTCAAAATGCTGCGCCACTGGCACTCGGCACGCGAACTGCGATGCAGGTCAGACTCTTCAGGATACCCATGACCAATAAACCAGCATCGACCCTGCTCGTGGTCCCAGGCTAACGTCCAGTCATAGACAGCAATCACTGCGCGAGGGAGCTTTAAGAAATCCCATTCCGGAACCGGGAGTCGTTCGAAACACTGGCCCAATTCATACGTCAACAGCCCTGCTGCTCCCCCCTGAAATGGAGGCAAACCGGGAATGGTCGGCGCCGAGAATGACTCCAGCACCGCTTCCATGCTCGCAATGGCATCTGATGTCGAATCCGCCGACTGCTCGAACAGTTCAAACGGGTCCGCAGTCAGAAAAGAGTATCTGCCTAAATCCGGGCGATGCAGCGAGCTGTCAAACAGAACAACATTCGGCCAGTCGGCCAATGCCTGCAGTGCATCCGTCACACTGGGAACGGGTGTCAATTCCTGAACAAACGGCAAGCTCATTGCTCCTCTCCCGATTGACGGCGCTGGCGATGACGCCGCTCGTGGGCACTCGGTTCCGGAATGGTCAGGAACCCCCACTGTAATGCTTCGTCCTGACGGTACTGCTTATTCAACGTGAGAGCCGTCACTGCTTTGGACAACTCGTAACCAAGATAGAACGCATGACTGGAATCCGACATAGGATGATCCTCGGTCATGTCATCAAACAGTTGGTATGCATCCGTCCCATGCCAGTATCCATCCCGATTCATGACATGAATTTCGCCACGCTCAACGAAGATACGATAGTTCGGGTCTTTCAACTGTTGTGCCAGTGCAACCAGTGCCTCGTCCCCCAAAGTGGAGAGTCGTGGGTCACGCAGCATGACCAGATCCCCACTGACTCGTTTGGGGGGAGTCCGCTGTTCGAGTGCATACTTCACCAGACGGCGGGCTCGATCAAACTCCGCAATCGCAGTCCGACACCATGGGATCACCTGAGTTGTCAGGACACTGCGAATTCCATACTCCTGACAATATGCCGCGAGCAAAAAATTCACCCCTGCACTGTCCACGTCTGACAGTTCGGTCACATTGCCGATCCCCATCATCATCGCCGATTTTGGAGCAGCTTGTCTCGTCGCCTGATAGCGCCCTAACGAGGCGGCAAACCCAAAGCCAATCGGTTCGAGAATCGGGTCGAGACGATATCGTTTCCCTCGTTCTGCAAATGCGGCAGCCGTCTCCCACATCGTACTGAGATCGGCGGGATCGACAGGGATCACAGCAAACTCGACATCCAGCTGGAGTGCCCAATCGAGATTGGACTGATTGCAGCTCAAGACCAGTTCGGCGCCGGCCTCAACCGCTAACTCCACTTCCTCCCGATCAAAGCTGTCGACCGAAACCCGACAGCCAGCCTCACGTAACTGGCGGACAGCGTTGCCGATCCCAGACCAGCGGAGACCGGGAATGCACCCCAGATCAATCACATCTGCTCCCGCGGATTGAAAATCAAGAGCTGTTCGAACCAACTCCGATTCGCTCAGTCGGGACGCGTGATTGATTTCTCCGAGGATCTCAATGTCGTAGCGAGACAGATCAGGAGGCCCACGATCTTCACTGCCGAAAAACAGACCGAGATCACGGATATCTTTCGGTCCCAGTGTGAATGGAATTCCGAATTGCTCTGTCAGAAGATTGAGGTCCCCCTGACACCAGCCGGGCAGAATGACCCGATCATATGTCGTCTCGATCTGCAACTTCCGCTTCAACCAGTCGACATGCAGTAAGGCCGCGACGGTGATACCCACGACCTGGATGTCAGCATCAAAGCCCAGCTTCTGACTGACTTCGGCAACAACCTGACGCGTCATTCCCTCAGCGAGTCGGCCTGTCACAAACAGGATGCGCTGGCGTTCTTCAGACGTTGTTGCTGGCAGATTCACACCGGGATTGTAACGAATTTCTCAGACAATGGTTGCACGAACAAGTGACACTTGAAATCCGACCAACAAACAGAAAAGACGCACACATCTGATATGATTCGGGAAGTGCAGTCAGAAACTTCAGTTCACTATTCGCTCCAGTCAGGCCGTTCGCGTGAAATCCCAGAGAACACCTCTCTCTCGAATTCGAGCTTTAAACTCCAACCCCGTCAATCCGGACGGCAATTTCATTCTGTACTGGATGACCGCACAACGCAGATCGACCTGGAATTTCGGCCTGCAACGCGCGGTTCAATGGGCCGAAAAACTGAACCGTCCACTCGTCATCCTCGAAGCACTTCAGGTCGGCTATCGCTGGGCGAACGACCGGATTCATCGATTTGTCCTGCAGGGAATGGCGAACAATCGCGCGGCCTTAGCTCCCAAACCGGTCACGTACTACGCCTATGTGGAACCGCAACAACGCGCAGCTCACGGGCTGTTCGACAGTCTCGCCCAACTGGCATGCGTCGTGGTGACGGATGATTTCCCATGCTTCTTTCTTCCGATCCTCAATCGCATCGCCGGCCAACGATCACCTGTGCTGGCAGAAAGCATCGACTCGAACGGTCTGCTTCCTCTCTCAGTCACGGATCATGCTTATCCAACGGCCTATGCTTACCGCCGATTCCTGCAGAAAGAGTTGGCAAAGCACATCGAGACTGCGCCGACTCCCGATCCACTTTCTGGAGTCTCGCTCCCAAAGCTCGCTTCACTCCCGGAAAACATTCTGGCGAAGTGGCCTGAGGCATCCGATGCCCTGCTCACCGGCACCCCGGAACAACTTCAATCACTTCCAATCGACCATCATGTCGTCCCTGCAGCCTTTAACGGAGGCCAAATCGCAGCGAATCAGTTACTCACCCTGTTTATGAACAACCGGCTTGATCGTTATGGAGAAGAGAGGAACTCACCAGAAAACGAATCGGTCAGCGGGCTGTCTCCCCACCTTCACTTCGGCCACATCTCTCCCCACGAGATCTTCCATCGGATTTGCACCCGAGAAGAATGGACGCCGGATTGTCTGAGCGAATCGAAATCAGGCAGCAAGGAAGGATGGTGGGGGATGTCCCCATCGGCAGAGCAATTCCTCGACCAACTGATTACCTGGCGAGAGCTGGGATTCAACATGTGTACACATCGAGCAGATTACGACAAGTACGAGTCACTGCCAGACTGGGCTAAAGCCACGCTCAAAAAGCACGAACGCGATCCAAGAGAAACGATCTATACGCTCGACGAGTTCGAAAATGCAAAAACACACGACCCTGTATGGAATGCAGCGCAACGCCAACTTGTACGAGACGGCCGCATGCACAACTACCTGCGAATGCTCTGGGGGAAGAAGATCCTGGAGTGGACGGAATCACCTCGGCAGGCGCTCGAGTTCATGATTGAACTCAACAATAAATACGCCGTCGACGGCCGTGATCCAAACTCATATTCCGGAATCTTTTGGGTACTCGGGCGCTACGATCGGGCGTGGGGACCTGAACGACCGGTTTACGGCACAATTCGATACATGTCGAGCGAAAACACACTCCGAAAACTTCGACTGAAAACGTACCTGGCGCAGTACGCAAAGTAGCTTGCCCCATAACGAGAACATCACTATCGAAGTTGGATTCTCGACAGATTGTTACTGAGGTCTGGTAACGCAACAGGAAAAATTTACGTTTTCCTCCGAACTATTTGAAGACATACAAGGTATTTAAGGCAGTAGAGAGACTGTCAACGTTTCCGGGCAGGACACTTCCGGTCACTGCCGCGAAACAGATTTGCCACGGATTAAGGCAGTTGACAGCACTCCTCCATTCAGCGTTGTCGACAAACGCAAGAGGCATCCCAAGTACGATGACATTGGCTGCTCAAGATTCGTTAGGGCCACTCACGGATTTTCGATAGCAGGTTGTAAAGCTCTGGATTTGATAACCACAGAGTCATCAAATCACTGTATGAACGTTCGCTCTGTTATCAATGCATTGCCGAGTTGCAATTCAATAGTCACCAGAATTTTCGTCAACGAAACATCGACAACATGCCAATCAGGTGTATTGTCGATAGTTACTGAATGATTTCGCTTCTGCACCAGATTTCAGCTCAGAGCGACATCAGATCGCATAGAAACAATCAAGCAGACACGAGAGGGAACGAGCATTTGCCTCTCGCCCTTCGCCTTTTGAAGTCCGTTTCCAGGCATCCGTGCATTCATTGAATTCGTTATCAAGCCTTCATTAAAGGCAACCAGACAGTGGCCATGCGTCACTGCCTTCGAGGTAGGACCTCCAAAACATCAACCTTCTGAAGGTCAGACGCGCGCATATGGCGTGTCAATCATTGCTGTTGAATCATCAGTTTACTGTGTCAGTGAGATCCGAAGTTAATTCCTGAGTCCGGTTGCTGTCTGCAACTTGATCACTTCAATAGTCGTTCGACTTCTCATTAATTCAAGGTGGCTACGATGACTCCCCTTCGACGTCAGTCGATTCGTGCGAGAGGCTTCACTCTCATTGAACTTCTGGTTGTGATTGCAATCATCGCGATTCTGATTGCCCTGCTGCTGCCAGCGGTCCAGCAGGCCCGAGAGGCTGCCCGTCGAAGTCAGTGCAAAAACAACCTGAAGCAGTTGGGACTCGCGCTCCACAACTATCACGATGTCTTTCAGATGTTCCCTTACGGCTCATATGTCGATGACAGGTTTAACGCCGGGACATATGGAGTTGCGATCCTTCCATACCTGGAGCAATCCGTTCTCTACAACAAATGGGTATCTGAAGCACCAGCGATTAACGGGGCGACTGCCTTGGGGTATTCCGCGGCAGCCGTCACCGCAAACCTGGAAGTGATTGCGACGCCACTCACAGTTTACATGTGCCCATCAACAACGGCACAGACGATGAACAACTATGTGCTGCCACCAAATGCGGCAGGTGCGGGGGTTCCTCCTTTCCAGATTTCCTGGAACGCAGCTCGAACCGATTATTGCCCTGCTTCTGGGATCAACAATGCTTTGATGAACATTGCCTATCCAAGCTGAGCCCCTTCCGACCGTAAGGGAATCCTGTTCATGATCGGGTCCTTGGGCTCTAACACCCCGCTCACAAACATGGCGAGAATCACTGACGGTACGTCCAACACCATTCTGCTTGGGGAACGAGTCGGTGGAGGAGAGATCTTCGCCAAACGCACCATTGATTCAGCGCGGACAACATCGGACGGTCCCGCAAATGGGGGAGCGTGGGGAGATCTGCTCAATGGCGAACACTGGGTAGGCGGATCGCTTTACGATGGTCAACCAGGCACCAACGGGGGCCCCTGTATCATGAACTGCACAAATTCACGCAACACCGGTTATTACAGCTTCCATGAAGGCGGAGCACAGTTCCTGATGGGAGATGGCGTGGTCCGTTTTGTCAGTGCAAACATTGCAGCATCCACATTTGCAGCGTTGATCACTCGCGCCGGTGATGAAATTGTTGGAGAGTTCTAAATCACATTGAACTCGTCAGGTCGACCAAGTGACCTTTCCACAGTGGTCACTCGCGATCACATTCATCCTGCGAATTTCGACCATCCCACGACGGACCGCCATCGTGCCCGTCGTGGGACTTCATTCATGAGTCGATACGTTTCTTCTGTGTACCACCCTTGATTCAACAGCAATGCATCAGGCGAAACGACATGCACTCGCGTTCGAAACTTTCCGCACTTAGAATTACGCTGGCGTCCGTTTGTTTTCTGACATTCTCTGCCTGTAGCAAAACAGACGAGCCGTATCGAAAACCTCTCACCAAAGTGACAGGGACAATCCTTGTTGACGGCAAACCTCCCGAGTCACCAGTGCAGATCAACTTCCACTTTCTCGGGGCTCCAGACACAGAACACCCGTCGCTTTCTTCTGCCATCACCAAGCCGGACGGCACATTTACTGCTTCCACTTACGAAACCGGCGATGGCGTACCAGAAGGAGAGTATGCGATCACCTGCATTCTGAAGACATACAATATGATCGCACGCACTTATCAGGGACCTGATCTTCTTAAAGGGAAATACAGCAACCAGAAGAAGCCTGCCAAAACCTTCAAAGCGGAAGCGAACACTCCAGTAGAATTGGGAACGATTGAACTGACGACAAAATAAACAAGTTTCCCAACTGAGAGCGGCACACTGATAATCAACATACTGAAATTCAGGCTCGCAACAGCGACTTCTCCCTTTTCGAAGCAAACAAAGCAAACCAATCCCCCGGCACAAATTCTGAGAACTGACATCCTGTCATGATAAGTCGAATTCAATATCGTGCGATTGCACTCGCGATTGCCGTGATGGCATGCCCTTTCTCGTCAGTCTCCGCAGAGGAAAAAGTCAGGCCGAAGCAGTCCCCACAGGTTCCGCAACATCTGCAGGACTATGTGAACCGCCCAGAGCCTGATTTCCGCTGGTCTCTTGAAGAGACAAGGGAACAAGGTGGTCTGAAAATTTATCGCCTCGACTTCGTCTCGCAGAAGTGGCAAGGCATCATCTGGAAACATCCGCTGATGGTGTACGAGCCAGCGGTTCTCAAGCACCCACAGCACATGTTGATCTACGTCACTGGCGGCAGCACAGGACGTATCCCTTCAACAAAAGATGACGCAATGGGCCAAACTTTAGCTCAATTGTGTGGAGCCAGAGTTGCCATCCTGCATCAGGTCCCAAACCAACCTCTCTTCGGTGATCGTAAGGAAGATGATCTCATCTCCCATACATGGCTGAACTATCTGGAAACCGGTGATCCAACCTGGCCACTGTTGTTCCCAATGGCGAAAAGCGCTGTCAAAGCCATGGACGTCTTACAGGCATTCTCCAAGGAGAAATTCCAACAGGAAGTGACTGGTTTCGTGACGACAGGGGCATCGAAACGCGGGTGGACAAGTTGGCTCGCACCGGTTGCTGACAAACGCATTGTCGGGACAGCCCCCATGGTCATTGACGTGCTGAACTTCAGCGAACAGATGAAGTACCAGAAAGAGACCTGGGGATTCTACAGCGAACAGATCGCGGACTACACCAGCAAAGGCCTCGTCCGAGATGACGGGATTCCGAAGCACGGTCGCGAACATGAGCTCTGGAAGATGATGGACCCGTTCACCTATCGCACTCAGTTAACCATCCCCAAATTGATGGTGGTCGGCGCCAATGACCGGTACTGGAGCGTCAACGCCATGAACCTGTACTGGGACGAGCTAGAAAGCTCGAAGTATTGCTATCGCGTCCCCAATGCTGGACACAACCTGGACGACGGGAAATACGGCCAAGGGTATGTCATGCAGACCGTCGGCATCTTTTTCCAGCGAGTCGTCTCAGGACGCGAGATGCCTCCCATCACATGGACCCATCAGAAAAGTGATGACGGCCTTGAACTCGTCATCTCAACCGAACAGAAGCCACAGACCGTCAAATTGTGGTCCACATCTGCTCGCACAACCGACTTCCGTGAGTCCAAATGGGAATCGCAACTTCTGACCAACGTGAACGGCAAATTCACCGGCAAAAAGAAACTCCAAGATGGCGAACACATCGCCATATTTGGAGAAGTCCAATTCGGTGACGAACTCGTTCCATATTCACTTTCGACACTGGTTTACTGGAAGTAACGACCTCCAAACCGGTGCGGCAGATTCGCTTCTCCTCGCAGCCAGATCAACCAGCGTCTGAAACAGGCCATGCGTTGATTCTGGCTGCTTTGGTTTTCAGATCATCTGAATCCGCGATTCAATTCCCAACAGAAATAACGACACGCCCAACATTGTTCCCGGAAAGAATCCGTTGCACTTCAGCGGTCATGTCTGACAATGAAACAATCCGTTTTACTGATTGCAGTGTCGTTGGCTTCCAGTCCCCTGCCAGACGAGCCCAGATCATTGCGCGAATGTCATCAGGACACCATGCCGAATCGATTCCTGCGAGCGTCAACCCACGGAGAATAAACGGATAGACGGTCAGGCCCAGTTCGGCCCCCGCCGTCAGTCCACAACAGGCGACACACCCGCGATGATGAATCATCTTGCAGAGATTCGTCAGTAAATCCCCACCCACAGTATCAACGCCGCCAGCAAACCTGGCGGACAACAGGGGACGGTTCTTCGAGTCCTGAAGAAGCTCACGGCCGGCGACCTCTTTCGCTCCCAGAGATTTCAACCAGTCCGCCTGATCTGCCTTTCCGGTCACAGCAGTCACATCGAAACCAAGTTTTGCGAGCAACATCACCGAGATGACACCGACACCGCCTGTCGCTCCTGTTACGACGACAGGTCCTTTGTCAGGTGACACCCCCTGATGCAGCAACGCCTGAACACACTGGGCTGCGGTGAATCCTGCTGTCCCGAAGATCATCGACTCTTCCAGTGTCAGCCCTGCTGGAAGTGGAACCAGCCAGTCTGCAGGAAGCTGGATCAGTTCCGACCATCCTCCCCAGCGTTCCACTCCAAGTTCATGCCCTGTCGCAATGACCTGAGTCCCCACCGGAAAGCGAGCATCGTCACTTTGTTCGACCACTCCAGCCGCATCAATCCCAGGGACGTGCGGAAACAACTTGGCAATCGTCGGGTTCCCTGACGCCGCCATCGCGTCCTTGAAATTCAACGAAGAATAATGGACACGCACACGAACATTGCCACTCGGCAATTCTGAACAAGACCGCTGCTGCACGCTCCCGGAAACGGTTCCGTCGGAATTCTTCTGGACGTAGTAACAGGAAAAGCGGTCGTCCATGGCGATCTCACACTGTTCATCAAACCGGGATCATCAATCTGAAAGCAACCAGCCACTCTTCCAATTCGCCGCTCGCGTCAGGCACGCGGGAATCGGCCTTTTCCCTGTCGGGAACGGAGCTGCGCAGCCGCATGATAGACCGAACCGACTAATGCAGGAGCAACTCTGGCGACTTGGCAGAGCGGCTTCCCGGCGTCGGTTCATTCTCACTCGACCGGAATGTGAAAACCACAGAATACTTTGTCTGGGGCGAAAAGTTTCGAGTCGCGGCATGCAATGTTCGAGCATGAAAGAACAACACATCGCCCGGGTCGAGTTCAACCAAGACTCGCTGAGCCAGAACCGGTTCATTCTCTGCGAGGTCGCTTCGATAGAACCTCGCGGCATCAAACGAAGTCGACGGCAGAACCATTTCATGTGACCCGGGGATCACTTGCAGGCAGCCGTTTTCTTTTCGCTCTGGACCAAGTGCCAGCCAGACACTGATCAGATTCGAATTATTGAACGACCAGTAACGCATATCCTGATGCCAACCGGTATCACTACTGAACCGAGGCTCTTTAGTCATAATGCAATTGTGATGCGCCAATGGACAGACAACGTCCGGCCCGAGCAGCTGCTTCAGTCGATCAAGAACCGGGGCATACTGTAGCCATTCCGTGAACACATAATCGCGACTGAACGCCTGCTTCAGACGCCGGATCGTGGTTCCCCCTTCGCCTTTCGACGAATCAGGAGCACCGGGATACTTCAATTCTGCTTCCAGCTCCAGCGGTTCAATTCGATTCAGCAATCCGACCTTGGTCACTTCGACCATTTGCTGACGCAATGCATCCGGGCACAGTCCGCGAACGACTGCGTATCCATCTTTATGAAAGCCTGCAACTTCTTCGTCGCTAAACGTCGCGGCCACTGGATTTCCAGACGACAATTCGACCACCATCGTAACTGCTCCGCGATCCTTCAAGTTCGCCTTTGGCTGCCTGAGCCGGCAGTCAACACGTCCGGAAAGACTCAGGGGGCGCTGGACTTCGTTCCCAGCGGCGATTCTTATTAGAATGTGCTGCTGCGGACTGATCGTCAATCCTCCAGAGCACTTTGCTCACCAATGGGTTCGTTCACGATCAACCTGCAAAGAATTTCCCGCAATTTCGCCAATTCATTCATTCGTTGAACCTGCAACACAGATTTTCAAACTCATGCCAGATCGCTTCTATGTCCCAGGTGTCTGGACTGAGCACATCGAACTTGATGGCACCGAAGCCCATCATCTTGCCAAAGTCCTGAGAGCCGAACCTGGCGATACTGTTGAACTGTTCAACGGAACCGGACAATCAGCAACGGCAGAAGTAACAGAAGTCAAAAAGCGGACCGTGCAACTCAAGTTGATGTCGGGCTCCCGAAATTCTGAAGTACGAACTCCCGAACTTGTCATCGCTGTCGCGAGTCCGAAAGGGGACCGACTGCGCTGGATGATCGAAAAGATGACCGAATTGGGAGTGGATCGTTTCATCCCGTTGAAGACCACACGAAGCGTCGTCGACCCCAGCGACAGCAAGCTCAGCAAACTCGAACAAACCGTCATCGGGGCGTGTAAACAGTGCCGTCGTGATCGTCTGTTGCAGATCGACGACATCTGTCAGTTCAAACAACTCCCTACTCACTTTACCGGGAAACGAACTCAACTTCTTTTCGGCGAAGCGAATGCACCGACACTCCCTGCTGCCCCCGCTGACCAGATCACGCCAGACGTCATCGTTGCCATCATTGGACCTGAAGGGGGTTTCACACCGGAAGAGCAGCAACAACTTCTTGACTGGAATGCCGTGCCGGTCTCTTTGTCTCCATTTGTTTTAAGAGTTGAGACCGCCGCGGTTGCGTTCGCGACTCATCTACAATCTTATCGTACTTGATGCGATTTCGGATTCTTTTCCGGCAAACCACTGTCGTCTCCTTGACGGCACGGCCTGACAGATCGAGAATAACGCCCAAGGCGTGCGCCATCAAAGTTAGAGCGTTTCAGTTCTTCAAAGAGCTCGTCTCCAGCGAGCACTCTCCGACTGCAAACGTTCCTGGTGGCGATTGATTGACCTCTGTCATCTAAGTCAGGTAGTGCAATGGAAGAGTCGCGGTGGATGTCCTGGAACGAAGTCCCGTGGATGCAGCGGTCTTCTCCAACTTCCACACTGATCCGGCTTTGTGACCGAATTCTGCAGTCTGGTGACCTCACGTCAATCGTGGTCGACGTTGCAGCAGAATTCGGAGTTCCCAATTGCCAGCTTGCCAGCCGTCACAGCCAGGGATGGCAGACTGTCGCCAGCAGAGGCGAATGGGACGGGCCGTTACCGATCTCGCAACTCGTTTCTGCAATTGATCGGGATTCGGCGCTCTTTTCCAAGAGCGGACCGAACGGGAATGTGATCCTCTCTCCAACAGCCTCTAAAGAGCAACACGCTCTTTTGCTTTCCGGGCCTCGACTGTCTCAAGAGCAATTATCGGAAGCACTTGCGGTTGCCCGGGTTTTGGGCCGACGACTGGATCAACTTGCCGTTTTGAATTCCTCGGTCCGTCGGGTCGATCAGCTCCGAGCCACGATGCGTCTTGCACGATCGTTTGCTGGCGAAACGGAAACACAACGCCTGCTCGAACAGATCGCGACCGACGCTTCGCGACTTTTGGGTGCGGACCGCGCCAGTATTTTCATCTGGGATCGTGAACAGCGACAACTCGTTGCCTGCCCAGCACTGGGAGTTGAAGGAGGCCGCCTGTTCCTGCCAGACAATAAAGGGATTGTCGGAGACGTCATTCACTCACGCAAACCTGTCATCGTGGATCAGGCCTATTCCGATCCTCGCTTCGATCAGGGAGTCGACAAGAAGTCTGGGTACACGACTCGAAACCTGCTGTGCGTTCCGCTGTTCGATGCGAACGACGATTGCTTGGGGGCATTCGAGCTGATCAACAAGCTCAACGGCGATTTCACCACTGAAGACCTGATCGCTCTTGAAGACTTTGGAGTCGCAGTCGCCACTGCGATCACCAATACTCGCGAACTTGAAAATCTGGTCCGCAACAATACCCAACTGACCGAGCAAGTTAAAAACCGGGTCAACATCATCGGCGAAAGCCCGGCTGTCATTGCGCTCCGCAGCACGATTGACAGACTCGCCACAACAGATCTGCCAGTCCTGATTCTCGGCGAAAGCGGAACAGGGAAAGAAGTCGCTGCCACTGCCCTGCACCATCAGGGATCTCGTGCATCCCGCCCGTTTGTCGCCGTCAACTGTGCTGCACTGACAGAGTCACTGCTGGAAAGCGAACTCTTCGGGCATGAAAAAGGGGCATTTACCGATGCCCATGCCATGCACATCGGAAAGTTTGAACTGGCCGAAGGAGGCACCCTGTTTCTTGACGAAATCGGAGACATGACGCTCGGCGGACAGGCAAAACTTCTGCGTGTGCTCGAACAGAAAGTCGTCACCAGAGTCGGCGGTGTTCAGCAGATTCCAGTCAACGTCCGCGTTGTCGCCGCTACGAATGCGAACCTCGCAGACATGGTACGTGACAAAAAATTCCGTCAGGACCTGTACTTCCGATTGAGCGTTGTCACTCTCGAACTGCCACCACTCCGCGAACGCCCGGAAGACATTGTTCCGCTGGCGAGGTTCTTTCTCGATCGCTTCTGTCGTGATGCCAAGCGCAAACATCTGGCATTCTCGCCTGATGCAGAGAAGCGTCTGCAAATGCACCAGTGGCCGGGGAACGTCCGCGAACTCCGCAACCTGATGGAACGGATTGCGTTTCTCGCTCAGGGAACGCGCGTTGAGGTGGACGACCTTGCATTTATTCTCAGTCCGAAACGCAGTGATTTCGATGACCTGGCAGAAGGAATCGGCCTGGCGGAAGCAACAAACAGTTTCCAGAGCGAATACATCAAGCGTGCTGTCAAACGGATGCAGGGGAACATGAGTGACGCCGCAGAATTTCTGGGGCTTCACCGATCCAATCTTTACCGTAAAATGCGGCAGTTGGGGATGGAAGTCGACGACGTGAAGCCGTAGCCATCTCTGGACGATGCTCGCTAATTCGAGCGAACTTCAACTGCGATCAAATTGCTCAGGCGCTCACATGAACACATTACGAACAGCAACACTCCTGTCCGTAATTGTCGGGGTATTTTTCGGCTCCATCTGCTTCGCCGAAGCTCCTTGGACAGACGATTCCCTTGAGACAGTCAAGAAAAACATTGCAGAGAAAAAAGCGGTGCTGGTCGATGTCCGCGAAAAGGGGGAATGGGACGCAGGTCACATCGACGGGGCGATCCTTCTGCCACTGATCGAGATGCAAAGCGGCATGACCAAAGAAGAGATCACAAAGCGTCTCCCCAAAGACACAATCATCTACACACACTGCGTCAAAGGCATTCGTGCCATGACCGCCGGGGCTCAACTGGAAGAACTGGGCTACCAAGTCCGCAATCTGAAGCCGGGTTACAAAGAGATGATTCAGGCTGGCTTCACAAAGGCCGAACCAACCCCATAAAACCTCGCATCAAGCCGAAAAAACGGGAGTTGCGAATCGCTCACTTGTTCGCAAACTGAGAGTTGATCATCAAAGATCAAGTCGGGCCCAGAACAATTGCTCTCGATCGCCACGACGGCGCACGTCGGACAGCATCGCTTCATAAGTCGGCTTTATGAAATCGTTGTGTAGAATCTTCTGGTTAATCCGCACCTGACATTTCTTTGTGAAGTCAAAGAATTCAGGTGCGAGCCAGACCGATGTTTTGCTGCCGGAATGCTTGATATTCACTGCCCCACCCGGAGCAATGGCTCCCTCATAGCGACGTTGCCGCCGGACATTCGCTGCCGGCCCTTCAAGAATGACTGGCGGGAAGAACTGGTCGGAAATCGCACTGACTTCCATCCAATAAAACCAGCGGTCCGTCTTGCGGAGTACGCCTGCTTCCCACTTCGTCGCGTCTTTCAATGAGGCTCGACGCTGAGAACGCATCCAGTCGAAGATCCGTTCCTGTTCTTCATTGAACATCTCAAAGCCGCGATTCTTATACTCGCAATAAACGACATTTTGTCCATGTCGCAGCATGTTATTGAGAACCGCTGAGTTCTGCTCAAGCAAAAATCTGTCTTTCTCTCCGGCGATGAAATACCAGGCCATGTTCGCAGAGTTATCCCAATAGACTCGCGCAAAAGGACCGCAACTGGCGCCAATCGGAATCGCACCAGCAAACATCCCCGGACGCGACATCGCAATATCGACACAGGCGTCTGCACCGTTTCCATGCCCGGCGACAAAGATGCGATCAGAATCAACCCGAAACCGTTTGCGAACATGATTGATCGACTGATAAACGATGTCGTGCTCTGATGCACTGAACTGATACTGTCGAGCAGACTCGTCGCAATAGTGCGGAGCAATAACAATGTACCCGCGACGCTGAGCCCAACCTGGATTCTCTGCTGTTCCCGCCCAGATTTGGGCCGTACTTGCATAGCTGATGCCTCCACCACGAAGCACGACCAGAAGAGGATAGCGGTGCGCAGGATCGTATTCCGGGGGAAGAATCAAGGAATATCTCCCCGTCATCTCAGGTGACGATAACGGGAATTCAAACTCAGCAATCTGGCCGGGTTCGGGAATGGTGACATCATATGGCAACGGGAGATTTGGCAGCATGAGCGCAGCACGCTCGACACTCATCGATTCCATATCAGCAAGTGTCGCCAGAATCTCGCCATCCCGAACCGGATCGTTCTCGTTTCGCAGGTATTCAAGTATCTGGAAACGCGCGTCCCATAGACGAATCGTTTCATCCAGATTCACGACCGCATGGGCATCCCCAAGTAACCAGCCGGAATAGGCAAGTGCCAGTTTCTCCGCCGCTGGCATCGTCTGATCGTCAGATGCCCGTAGAAACGGTTCCAGCCGGTTCATCAATTCGAAACGTAACTCACTTTGAACCGTGGCTCGAATACTTGTGAGCCGCTGAGCTTGCTCCAACGGCAGATCCGCCTGCAGGAGATCGAGCAGCATGATGATTTTATCACGATCAGCAAGGGCCTGCTCGTACTCACTCAAGACGTCTTCGGCTCGCCGGGAGATATCCGCGCTCACACGTTCAGATGGAACCTGCTTCGCAAAGAACATGGCGAGATTGTGCTGGCCGGCCTGTTGCCGCCGTTCGATTTCATTCATCGCCCGACGAGCAATCAGTTCATCCAGCCGCCGTTGGTACTCTTCGCACCAATCTTTGAGATCAGGAAAACGCTGTGTGATCTGCTGAAGTTCGGTTTGCGCCTGCTCATACAACTGAGCCTGCACATAGAATTGAACGGCCGCCTTCCGCTCTGCCGGATCTTCCCGGTTCGAACTCTTTTCGATAATCGATCGCAACACATGGTCGGGGATCGTCCGCGTATCAACGTTATAATCCCACTGGTGAGTGAGGCTCTCAATGGTGCAGTAATCCGGGCGAATCTCTGTGATCGCCTGAATCACAGGAACCATCCCTTTCTGCGTGGGCATCATCACTGTGCGTCGCCCGAACTCATCGAACGGTTGAACATTATTCATCGCACCGATGGTGGGAAAGCCCCCGGACCGACCCTTCTTTTCCTGCTTCATCTGAAAGGAAACGACGGTGCCCAAGTCGGCAACTGGCTCTGTTGACTGCAGATTTCGACGGAAGAAGAAGTACCGCCGCATTCCATCATCCACCATCCAGAACGGCGTGGAAGGAACCGGGTCTGCATTATTCTGCTTAGAAGTTCCGGGAGTAATCCCCCCCAGTTGGAGTGCCGTCCCTCGGAGCGACAGTCCGTTCTTCAGGATGATTTCGTCCGCACGAACTGTGAGTCCGATTAAACACAAGCCGATCCCGCAGACGAACGTGATTCGCCTGAGGAGCACTTGGCGTCGTCTCAGTTCACCGGGACCATCCAACATCAGCAGACCGCCTATTCAGGGACAACTCCCCTAAGCAACAAACTCCAACACAAGAATTTCAGGGAAAAGACGTTGTCGATATCGTCTTCATCATTTGCCATCTCAAGCAGAATTTCCAGACGATTTTGCAATGGAAGCAAATTTCTCCGATTACAAAAGCTGCGCAGGTAACAGCCCCTGTTGAACGGAAATCTTCTGTAAGAAACCCTTTCCGGAGCAAACCCGCATTCAAAAAAAGATCCACGCCCATTGGACGTGGATCTCGAAATTATTGACCGTAGCGTGTTATTACGTCAGGTCAGACAGTGGTCCACCTTTGCTGTGGTCCGGATTTCCGAACGTCTCGATGTGATGTCCCATGCCGTGTGCGAGTGACAACAACAAGCGGTTGTGGGCGAGACGGTTGTACTTCAGCGCCCGTCCCATTTTGAAATCCAGCCCATTCCCCACCAGCACGAACGGAATGTTTTCCAGCGTGTGAGAGTTTCCTTCTCCCAGTTCGTTGGTCCAGACGATCGTGGTGTTGTCCAGCAGGGATCCATTTCCACCTGGTTCTGGAGTCTCATCGAGACGCTTCACCAGATACACCAGCTGCTCGCAGTACCACTTGCAGATCTTGGTCAGCTTGTCCTGAGCGTCCTCATTAGAGTTCGGCTCGTGAGACAGGGTGTGGTGCGTCTCGTCGATATTCAACCACTTCATTCGAGCCTGACCGACCGAATGGGTGAACTGCAAAGTCGCCACGCGAGCGAAGTCAGCAGTAAAGCTGTTCACCATCAAGTCGATCTGCATCCTGGCGAGCTGAGGCAGACTATCGTTGGCGACAACCACACCTGGATCCAGCTGAGGAATCTCGTGTGTGATCGGGCTCTTGCTGGCTGCGACGAGTTCCTGCTCCATCTGTCGAACAAATGAGGCATGCTCTTCCAGCAGCTGACGATCGTTGATGCTCACGAGTGATTCGACACGTTTCAGGTCTTTGGAAACGATGTCGAGAACGCTCTTCAGGCTCTCCTGATCTTTGACGTTCCCGTACAGCTTCTGGAACATCTGATAAGGATTGTCGACCGGTGTAATCGGCTTGTTCGGTCCTGAGTAGCACATTCGGGTCCAGGTGTCGGCACGCTCTGGAACGACGACCCCGAACTCCAGCGAACCAAAACGGGTCTGTGTTTCGGCGCGGCTCTGCAAGAAGTTCTTGATCTCTTGATCGATGGAAATCCCGCTCGCCCATCCAGCCGGAGTATGAGATCCCCCCTGAATGTTACCTGGGAACAACTCGATCCCGGTCAGTAGACACCCCATCCCGCGCATGTGGTTATCACCATCACCGCGAATCTTGTCGCTCAACCCGTTCAGGACGAGGGTTTTGGCTTTATATGCATCCAGCGGAGCCAGAATCTCTTTGAAGGCCTTCAGTTCACCTTCTTCATCTGGCCAGAAGTTCTTCCGAACAACCCCGTTCGGGCTGAACATAATCACCAGACGCTGCTTCCGTCCGGCAGAATTGGCAAACCCCAGGCTTGGAAGATTGCAGATGAACGGAAACGCAGCAGCGCTCAGACCAAACTGCTTCAGAAAATCTCGTCGATTTGTTGAATGGACCATTTCAGACCTCGTGATTTCGTTCCGTTTGAGTCTTGCGAAGATTACTGCAAGACCGGGTTTATGGCCCCGTTGCACTGACCTGTGCCGCGTTACCGGTTGACGATTTACTCAGTTCCTGAACGCCCAATGCGGACGTTACGACGATTTCCTTCAACAGCCGTTGAACCTTGAACTGATTCTTCTCAAAACTCTCAGCGAGTTCTTGTAGCCGGTTCTGCCCAAACGCTCGAACCGGCTGCTTAATTGTAAATGTAAACAACTGCTCGGCGAATGCCTCATGGGCATCTGGCGATTCTGCCAAAAATGTCGCCAGTTCTTGCGATCCGGTGAAGGAGATCTCCTTCCCTTCTCGATTGATGTACAAACCGACAGCGTTGACCGGCTTCTCCTTCTCCAATTCTCGATATCGACCGGCAGCGTCAAAGTGCTCCAATGGAAATCCCAGCCCGTTGATCATCACGTGACATGTCTGACACGCACCTGGACTTGTCTGCAAAATCACACGTTCTCGTGTCGACAACCCCTGATGAAGATCTGGAGCTAACGGAGAGACCGCTTCCGGTGGAGCCTTCAAACGACGTCCGAGCAACCCACGGGAGACAAACACCCCACGATGGATTGGCGAACTTTCCTGATCGTACGCCAAGCCGGAGAGCATGAACGGGTGAGTCACAACCCCGGCTCGTCCCTGACTGGAGAGATCGACCTTCTGGAAGTCCGAGTTTTCCGGGAGATCGACTCCATAGAATTTCGCCATACGACCGTTCACATAGAATGATCGATCAGTGAGTAACTGACGGAAATCTGCATCCTTCTCTTTCAGCATGTCATCAATCGACATTTCCAGAGACGACTTGAGATCGCTCACCAACTGTGGGCTGAACTCAGGGAAGGAAGTCTGATTCTTTACGATCTCCGGGAAGTGATTCAGCTGCAACCACTGACGATAGAACTCCTGCAATTTGCCTCGGGCTCGAACATCGGAAACCATCCGGTCGACCTGACGGCGAATCTGTTCCTCAGTATGTAGCTCATTCTTCTTTGCGGCTTCCAGCAGCCCTTTATCAGGCATCGAATCCCACAACGAGTACGACAGCCATGACGCGACCGAGAAGTCGTTGAATGTTCCAATTTCCCGGTACAACACGTGTGGCGACATCAGTGTCATCAACACAACACGTTTGATTCCGGTCTCGAGCGGAACGTCTTTTCGTGGAGCAATGACATAGGCTGCCACTTCCTCTTCAGTCAGTGGTCGGCGGAATGCCCGTTCGACAAAGTTTTTGCAGAACTCATCCTGCTTCGTCGTCTTCTCTTCGCCTGACATCTCACTCTTGATGCCAGTGAGCGAATTCAATTGATCAATGACGTACTGGGACGTTTCAAGTGCAGACAACGTCACAGCATCCTGCCACGCTTTGGAAATCGAACTTCCACGTTCGTAACCAATACTGCGATCGTCTGGAGGAAACGGTGTCTGCAGAACGAACATTTCTGGCGATCCCTGCGGAGTCAGAAATCGCTGCGGAATCACTTCTTCAACGTGACCGGGCCGCTTCCATTTCAACACAACCGAAGCGGATTTCTCTTTATAGCGGAAGAAATTCAGCCCCAATGGGTAGCTGCGTCCGCCAATCAGTTTGACAGTTTTTCGATAGACGGTGTCGTTCCCCGATCGCACCCAGGCATCGATGATCGGCGTTTTCCAGTTGTTGACATTCAGGCGGATTCCGTTTTCAGATTCAACTATGAACTCATAGTCACCGGTCTCTGGGATCAGAATGCTGCCGTTCCACTTGATGGAAAACTCGGCGTTGTCATGAATGTCGTCAGCTTTGCGTTTCTCCATGTCCGGTTCTGTCGGGAACCCTTCAGGCTTTGTTTCGCCAAACTGAAAACTGACAGCGGGATCAACTCGTTCAATGACGAGTTTTTCTTTCTTGAAGGATCGCAGGTTGTAGTACTCGGCCTTCAAACCGAATTCTTTTGGAACACCTGCCCCCCAGCGAAACGACCCGATCAAGTCAGTCACTGTATTCTCATACTGACGCACTGTCAGACGGGACAATTCGACAGTTGCCGGGCGATTCCGTTCCTGAGCCAGAATGGAATAGAACTTTTCGTGCATGAACGCCGAGATGAGTCGCGACTCTTCCTCGGAGGTCTTCTTCTCGGTGTCCTCTGGCATCGTCTGTGCGATCACATGAGCCAGTTCCAGAATCGACCGATCCCCGATCAGCGGAGTGGAATAATCCTCCGTCCCTTCGCCATTCGCCCCATGACAGCGTGCGCATTTTTCCTGGTAGAGCTTGGCACCAGCTGCAACGTCATCAGCAAGAAGACTCGAACCACTCAAAACTGGAACCAGACTCAACAAAGTGAGCAGGACTGGATACTTCCAGTTGAGAAACGCGCAGGGTGAGATAACGAAGAGTCTCATGGCAGGGCTCTCAATACAGTCGCCGGACGCGACGCGGGGCCACGACGGCGGGTGCTTCCCTCCAAGCAGGTGACGACTCAGAGTCAAAGCGGTCGTGACGAGGCGGGCACAATTCAATACATCGTCAACCGTTTAATGGTAGTACATTGTGGCCTTTGAGTCAATTTTCAGGTCCGAACTTCAGCAAGCAGCTATGGGATAAACTGCGGGCTTTAGCGAATATACAACACGTCACTCACATCTGCCGTTTACTGAAAATTTCCCAAACGACACAACTGTAAGGGAAAGCAACTCGCGGGACGTTCCACATTTCGCAAACAGGCAAAATAAAAATTGCCTGCCTTCATCCCGGAGGCAAGCTTCAGAAAAGTTCGTGAAAACGACCGTCACAACAGGAACTCTTGTCAAAAAGCTCGACTCTCAACCAGAAATCGGTCGAAACGGTGATGTTCATCTCTTTGAAATCAATTTTCAGAATCGGCGACTTCGCGACGTTCGACAGGCCAAAGTTCCGCTTTGAAGCAGGGATTTTTTCAAGAGCAGAGAGAGCACAGATGAAACATCGGGTCACTACCGTCTGTTTGCTGCTGCTGGCATTTCTTATCGCCCAGCGCACGACTTGTGCGCAGCCTTCTCAGCCGACCACATTTGGAAGCTCCGCGACAAATCCTCAGTCGATTTGGGCGTCCAGCCAGAAGAGTGCAGGCCAACGCGGAATTGAAGTCGCCCGATTCGGGACCGGAGATCAGTACGTCCTCATCGTCGGGAGCATGTCCGGAAACGACCCTGCCAGCATCAACCTGCTCGATGCGACGTCACAACTTGCCAAAACATTTCCGCCGCCAGAACCTGTCACATTGCTGTTTGTAAGAACCCCAAATCCAGACGGGATGTTCGAGCACGTTCACACCAACGCGCGTGGTGTGGAACTCGACCGGAACTTCCCGACTCGAAACTTCACAACAGCTCCAAATCGCCTCACAGGCCCTCATCCTGCCAGCGAACCAGAAACACAGTACCTGGTTCGTATCCTTCAGGAATTCAAACCTGTGCGAGTGATTCACGTTCAGTCTGGAAATGCATCCAAACCGCTGTTCCTGCTCAATTCCATTTGGCACTCCCGAACCGGAATGGCCATGCTTCCCAAAGACATCGCTCAGGATGGATACCACTCCGCATACAGAGCCGGGTCACTGGAAGAGTTTGCCAGCACGGAAATGAGAACATCCGTCGGGACCGTGGTTCTCTCCTCCGGACAAAGACAGGTCCAGCCCGCTGAACTGCTGCGACTTGCTGTCGGCCAAATCGCTAAAGAGCAGTCTCCTGCGAACGGCTCGCAAATCACAGCAAAGCCTGAGACTCCGGCAGCAAATCCTCAGATGGAATCGACGCCAACCGCTCCCGGGTCAACATCAGCGGTCTTGCCGACAACGACCATTCCAACCAATTCGTCACCGGAAAAACCACCGTTGATTCCGACGTCAAATCGGACAAGCGAAGTCGAACTGTTGCCACCGCCACCGGAATTCCTGGCAACATCCATTTCAAAGCAGAAAACAAATTCAACTGACGACGGACGGTTCATTGAACTGCCGCCGCCACCTCGTTCTGCCAAGTGATCGAAATGAAGGCGTGGCGCTGAAGTCACAACGGTCGATTTTCAACCAGTCTCAAGCGCCAGTAGCTTAGCCATTCAGGCGAAGCTTCATCAGTACCCAACCGGCCTGAACTGCTTCTTTCCAGTGCAATTTCGTGTGCCCGAAGCGGCGTTCTTCATAGACGATGGGAACCTCGGTGAAGGTCGCCCCTGCTTTTTTCAGCCGGAAGAGAATCTCTTCTTCAATCGCATATCCGGTTGCCCGGGCATTGGACCAGTCAACCTGTTTCAGCAAAGAAACGTTGTAGCAACGGAAGCTGCCACTGTTATCGAGCGTGGTGAGCCCGAGGACTGCACGCGCATAGACGTTGAGCGACTTGCTCATCAGCAGGCGAGAAAACCCTGCCCCGTCAACACCGCCCCCTTTGACATATCGAGACCCGATCACGACGTCCGCGACCTCGGACTTCGCCAGGAGAGCCGGAATGAATCGTGGAGGGTGCGAGAAGTCCGCGTCGAGATTCACCAGCAGATCGTAGCCGTGATCGATCCCATACTTGAATCCGGCTGTTGTTGCGGTCCCTAGCCCGAGCTTGCCTGGGCGATGAATTGCACGAATCCGCTTGTCGTCTGCAGCCAGTTCGTCTACGTACCGTCCGGTCCCATCCGGGGAATTATCGTCGATGACAAGAATATCCGCATTCGGAACGAGTCGATGGATGTCGGGAATCAGCTGTTGAAGATTTTCACGTTCGTTGTAAGTACACAATGTCACAAGAACGCGTGGTGTTTCCGACATGCAATCAGCCTAATTTCCTGGGCAGTGAGCGAGAGCCCTTCTCGAATTCGAGTGGCGTTTCCGACACGCGGTATTCAGCCTTATCGACGGCGAAACGGATTCCGCATGTCGACAAAGCTGCTCCACCTTGGCCCTGCTCTAACGTTGCGCCGATGCCTGAACCATATGTGCTCGTGCTTTTGCGTCTTCCGCTTCGGGAATCTTTCCGCACTTCACATAAATCACAGACAACTGAGTGAACGAAAATGGATCGTTTGGAAGCAATTCGCACACCTTTTTGGCGTGTTCGATCGCTTCTTCAAACCGGCCTAAGCGCTGCAAAAAAACTGCCAGAGCGGATCGGGCGTCGGCGAATTCCGGATGCTCTGTTGCAAGCTCCTGGAGTTTCTCGACAGCCCCTTCCAGATTCCCGGAGTTTTTCAGCAGAATCGCGGCATCATACATTTCGGAAGGGGACGCCATGGCGATGAACTCCAGTTCGAGATTCGAATGTCATTGCAGTACAAAATTTTGATTTTGAGACTTCATGATAGAGGAAAGATCACTACGGCTAAAGGTTGCAATCCTGCGAAATCAAAACCCATCAGCGACGTCAAACCTGTCCAATTTATTCAGCAGGGCGGAAAGCCCTCTTCTCCCAAAGAGAAAACCAGCGTCGTGAAGTAGAAACACCTCACGACGCTGGCCAGGATGGCACAGATTGATTCGAGCCCCACACTCATTGACTCAGGATCAATTTGTGTCCTTCTTCACGACGACGAAAGCGGATTCCTCACCACGTTTAATGTGCAGGAGCAATCCTCGATCAAGATCGGCACTGGTTACCGCATCCCGGAAGTCGTTCATGCTTTGAATCGTTTTCGTTCCGGCTCGCTCGATCAGGTCGCCCGCCTTCAGGCCAGCTTCGTCAGCAGGTCCTCCAGCAGTCACACTCTTCACAACGACACCGGCTGCCCCGTCCTTCAATCCCAGCTGGGTCGTCAACTCGCTGTTGAGTTCCAAAACCTGAACTCCCAACTTTGCAACGTCTTCGTTTGCTGGTTTCGCCGGGGAAGTTGCCGCTCCGTTGTTATTCACTCGACGCAACGCTGCCGTGTAGTCCGATGGCATTGCTTCCAGTTGCACTGCAACGGTCACTTCTTTTCCACCACGAATCACCTTGGCGTTGTAGGACTTGTTTGGAGCCGATCGCTCAACATTCCCGATCAACGAATCACGGTCGGTGATTGTGCGACCATCGAACTCGACGATCACGTCACCAGCTTCAAACTTGGCTTTGGATGCCGGTGTGTTTGGAAGGATGTCGCCAACCAATGCTCCCTTGCCGATCGGAACTTCAAACTGGCTTCGCAGGTCATTTGTCAGTTCCTGCAGTTTCACTCCGAGGTAAGAACGTTTGACTTCTCCGTGAGCAATCAATTGTTCTGCGACCCAGCGAACGTTTTCAGATGGAATCGCAAAGCCGATTCCGTCGTAGCCACCACTTCGCGAAGAGATCGCAGTATTGATTCCGATCACTTCACCGTACAGGTTTACGAGTGGTCCGCCGCTGTTACCCGGATTGATTGCAGCATCTGTCTGCAAGTACTCTTCCCGTTCGTTGATCCCTGGTCCACGACCTGTGGCACTGATGATTCCGGAAGTGACTGTCGTTCCCACATTAAATGGGTTCCCAAGAGCCAGTACCCAGTCTCCGACCTGCATCTTGTTGCTGTCACCCAGCACCAATGCAGGCAGCTTATCAGTCGATTTCACTCGAACGATCGCAATATCGGAACGTGGATCGACGTTCCAGGATTCTGCCTGAAGTTCCCGGCCATCGTGGAGCCTGACCTTCACGCGATCAGCGTTTTCGACAACATGGCTGTTCGTCAGGATCACACCGTCTGCATCAACAATGAAACCGGAGCCAGTCCCCTGCATTTTCGGACGAGGACGCCCTCCTTCAGGTGACTGCTGCATGAATTGTTCGAACCGTGGATCATCGCCAAAGAAGCGGCGCAGCATTTGTTCTTCTGGGGACCCTGAGCCTCGCCCATCGAGTGCTTTGGTCACTGCGGCAGGTCGCGCCTCTGCGGTAATCGACACGACGGCTGGAAGAACTCGTTGAGAGACGTCACGAAACGCGATTGAAAGGTCTTCAGGAGCCCGTGCAGGAGCAGGAGCCAGCACATTTCCTGTCGTAACAGGTTGCGAAACACCGACGGCCGCCGCCCCAAGGCAGATCCCGCCGATTGCAGTCATCATCAATCCGACATTATTTCTGGCTTTCATCTTTTATTCTCCATTTCTCTCTGTTTCTGAGAGCATTTTTGAACCGTGAACCGGCAAGGAACCTCCTGTTTCATGCCCTGCGCGGTGACTCAAAAAGCTGGCAAATCACTGCTGAATCGCAGATTATAAATTCATTCTAAGACGGCACTTTCATGCCCGATCATTCACTGATCCTCTGAAATTCAACGGCAAACTGAAGTTGTTAACTCAACCGACAGTGAAACGTTGCCGCGACTGAAAAACTTCGGACACATTTTTCTGAAGAATTCTCGGAAGAACACGCACTGGTACTTCCGCGAACGCAACAACCTGTTGTCAGGAAATACGTTTCCACAACCATCAATGAGTGCCAGCGAATTCCGCTGGCCGCCTCGCCTGAGTCTTCTGCAAGCCGATCGCGGTTCCGGCGCGGTGCACTCAGTCTTTTCCTTGTTCAAAGAAGAACGCGAGTAGTGGCACGGGTGGACGAACCGTTCTCAACGGTGATCGCCAGAGCATTCTGAAATGCGGCTAAACGGGATGAACGCGAGCGAGCAAAGTTGGTGGGATGCCAATATCCCCGACCAGAATTTTGCCACAACAGGAGACTCCGGTTTCAGTCATGAAACCATGTTTTCTGGCAACGAGCGTAATGGTCGCTGTCGCCTGCACGGCAACGGTCTCAACGCTTCCTAAATTGCAGTCCAGCCCCGTTGGACTATCAACCGCCAGCACAGGACGACTGGTTCGATTGATCTCCGAAACGATCAAATTGTAGGGAACTCTCAAGCCCCCTGATGCTCCCGTTCCCAGCAAGGCATCGACCAGCCAGGACGCGCGTGCGAAATGCGATCGCAAGGTCTTCAAATCCTGTGGCAGCGACAGGAAATGAACCGGAATCCCGGAATGCAACAGAATCCGGTAGTTCGTCAATGCATCAGGCGAGAAGAACTTTGAGTCCTGAAACACCAGCACTTCGACCGGAATGTCACGAATGGCGAGATGACGTGCCATCACAAACCCGTCGCCTCCGTTATTTCCTTTTCCGCAGCAGATACAGACCGGGCCAGTCGGTGACACTCCGAGTTCTAACAATGCCTCCGCACAGCTTCGACCAGCATTCTCCATCAGCACGATTGAAGGAATTCCGAACTCATCAACCGCAAGTTGATCAATGGACCGCAGCTGCATTGTTGAAAGCACGAGATGATTGTCCATGACAGTATTCCTGGTCCTGTCGGCCCAGATTGTCGCCGACAAATGCCAATTCAAACGCAGTCGAACTCACGCAACAGAACGCGCTCCCGCCCCCAAGTCGCGATTCCGCTCATGGAGTTTTGCTCATGGAGCAGAATCAAGCACGACATCGACCGGGCACACTCAGTTTCGACCGGAAGCCCAAACGGTTCATTTTCCCGACTTTTCAGGTGAATGAAAAGCCTTATCTGAGGTTCCGCAGAGTCTCTTCTCAATCCCGCCAGAATGCTCAAGCCCAAGCAGCAACGACCGACCGCACAAATCAACACCTCTTTACTCTTGGATTCCGACAGAGTATCTATGCGAAACCGAATCGGCAGAGAACTCTCTAATACAATGCTTGAGTGCCCCTGAATTACATTCACAATCGACCTAACGTTCCGCTGATTCCACGACTCGATTCTGCCAGGAATGCCTCGTCTTTGAATCATTCTCGTCGCACAACACACCCAAATCCACTTCCTTCAGCAGACTCGTGCAATCATGAAAGCGATTCGACTTCAAGAGCCTCGACGATTTGAATATCTCGACATCGACGAGCCTGCTGCCCCCGGGACAGGACAGGTTTTAGTCAGAACCCACCGCATGGGAATTTGCGGGTCAGACCTGGCAGGGTACCTCGGAAAAATGCCCTTCTATCGCTACCCACGCATTCCCGGTCACGAACTGGGAGTTGAAGTGCTGGCCGTTGGTCCGAACGTCACCAATGTCGCAGTTGGCGACCGCTGCAGTGTCGAACCCTACATGAATTGCGGTTCCTGCTACGCCTGTCGAACCGGACACACAAACTGCTGCGAACACCTGAACGTCATTGGTGTCATGATTGATGGCGGATTGTGCGAACGCTTCCTCATTCGCGCAGACAAACTTCATCCCTCCCCAATACTGAACTACGATCAACTGGCACTTGTAGAAACGCTTGCAATTGGATGCCATGCCACGCAGCGCGGCAATCCACAGGCAGGCGAGCATGTCCTTATCATCGGTGCCGGGCCGATTGGGCTCTCGGTACTGGAGTTCACCAGAATCGCCGGTGCGACGATCACCGTCATGGACATGGATGAGAAGCGACTGGCCTTCTGCAAAGAGACCTATCAGGTCGCGCATACCATTCACGTTGTGGGCGACGGGAGTGAACGGGACGAGATGAACCGGATCACGAATGGGGATCGCTTTGCAATGGTCGTCGACGCCACTGGAAGCAATATTTCCATGGCACAATCGCTGCACTTTGTCGCACAGTCCGGGCGACTTGTTTACGTGGGAATCACCACAGGAGAAATCTCGTTTCCACACGCATGGATGCATCGGGCAGAGGTCTCGATGCTCGCGTCCAGAAACGCGTTACCAGATGATTTTCGGCGAATCATTTCGCTCATCGAAAATGGAACGATCAACACACAATCGTGGCTGACACACCATGTCCCGTTTGACGAACTTGCCGATCAATTCGAGAAGTTCACACAACCACAAACAGGTGCAATCAAAGCGATCGTCCATGTGACGCCCACTTAAGGACCTCGCGAGATCGATGCGAAGTCCATGTGCATTGGATAACAGATCGCAGTAATTCGCTTCAGAGGAAACAGGCTCAAGCTTCCTCAAGTCAGAGCGTCAATGCAGGGAGCTTGAGACGCACTCCAACAGACATCTACATCGGGGAGTTCTCAGCCTTTTGAGTCCAGGCCTTCGCCATTCTCTGTGGAATATCGACGAAGTTTCCTGGCGTGAAGAAGATGATCGCCATCAGAATCAAAAACGCCATGCAGAGATAGGCGTCGCCGAGTTTCGGGAGAAAGGTCCGTGCCATGGACGATGCCCGATCGTCTGCGCTTTGCCGGCGGTTTACCCCCCGATACAGGAAGTAACGGCGGTTACACATTCGACAGCGGGTCGGGCGATGTAGCAGAAGCAGTGCAGGGAGATCGTACCACCGAATACGTGATGCGACCAAATCCCCAACGAAAGCATCCTTACACATAAAGTCAATCCATTTTCAACGAGTTGTCACAAGCAGAACTTGAATGCGACGAAGTCCCACACACGTCCCCGTCAGTTTGTCACATCATTCCGATGAACAAAAATGACACTCCTGGACATCTCTAACACGACAGGCACACCACAGATGAAGTTGCCGACGATGTTGAATCGGTTTGCTGGAAACTGCCCAAAACAGTGACGTCGCAAAATTCAGACCGGGTCATCTTTCACAGAAAACTGGCTGAATCGCAAACTGCCTCGTAATGAGCACGATCCGATTCGGGACTACTCGTCCCTTGGAGGCCTATACACATACCCTCTTCCCGGAGAGCCCGCAACAGACATTCAAACCGGATGAGACAAAAACCAGACATCAACACATCCAAGTTCACTCATAAGCGATAGATCTCTCGATTTTCATACGTAAGCGCTGCGTCGTTTCACACGAAATTGCAGCACAATACGTCAGGGCAGACTTCGATTCGACGTCAGCCGTCCAGTTCCTTAAACTATGGCACGCACAGTTGACGTTCACCGATGCCGCCCGATTGTCAAAACCTCTGAAACAGTCACGTTTTTCATGAACCAGCACCCTCTCGATGTTTTTGAATTCGACAATGGCCTGGTGCTGCTCGTCGAGACGATGCGACATGTCCAATCAGCTGCCTTTTCTGTGCTGACGCCTGCGGGAGTCGTTCACGAACCATTCGCAGCCAACGGAACATCTGCTGCACTCTGCGATCTCATGTCGCGGGGGGCAGGAAATCTGAACAGCCAGCAACTGACAGCGGCGCTCGACAACCTGGGAGTTCAGCACAACGAAAATGTTGGCTGGAACTTCATCACGTTTTCCGGAGCGACACTTGCCGAAAACGTCGTCGAAGCGTTGCCCTATTACGCAAGCATTCTGCGTGAACCAAAACTGGACCTTGAGCAGTTCCCTGCAGTCATGAGCGGGGTCGAGCAGAGCCTGTTGGCGGAAGAAGACGAGCCGCAACGCAAAGTTTTGACAGAACTCCGTCGCCATACTTATGACGCCCCGTGGAACCGCCCGACAGACGGAACGCTGGAGGAACTCGACGCGATCACTCCAGAATCCGTGATTGAGCACTACCGTACTCACGTACGCCCGAATGAAACATTGATCGGTGTCGCCGGAAACGTCGACCCGAATCAGATTCGCGATGTCGTCGGCAAAATCTTTGGCGACTGGAAACCGCACGCCGCTCCGGAAGTCGTCACGATCCCTGGTTCGCGAGAGAGCCGCCATATCAGCTATCCCTCATCGCAAACACATATTGGACTCGCGTACAACGCCGTCCCGTATGGTCATCCGGACTACTACGCCGCCTGGGCCGCAATCAGCATTCTGAGCGGTGGATTCAGTTCGCGACTCTTCACGGAACTGCGAGAACGTCGCGGACTTTGTTATTCTGTTTTCGCAACACTGCATACCCTGATGTCAGAAGGTCGCGTTCTCGCTTATGCCGGAACAAGCACGAGTCAGGCACAAATGGCCTTCGACGTCATGGTTGAAGAGTTGCGAAAACTGGGCAAAGGGATCGAACCTGCAGAACTCGCACGTTGTCAGGCCAGAGCCAAAAGCTCACTGATCATGCAGCAGGAATCGACTGAATCACGAGCAAACTCAATCGCTCGAGACTGGTTCCACCTGAAACGGGTGAACTCCCTGGCAGACATTCGCGCTGCACTCGACGCGCTGACAATCGACAACATTGTTGATTACGCAAATCGCTATCCAGCACGCAACTTAACCGTATTGACCATCGGGGAAGAACCGATCGTGGTTCCACAAGATTGACGGAGACATTCCGTCGCGTCACGATCCCCGGAAATCAGCCGCTCACAGGCAGGCTGGTTTGACAGAATTTCTCATTGGCAATTGAAGCGCCCTCCCATGAAACCTGATCGTTTTGAACTCGCTCGTCTTGAAAAACTCCAGAAAATTGTCGAGTTAGGACACGATCCATTCGGTCAGCGTTTCGACAACTACCAGCCGATCAGCAAAGTTCGCGGCCTCTGCCCGGAAGAAGCTGGTGTCACCGGGGAAACGGTACGAGTCACCGGCCGAATCATGCTGCGCCGGAAGGCAGGGAAGCTCCGCTTTCTGGATATCGCCGACTCTTCTGAAAGAATCCAGCTCCTGTTCTCACGAGGGGATCTCTCAGAAGAACAATGGGAACTGATGAGCCAACTCGACCTGGGTGACCTCATCGGGATCGATGGCGTCCTGAAGCGTACCGAGTCCGGAGAAGTCTCCATCCTCGTGTCGACGCTGACAGTGTTGTGCAAGTCACTCGCACAGCCACCGGAAAAGCACCACGGAGTGACAGACATCGAAACACTGCTACGGCATCGTGAACTCGATCTGATCTATACACCAGGCGTCCGCGACAAGCTGTTGCTGCGCAGCAAGATCCTGAACTCTGTCCGACAGACGCTGAGCACTCAGGATTTCGTAGAAGTCGAAACCCCGGTTTTGCACGCCATTGCAGGGGGCGCGGCCGCACGTCCGTTCACCACGCACCACAATGCGCTCGACATCCAGCTCTATTTGCGAATCGCATTGGAACTGCACCTGAAGCGACTCATGGTCGGCGGGATCGAACGCGTCTACGAAATCGGTCGGGTCTTCCGTAACGAAGGGATTGATGCCACGCACAACCCTGAGTTCACCATGATCGAGATCTATCAGGCGTACGGCAACTACGAATCAATGATGGACCTGACCGAGGCCATCGTGACCGACGCCGTTCGCGCTGTTCTTGCAGCTCAGGGAAATACAAACCCAGAGTCACTGATCCTCCCCTGGGGCGAAACGACGATCGACTTCACTGCGCCTTGGCCACGACGCACCTACGCAGACCTGTTCCAGGAATATGCCGGTTGCGACATCAGCGATCTGAATGCTGTCAAAGAGAAGGCTCGCGAACAGGCGAAGCATGGAAACATCAAGCCGGACTTCATCGCTCGCATGGAAGCTGGTCATGTCCATCAGGATGTGATCGTCAGCGAAGTTTTTGAAGCATGCGTCGAAGATCGGCTGGTAGGTCCAATCTTTGTGATTGATTACCCGGCTTCAATTTGCCCGCTGACAAAGCGAAAAACGGGCGTCCCTCACATCGCAGAACGTTTCGAGCTGTTTGTCCACGGGATGGAGCTCGCCAACGCCTACACCGAACTGAACGATCCTAAGCTGCAGGAAGAACTGTTCCGCACGCAATTGGAAGGGCTCTCCGAAGAAGACTCGATGGCGAAAATGGATCAGGACTTCATTCAGGCGCTAAAAGTCGGGATGCCTCCGGCTGGCGGACTGGGAATCGGCATCGATCGCCTGGTGATGCTGCTGACAGACAGCCGAACCATTCGTGATGTCATCTATTTCCCATTACTGCGTCCTGAAGGCGTTCCGGCCAAAGGGGATGCAACACGCAAATCTGAGTAGTCACCTTTCTTCCAAGGTGTCCAAAGCGAACTTCGTTTCGCCATAAACCCCTTAATCAACAATGAATTCGGCAAATTCTGCCGAATTCATTGTTGACCACTTAAATCATACCATCTATTATGTCAAGCGAGAAAAGTGAGTTTGCCGGAGGTGTAAGAGTTTTAGTGTTCGTGAGATAGACTGCTTTCTCTCATCGGTCGAATTTAGAAAATGGGGTGACACTGATGTTGGTCCTCTCGCGCAAGAAGAACGAGAGCATTGTCATCGACGAACGGATTGTAATTACCGTTGTTGAGATCCGCGGTGACAAGGTTCGATTAGGTATTGAAGCTCCTCGTGACGTGGCGATTCATCGCCAAGAAATTTACGACGCGCTTCGTGCAGCAGCAACAACACAACAATCGGCAACTGAGCAGCCATCTGAAGCGCCTGCTCCGGAGAAACCATCGGTCTGAATGACGGATTTGGTTCTTATTCCTATTCAATAGCGTCATCACTCGATGGCGATTTCTTTGCACCGCAGGATGTTCGCGTCCCTTGTGCTTCGGTGCTTTCGTCGCTTGCCGGTCAGGTTTGAGCCCTTGAAATTTTGGGTCCTCGCCTGCCCCGCTTCAAAATCTGCCGACGCTGGCATTGAACAACTGGCATTTCTCCCAGATCTGTTGCTAGGATAGTCGTCGCATCGAGCAATTCTCATTCGTTGATAATGCACATTATCCTCAAATCAGAATTGCTGCCCCTGACTCTGCCTGACGTATTCTCACTGACACAAGCCTCATCGAGCCATGCTCATGAAGCGAATGTCCGCGGGTATCTCTTCGGCCGATCAGCAGGTAAATCGATGCCCCCTGTTCCACAAAGCATGGAGTGTTTTGTCGAACCTTGGCACTGACGACTAATCCCCCCAGAACTCCCCTTTCGACTTCCTCGATATCACCAGTGAATGCAGCGTTCTGAATGAATGCCGTGCACTGTGCGAAACAAGAGCCTGACGTGCTCATATCGGCGAGATTGAAATTGGCGAGATGAAAACTGTTCGCGGAAAGAGAAAGACGCACGATGAGTCAAATCGATTCCCAACCGATTGCCCCGAATGCACATCGGCTACTGTATGCCGGTTTCATGGCGATCCTTGCAGCCGGTGTTGGCTTCTCTGTTCGCGGAGGAATTCTGGGGCAATGGGCTGAACAGTTCGGGTTCACAATGACCGAATTGGGCTCCATTACAGGGGGCGGTCTTGTTGGCTTCGGAGCAGTGATCATCATCACGTCGCTCTTTGCTGACAAAATTGGCTATGGCAAGATCATGACTGCAGCGTTTCTGCTGCACTTCATTTCCGCAGTGCTCACACTCGGAACTCCTGCCGCATTTGAAGCTGGCGGAAAAGACGCTGCTTACTGGTGTCTTCTCGTCGCCATGCTGATTTTCTCAATCGGAAACGGCTTGTGCGAAGCAGTTGTGAACCCGTTGACTGCAACACTCTTCCCCAAAAGCAAAACCCATTACCTGAACATTCTGCACGCAGGGTGGCCAGCCGGTCTGGTTCTCGGGGGGCTCGCTTCGTACTTCATGGCAGCGCAAGTCGATTCCTCCGGAGCAGTCGTTGCGGCGGCTGTTGACTGGAAGATTCAGATGTCACTGTTTTTGATCCCGGTGATCATTTACGGAGTCATGCTGTTCGGCCAGAAGTTCCCAGCGTCAGAAGCAGCGTCCGCTGGTGTCACCTTGGGACAGATGATTAGCACCGTGTTTGCTCCTCTGATGTTGTTCCTGCTCGTCATCCACGCGATGGTCGGTTACGTCGAACTCGGAACAGACTCCTGGATTTCCAAGATCACTGGTGCCGTGATGGGCAGCCCAGGCAGCGGACTGGCTCTGTTCGTCTACACCTCGATGCTGATGTTCTTCCTGCGATTCGTTGCCGGCCCGATTGTGCATACGATTTCGCCATTGGGCCTGCTGCTCGCCAGTGCCGTTCTGGGAGCAGCTGGACTCACACTGTTGGGGAATGCAACGACTGTCGCCGCCTGCATCATCGCAGCGACGATCTATGCCTGTGGAAAGACCTTCCTTTGGCCAACAATGCTTGCTGTTGCCTCTGAGCGCTTTCCAAACGGGGGAGCCGTTTCGATCGGAATGCTTGGCGGTGTCGGAATGTTGTCCGCTGGTCTTCTTGGCGGTCCTGCAATCGGGTTCCAGCAGGATCACTTTGCTTCACAGAACCTGAAGCAAGCGTCTGTCGAAGTTTTCGATCGCTACAAAGCCGACAAGGAAAACAGCTTCATGTCGTTCAAGACCGTGGGTCTGAACGGTGCGAAGGTCGGGATTCTGGACGACAACGGCAAAGAGCTGAACCGTGTTGGCGAACTTCTGAAAGCAGAAACTCAAACCGAAGCCAACAAGGCCAAGTTCGAGAACCATGCAAAGCTCGCCGCCTGGTGGGCAGACGCCTCTAAGCATGCTGAAACAGACAAGCCGAAAGTCACCGAAGCTGGAGTTCAGGGTGGGAAGTCCGCACTGATCGCCACCTCATACATCCCCATGGTGATGGCTGCCTGTTACCTGCTGCTCATTATCGGATTCAAACTGACAGGTGGGTATAAAGCCATTCACCTGAGCAGCAACTCTGAGACTGTTTCACCAGAATCACTCGGAACCGCTGAGTCATAACGAACGTCGAACTGACAAGACCTGGAATCGTCTTTAAAAATTGCAATTACGGTTTCCACAGTCTTTGATAAGATCCGGCCTCTGATGGATTCCCGTCAGAGGCTTTTTTATTTCTTGCCTGAATGCCCCAAGAGTTTCACACATGGCAGAACTAAACGAAATCACTTCGCTGGTAGATGACTCCGCTGTTGACCTCGTTGAACAGATGATGGCGATCCCTGGCAAGAGCGGTCAGGAAGGGAAAATCGCTGCGTTTATTGTCGACCAACTGAAGCAGGCGGGCATCGACGAGAAGTTGATTCAGTTCGACAACGCCAATAAGAAAAGCCAGTTTGGGGGTGAAGTCGGCAACATCATCGTGAAGCTGCCAGGGACAAAGCGTGGTCCACGGCGACTGTTGATGGCTCACATTGATACCGTCCCACTCTGCGTTGGCTGCGAGCCTGTTCGCAGTGGCAATATCATCCGCTCCAAGAATCCCCAGACAGCCCTGGGCGGAGACGATCGGGCCGGTGCCGCGACGATCCTCAACACAATCAAGCTGATCCAGAAGCACCAACTGCCCCACAATCCAATCACCCTGCTCTTTGCGGTTCAGGAAGAAGTCGGGCTGGTCGGTGCCCGGCATGTGGCGATCAGTAAGCTCGGAAACCCCAAACTCTGTTTCAACTGGGACGGTGGAGCCCCGAATCTGGCGACCATCGGAGCAACTGGTGACGATCACATCGCCATTGAAATCACCGGCATCGCAAGCCACGCAGGCGCCCACCCTGAAGGCGGAGTCAGCGCAATCGTGATCGCATCAAAAGCGATCAACTCGCTCGTAGAAGATGGCTGGTTCGGGAAGATCGTCAAAGGAAAGAAGACCGGAACAAGCAACATCGGTGTGATTCAAGGAGGCGATGCCACTAACGTCGTCACCGATCGACTCGTCCTCAAGGCGGAAGCACGAAGCCATGATCCGGCGTTTCGAGCGAAGATTGTCGAAGCTTACCTGAAAGCGTTTGCCAAAGCGGCGAAGACCACGAAGAACGCCAGCGGAAAATCAGGCACAATCACATTCGAATCATCGAACAAGTACGAAGCTTTTCGACTTGATCCAGAACACGAAGTTGTGAAAACCGCGATCGACGCGATTTCAACCGTCGGCCGAACTGCTGAACTCCGCATTTCAAACGGCGGGCTGGACGCCAACTGGATGAATGCTCACGGGCTGCCAACCGTCACACTTGGTTGCGGGCAATCTGGAATTCATACAGTGAATGAAGAACTGATTGTCGATGCCTACCTCGATGCATGCCGCATCGCGCTGGTCATTGCCACCCGATCATGACCTCACGCAGCGACTTCCAAAATGAAACGGCGTCTCCCACAGTTGCGGAAGACGCCGTTTTTCTATTCCCGTTGTGACTCAACTACCACTCATCCAGCTTAAATGAACGCAGTCGCACCTGCTTCTTTGCAGGCTCACTCTATTTCGTGCCGAGAAGTCCTTCATCTTTGAAGAGCTTGTATTCCACGGCATCCACCAGCGCGAGCCAGCTCGCTTCGATGATGTTCTCACTCACGCCAATCGTGTTCCATACATCCGTCTCGTCTGCACTTTCGATCACGACACGAACACTCGCGGCTGTCCCCCCGGAAGAGTTGATGACACGCACCTTGTAGTCCACCAGCTTCATGTCAGCGAGATTGGGATAGGTCTCAACCAAAGCTTTACGCAATGCCTGATCAAGAGCGTTGACCGGACCGTCCCCTTCTGCGACTTCATGGCGAACAGGACCATTCCCGTTGATCTTCAACTTCACTGTCGCTTCAGTCAGTGGTGTCTCTTGCCCTGCGGTTTCGACATTCACCCGATAATGCATTCGCTGGAACTTCGGCTCATATACGTTGGCGACTTTTTTCACCAGCAGATCGAACGAGGCCTCAGCCGCTTCAAACTGATAGCCAACGTTTTCGAGTTCCTGAACCTTGGCAAGAATCGCGGACATCAATTCCGGATCTTTGTCGAGTTTCAGCTTCGTCGTCTTCGCGACAATGTTCGATCGACCAGACAATTCACTGACCAGAATACGCCGCTCGTTTCCGACAACTTCTGGATTGATGTGCTCATAGCTGTGAGCAAACTTATTCACAGCATGAACGTGCATTCCCCCTTTATGGGCAAATGCACTGCGTCCAACATAAGCCTGACCAGAACGGAAGTTCATGTTGGCCAGTTCATAGACGTACCGCGACAGTTCAGTGAAATGGGACAGGCCATTCCCCTGAGTCAGCACTTCATAGCCCTGCTTTTTCAAAGCCAGATTTGCGGCCACGCTGATCAGATCCACGTTTCCGCAACGTTCCCCGATGCCGTTGATGGTTCCCTGTACCTGAACGACCCCGGTATCGACAGCAGCCAGTGAGTTTGCCACAGCGAGTTCACAGTCGTTGTGACAATGAATCCCCAATGGAGTCGTCAGGTGTTCTTTCACTTTCGTGAGAATACTGACGATCTTCTCCGGCAAACTTCCGCCATTGGTGTCACAGCAAACGATTGTGTCTGCTCCGGCTTTCTGAGCAGCGAGCACGGTCTTGAGTGCGTACTCGGGGTTCGCAGTAAAGCCGTCGAAGAAATGCTCAGCATCATAAAAGACCGTCCGACCGAGCGATTTCAAATAAGAAATCGAGTCGTAGATCATCGCCAGATTCTCTTCGAGATCGACACGCAACACTTCCGTCACATGCAGGTCCCATGTTTTCCCGACGATGGTACAGACAGGCGCTTTCGAATCACGCAGCGCCTGCATCCCGACATCCTGATCAGGAGTCACGCCTTTGCGACGTGTCATCCCAAAGGCACAAACCTTCGCATGCTTCAGTTTCAGTTCCTGAACGCGCTGGAAGTATTCAAAGTCTTTTTCGTTGGAAAGAGGATAGCCCCCTTCAATAAAGTCGAAGCCCAATTCATCCAGCTTTTGAGTAATCAGGAGTTTGTCCTGAAGCGAAAAGTTCACTCCCTCTCCCTGACTTCCGTCACGGAGCGTTGTGTCGTACATCTGGATATACATGAGCCATCTCTTACAGTTGGAGACCCAAACGGTCTGTTGTGGACAGTCGGCACTCAGGGCGAATCCCAGTCGATCCGGACCTGATTGATTGCGTGTCACCCAGCAAACATTCTGCGAAAAATCTCTGCGATGTCGGCCGAGTGTCTGTTCGCAAGCGGATAATTCCAGAACGAAAAAACCCTCTCGGATCACTAGGATCGGAGAGGGTCTGGAGTTTTCCAGTCGAACTCAAATCCTGCCATGCGCATCAATAATTCGAATCGCAATGATCTGCGAAATTCGAATGTCAATAATGCTGATCGGCAGGGATTTCATCTATTTTTTCTTGAAGACAAGCCTCAAATTCAACACGAATCGTCAGACAAATCTATGGGCGTCAGGTAGGAAAGGTCAATCGTGATGCCGAAAAAATCTTTCCTCAGGAGCGAAAATCAACTCCCCCAATGCGATTCATCAAACCGATCCGGACAAACAAACGACCTCGATATTGCCCTACTTCCAGGCGAATTCCTGCCCTGAAAGTCGTTCATACGCATCAACATATTTCTCTCGTGTCTTCGCGACGATCTCTTCTGGCAGTGTCGGCGGCGGGCTCTCTTTATCCCAGTCCGTTGACTCCAACCAATCCCTGACGAACTGCTTGTCGAAGGACGGCTGGTTTTTCCCTGGCTGATATTGGTCCGCAGGCCAGAAGCGAGAACTGTCCGGGGTCAAAACCTCGTCGATCAGGACGATTTCGTCTCCGACCAGCCCGAACTCGAATTTCGTGTCTGCGATGATAATCCCACGTGTCAGCGCTTCCGCCGCCGCACGTTCATACAGACTGATGCTGAAGGTCTGCAAATCGTCGGCAAGCTCATAGCCGATGAGCTCTTGCATTTCAGAGATCGAGATATTCTCGTCGTGCCCGGATTCCGCCTTCGTCGCCGGAGTGAATTGTGACTCCGGGAGCTTATCGCATTCCCGCAGCCCGACCGGAAGACGAACCCCTGCGAGAGTCCCTCGTGAGCGATATTCTTTCCAGCCGGAACCAGCCAGATAGCCACGCACCACGCATTCGATGGGAACGACTTCGGTTTTGCGGACGACCATCGATCGCCCTTGCAATGCGTCGACGTCCACCCCTTCAGGGAGCGGGAGTGTCGTTACATCCAGGCTGATGAGATGATCGTTCACCTGCAGCCGGTCGAACCAGACCT
The DNA here is from genome assembly GCF_051465645.1 of Planctomicrobium limosum. Classification (GTDB taxonomy): domain Bacteria; phylum Planctomycetota; class Planctomycetia; order Planctomycetales; family Planctomycetaceae; genus Planctomicrobium. Next base: position 4,407,283 of record NZ_CP195790.1, on the reverse strand, counting down.
TACTGATCTGGGTCAGAATGCGGCCTTTATCTGGAATTCCCGTCGAAAGGACCCAGTCAAAGGCACTGATTCGATCCGTGGCAACCAGCAGCAGCCGATCACCAAAGTCGTACACGTCGCGAACCTTGCCGCGTCGGACAGGAATACCTGGAATTGAAGATTCGAGAAGCGCAGACATGACAAAGCCTGAGGTCAATTTCAACGGAAGCTGATGAAGTATTCGATCAGGTTCACAGTTTACAGTTGACCGGTTGAAATGTCTGCCCTCCCCTTCTCCAGTGAGATCCTTGCCGTCTTAACCGGAATAGCATCCGTCGCAATTGCTAACTCGTGGCAAGAGCCTGAGTGCCGATGTTCAGATAGGCATGAACGTGCGGAGCCCCGCGGAAGTGGCAGACGAAGGTTGGTCCTTCAATTCGCCAGACGTCCCATTCACGATCATTTCCCAGGTCCGCCTCCTGATAGAAGGCCATCGACAGAGACTTCATTCCACCGCCAGTTTCGATACAGGCCATCGATTCCGCGACGTCTTCCGAGCGGTATGGGGCCAGCAGCGTTTGAATGACAGATCGAAGCAATTCTTCCTGATCACCAGAGAATTCATTGACGGAAAGCCCTGAGAACTTCCCTGACTTCCCCTGCAACGCCACCTTATTTTCTGCTGGTGGCTTCACGAGCAGCGCCTTCTTCGCCTGATCAGCGTTGAGCGCCCGAAACACTTCATTGGCCCGTTGCGTCTGATAGTAGAAGATGTTGTCTTTGACGTTCTCTTCGCCGTGCCCATAGACAACGGGACCACCAAACGCGGCTCCCTTCGTGCTATTTCCATCGGCTCGCAATGTCAGGTGACGCCCTGTCATCAGAAACTCGAACTGATCCGACTGAGGGTTACCAAAGAGTGCAATGTGATAGCGATCCCAACCGCCATCATCAAATTCTGTCTGCTCCAGGAATCGCTTGTGACCATCTTCACTGGTGATTCCGCGGAAGACCTCGCCAATCAGCCCCTTTTGCTCTTTGGAGTAGAATTGCTCATGGATCGCCGGTTTGCTGATTGCCCAGTTCGCATGCGCCTTTTGGCGCATCGCGTCTTTGGCATCGAAGCAGATGACACTTCGCTGCTCCGGAGTCAAAGTCTCATATAATTTCTGAGCGGCTGTCTCGGCTGTGCTGCTACGAGAAGGTGCGGCATACGCCCCTGTGAACGGTCCTGCCAGAGAAAGCGTTCCCAACGCTGCAGCAGAGACTCCGATTTTTTGCAGGAAATCCCGCCGGGAGAGATCAGGAGAATCACAATGACATTGTGAACGCTGGGATTGAGGCATGAGTTCGGTCCTGACTGAAGATCATTCGTACGACCAATGACAGAGAGTCAAATATAAACAAACTCAAATTGGACAGCCATTCTGAATTTCGTTTCACAACAGAATCGGCAAATTTATTAAGAACGCCCCCCTCCCAGACCGGAATCAATGCGAATCAATCAAGCGGCGTCCCGGAAATCGATCTGAATCAGGACAGAACCCGCGTCCATCAGACGTTTTCCTGTGATGCTTGCAGTAAGATCATTCCCCAGCCGGAGGAATTTGAACGCTGTTGTCTCCCAAGGTTACACCCACCTTCTCTGCAATCAGGGCTCGACTCTGAATCATGGCGAATCGTCCCCTATTCCAACTCGTTGAACCAGCGCGGCAGTGCTCATACCTGCCTGATGAAGCCGCATCGCTGGAGTATCGCGGCTACCAATCCCTTGCCCCTGCAGAGCTGGAAGAATTCATCAGTCGAGGTTGGCGGCGATTTGGTGCCCACCTGTTTCGCCCCGCCTGCCAGTCATGTGTGCAGTGTGTGCCGGTACGGATTGATGTGAATGCGTTTCAGCCATCCAAGAGTCAACGTCGCGTCTTGCGCCGGAATGAGCATGTCAGAGTCGAGCTCACTGACGCAACATTAAGCCGCGACCATATCGAGCTTTACAACACCTGGCATCTCGACATGACCCAGCGTCGGGACTGGCCGGACAACCAGACAACCCCTCAGGACTACGGGCAGAACTTTCTGGCAGGTGATTTTCAAAGCGCCTGCGAACTTCGATACTTCGACGGCGACAAGCTGATTGGAATCGGGTTGATTGATCTGCTTCCCACGTCAATTTCCAGCATCTATTTCTATCACGCACCAGAATGGCGACCGGCAGGCCCAGGGACATTCTCACTCCTGTGCGAAATCGACCTGGCTCGACAACTCGGACTTCATTACGTCTACCTGGGGTACTGGATCGCAAATTGTCCTTCGATGGCCTACAAGAATCGCTTCCACCCCCATGAAATCCTGCCTGGACGCCCCGGCGAAGGAATTTCGCCTCTGTGGCAACTGGCAACGGACGTCGACGTCGACTAAGTCGGTCTGATGGAAGAGCAAACGGCTCTCGGCTATCATCTGTCGGCGTAACGGAATTCGTGATTCACGACTTCCGGTCACGGCATGATGGAGCCTGACAGTTCAGTCTCGCAGGTTACTCACGTATTACATTTTTGACTGCTCTGGAGTTTGAATATGGATATGCTGTCAACGATTCAAGGTTCCCTGCTCGAAGGGTTCTACCCGAAAGGATGGGACCTTGCCAAAATCGACGCCTGCATTGCCGACGACCCAAAGGCAATCACCAAGCGGCAGCCTTGGTGGAACGAAAAATTTGAACTCGTTCCTTGCACCAGCGTTGGCGACTTCGACACCCTGATGGGACACGAAATCGCCATGACGATCCGCCGCGCACGTGAAGCAGGCGAAAAGCTGGCCATGATCCTGCCAGTCGGGCCAATGGGAATGTACCGCTGGGCGGTCTACTTCCTGACCGAATGGAATGTGCCTTGCGATCACGTCTATGGTTTCAACATGGACGAATGGGCTGACAAAGATGGCAACACACTGCCAGGCAACGAGCCAGGTGGTTTCGAAGACGCAATGTCCAAGGCGTTCTACGGCCCGCTCGGAAAGCTGACTGTTCCGCCGTCACAGCGTAACTTCGCAACCAAAGAGAACCTGCCGACCTACGCAGAGAAGATCGCCAATCTTCGTAAAGAAGGTGCGAAACTCGCCGTTGTGTTCGGGATCGGCCGCGTCTGTCACATCGCATTCTGGGAACCACAGTTTGCTGGTGAATACGCTTCAGAAGCAGAGTGGAAGCAACAGACACATCGTATCGGTGCCAAACTGCACCCGCTCACCATCGAGCAGAACGCTCTCGGTAGCTTCAAGAGCCGCAGCACCAAGATTCCTTGCTACGCCAACACCATCGGCCCAGGCCTGTTCCTGAGCGCTGACTACATCATCGGCGGAGCAGACGGGGTCTTCGGTCGTGGAATGCAATGGCAAGGTCTGAGCCTGTGGATGACACTCCACCACGGACCATCTTCATGGATTCCATCCAGCTACATGCCAACTCAGGCTGGGCGACTCTTCTTCCTGGAAGAACTCGCTGGTCCATTGGTTGCTGAATGTAACTAAGTGTTTTTCTCGATGAGTCAGGCCAGTGAGATCACTCTCCTTTGCGAGATAGACCTCACACCAGTGCCAAATACGACTCAATCGAGATGAACCCGTTCAAAGTCGATTTCGCCGCAGGCTGTCCATGACAGTCTGCGGTTTTTTTATGCATCACACCAGATCTTTGAGAAGGTCGAGAAGCGGCACAATATAGGACGCAATTTCATAGCTAGCAAATTAATTATTCTGAACCATCAGGCTTTACATTTTGAACAATGATTGAAATTCTAATTTGATGCTAAATATCAACAGTCGCGTTGCCGCAAAGCAGCACGATGAGAAATAGCATCACCCAAAGGAAGTCAATAGGAAATCCGTCACATCAACAGGATTCGTAATTCACTATTTTTCTAAGAGTTGCGTGAAAGTTCTGGCAAAACCACTACAACTTCCTATCAGACGGAACGCCCTTTGCCATGGATGGAAAGCATGCTCGTCATCACCCCCCGAACACTGCCTCGTACAGAACTGGCCTATGTGGCCTTCAGGCTAGCATGTCTCGATACCAGAGAACGTCTGGAGCTTGCTCTCCAGCTCGATATTTGCCCGGATCGTAGCTTTGGTTTTTTGACCGAGGTTCCCTTCCTTCGTAATGTCCCTGCTCAGGTGCAGCTGGCGTTGCTAATGGAAACGTGGTCCAAGCATCTGACTCCAGTGCCACAACCAGCGTCACTCCTCGATGAAGCGATTCTGTATGCCGCGTGTGAATGTGCGGCCCGGATCATTCGAACCGAGACAGAAGTCGCCCGACGCTTCATGAGTCGAGGTCCTATCGAATGCCAGAGTAGAATTGACAAGAAACTGGCCGAGAATTTGCAATCTTTGCAAACGACTCACGTGCAGGAAGGCCTCTTTTTGTTGCTCAGCCAATTTCAGGATATCCCTCCTGTCGAGGCTGTTCCTTTAAAGCAACAGCACGGGCTCACCCCTGAAATTTACGAGTGCCTGTTTGAAGTTCTTGGCCGCTGGTACGTCTCTTCAGAGATGCTCTCAATGGCCAACGGGCTCCTGACTCGAGTCGAGATCGAACAACTCGGATCGCTGCTCAACGCCGCCCGCTGTACTCAAAGCCCGATTTGAGCTCGCAGGCAGATTCAAAGCCTTTATGTCGACAGCACAGTCGTCTTCTCGACAGGGAAGACTGAATGCCGCTTGCCCTCAGAGACGCTTAAAGCAAAAAGGACTCACACAGAAATTTCTGGATGAGTCCTTTTTCAATATCAGCAAGCGACATAGATCATGTCTTAGTCGAGCAATGCGATCACCAGACCACTGCGGATCTTTGGATCGAACCATGTCGATTTTGGTGGCATGAACAGGTTCTGCTCACAAACATCGACGAACTGCTTCATCGTGACCGGAGCGACTGACAACGCGAGATCGTAGTTCTTCAGTTTCACCTGATTCACCAGATACTCTGCATCCTTGTTTCCGCCGACGTAATTGATTCGCTTGTCTCGCGCATCAGCCATGCCAAGAATGCCGTCGATGATGTGACGCTGGATAATGTCCGAGTCAATCGCCTGCGCGGCATTCTGGGGGTCGAAGGATCCCGCCTTCGGCACCAGCTCGTACCAGTTCTGATTGAGATACAGCCCAATCACATTCACGGTCTCAGGGCGATACGGTGGCACCTCGCCCAGCAATTTGACGTCGAAGTTCTCTTTCAGCTTCGACAGAAAATCGTCAGGAGAAATGCCGTTCAGTGGCAACAGGCGGTTATACGGTTCGAGCCCGAGACGGCTGGTTGGGAAGTAGACCGTCAGGAAGTGATCCAGTCCCATCGCAGCAGCCGCTGCACTGCGGTGATTTCCGTCTGCCACGTATGCAGCAGGCTCAGCAGCGAGCAACCTCTGAAGCCGTTCAATCGTTTCGGCGTCGGTCACAATCCACGACCGATGCAGGTTCCGGCCTTCATCGAGCGTTTCAAAGTCACATGGGCGAGCCTGGGTCAACTCGGTCAGTGCGGCCAGCAATGCTCCAGACTTGTCCTGAACAGCGAGGTTCACGGTTCCGAAGTCGGCTGTCGTGGCCCGCAACAGTTGAGCGCGCCCTTCTGCCTTCTCTGGACGAATCCCTTCATTGCGGATCACTGTTCCTTCAGGATTGGCTTCCGTTCGGATCTCTGAAGTCAGCCCAAATCCACCGACCCCGAGCTGAGGCTCGTTCGGGCGTTTTGGTGAGGTAATTTCGTAAACCCACAGAGAGTTCTCAACCAGTTTCAGCAACGGGTTGTTTTTCAGAACTTCCATCTGTTGCGTGGCGTGTGCCAGAGCTTCTGGACCACCATCTTCAAAGATGTCTCCATGATCAGGAACATGACAATGCGGCATCGTGATCTTCAAGACATTATCCGGCCGAGCCTGGAGAAGATCCCACACTTCGCGGTCACTCTGGAACTCATCGTAGTTCGGAGCACTGACACGGTATGCGGCGTTGGAATCAACCGGCACAAGTGCACGACGGACGGGACGAATGCTGACCATATATCAAACCAATTCTCTGGAATCGAAGTCACGAAAACTTGTAGACGGAATTTCAAACAACGGATCAGGAGCAGCCCACGCAGGTACTGCTCCTGAAACCATGGTCTATCGCTTTAATGGTTTGTATTTCAGACGGTGTGGACGATCGGCATCAATCCCGAGTCGTTCACGACGTTGAAGTTCGTACATCTTGTAGTTCCCCTCGAACCACACGACCTGACTGTCCCCTTCAAAGGCCAGAATGTGTGTCGCAATCTTGTCGAGGAACCAGCGATCGTGCGATGTCACGACGGCACAACCACCGAAGTTGACGAGACCTTCTTCGAGTGCCCGCAATGTTTCGACATCGAGATCGTTGGTCGGTTCGTCCAACAGGATCAGGTTGCCGCCAGATCGAAGAACCTTGGCAAGGTGCACACGATTTCGTTCCCCCCCGGACAAGTCACCCACAAAGGTCTGCTGCTCAGTTCCTTTGAAGTTAAACCGACCGCAGTAAGCCCGAGCGTGAATCTTGGTTCGACCGACCATCAGCATGTCGTCACCACCGGAGATTTCCTCGTACACCGTCTTCGTCGGGTCGAGTGCATCGCGCGACTGATCGACATACGCCAGATCCACGGTGTCCCCGATACGAAGTTCTCCTTCGGTCGGAGTTTCCTGTCCGGTAATCAACTTAAAGAGTGTCGTCTTCCCTGCCCCGTTCGGGCCGATCACCCCTACAATTCCCCCCGGCGGAAGATTGAACTCCATGTTTTCGAACAACAGATGATCGCCAAACGCTTTGGTCAACCCCTTTGCTCGAACGACAAGATCGCCCAACGGACGACTGACTGGAATCTGAATCTGTGCCGCATCGTCGCGCTCATCGAACTGCTGAGCAGCCAGTTCCTGATAACGTTGAAGACGTGCTTTGTTCTTCGTCGCCTGAGCTTTTGGTGACATCCGCACCCAGTCGAGCTCGCGCTTCAGAGCACGTTGGCGTTTGTCTTCCTTCTTCTGCTCAACTGCGAGTCTGGCTTCCTTCTGCTCCAGCCATGCAGTGTAGTTTCCTTCATAGGGATAACCGTGGCCGCGATCCATTTCGAGAATCCAGCCAGCAACGTTTTCGAGGAAGTAACGATCGTGGGTAATCGCCACGACCGTTCCCGGAAACTCATGCAGGAAGCGTTCCAACCAGCCAACCGACTCGGCATCAAGGTGGTTCGTTGGTTCGTCCAGAAGCAGCATGTCCGGGTTCTGCAGCAACAACCGGCACAATGCCACACGTCGCTTTTCGCCCCCTGACAAATGCTCGACCAGTGCATCGCCCGGCGGCAGACGCATCGCATCAATGGCCATTTCCACAGTGCGATCGAGTTCCCACAGGTTGGCGTGGTCGATCTTGTCCTGAACGACAGACTGTTCTTCCAGCAGAGCGTCCATCTCTTCCTGCGAAATCTCTTCGCAGAGTCGCTCGTTGATGGCGTTGTACCGATCCAGAATCGCCTGAGATTCCTGAACCGCTTCGTTCACACACTCCTGAACCGTTTTGGTTGGATCAAGCCGTGGTTCCTGTGGGAAATAGCCAATCTTGATCCCTTTGGCGGGACGAACGGCTCCCATGAAGTCCGTGTCTTCGCCGGCCATGATCCGCATCAGGGTACTTTTCCCTGAGCCGTTATCACCGATCACGCCGATCTTGGCTCCCGGAAAGAACGAGAGCCAGATGTTCTCCAGGACGACTCTTTCGTCGTACATCCTGGTCAAACCTTCAATCGACATAATGTATTGCTGTGACATGTCCTCTAAATCCCGACAAAATTTGCAGCGATTCGCCAGTAACTTGAATCAGATCCATCTGCCGGCGACCAACGTTGGGCCAACAGTCAATCACCGACGAACGCTTCACTCAATATCTTACAGCAGAACCAGACAACGAGGCGATGCACGGCCAGATTCACTGCCCGCAACGATCCGAAACCCGTCGCCCAAACCATCAAACAAAACTGATAGGAGCACTCTGCTCCCAAACCTGCCCATATAGTGTACGCGAGGAAGCAAGCAACTGAAGCGAGTTCATCGGGAACACCTGTGTGTGAAATAAAAAACAGCAGCCGAGATCACTCCCGACTGCTGCTGAGACTTTTGCCTGACAAGCAACTTATGCCTGAGGCGCAGGGGCTTCTGGAACTTCGTAGCCCTTTCGGTATTCACGAGTCAGCAGCTTGTTGGCTGCATCGTTGTTGGTGAATTTCTCGGTCTTTGGATCCATTTCCAGCCACGGGCCGACGTTGAGCTTCGGATCGCTGACGTCAACTTTGTTTGCAGCCAGATGTTCGGCCATTCGGCTCCACGAATCAGACCAAAGCTTGTTGCCGGACACTTCTTTCTCAATGTCTGCTGCTGTCTTTGGAGTTCCCAGCACATGGCTGATCGCTCCGGTGTGGCACAGAGCACTGGACAGATGGCCTTCCAGAATCTCCCCATTCAGATCCTGGTATTTCCCGGAACGAATGGCGTCGAAGAGGTTTCCGAAGTGTCGGGTTTCTGCGTTTCCTTTCGAAACCCAGCTTTCGATCTGCTCACCGTCCGGATTGAACACTGTTGCGTTGGTGTAGCTCGGTACAACAACGTAACCCTTTTCACACTGAACGATAATCCCCACCTGAGACCCGCGGTAGTTGTCCATACCGGTGCTCCAGTCGAGATCTTTGCGTGGCAAACCACGGGTTTCGAAGATCAACGGAGCCTTCTCATAGGCGTGGTAAACAATCTGGGTGTTTGGAGTATCCCCAGCATCGTCATAGCCAACGCGTCCACCGATACTCATCAAACGTGGAGACAATTCGCCTTCACCGAGGAACCAGCGGGCAATATCCATCTGATGGATGCCCTGATTCCCCATGTCGCCGTTGCCTGTGTTAAAATCCCAGTGCCAATCGTAATGCAACTGTGGACGGTACAGGTCGACCTTCGCGGCAGGCCCGCACCACAGGTCATAGTCAACGGTTTTTGGAATCTCGAGTGGCTGATCGAGTTTGCCAATGCTCTTACGTGGCTTGTAGCAGGTTCCAATCACATACTGGATTTTCCCGAGCTTTCCTTCCTGAACGTATTTCACGGCTTCATGAAGACTTGGGCTCGAACGTGACTGGGTTCCGGCCTGACACAGCTTCCCGGTCTGGCGAGACCAGTTCACCAGTTGGCGACCTTCCCAGACGTTGTGGGAAACCGGCTTTTCGACATAAACGTGTTTGCCAGCCTGCAGCGCCATAATGGCGTGCAAAGAGTGCCAATGGTTTGGTGTCGCAATGCTGATGATGTCGATGGTTGGGTCGTCAAGAATGCGGCGGAAATCCTGTTCGATCTGCGGAACAGGTCCCCCCTTCGACTCGATCTGCTTCGCCTTGTTGGCTGCATGGGCCAAGTCAGCATCCACGAGGTAGCGGATTTCTGCGTCTGGACGGTCAAGCAGAGCAGAAACGTGGGCTCCCCCACGTCCACCGGTACCGACAACAGCGGCACCAATTTTTTCGTTCGGGCTCGTACTTTTCGGCTTATCATCCGCTTCGACACGGTTGTAAATCGCAGTTGCAGCCCCCATTGCGGCGGCTGACTTCAAGAAATAACGTCGAGTCAATGACATGGCGAATCCTCTTCATTGAATTGAAGCGACTTTGACGAGAACGATGAGCAGCGGACGATCGCAACCACAAACCCAGTCACCAGACTGCTCACTGCGTGACAAATATCTCGTGCAATCGACTCGTCAACTTCAGGCGGGACAGTCTCAACCGAAAACATCATTTCAGTGTAAATAAATACATACCGTTCGACCAGTCGAGGCACCGCCCAACTCATCCACACGGCTCAGATTGCAAAAGGGCGTCAAAATTGAAGAGCGGCCGCAGCTAACCCCAACAGGTCTAGCGGGTAACGCACAGGTTGTCTCGGTGAATGACTTCTTGATACGCGGCACCACCCAGTTGCCCAACGATCTCGTCGGAGCGTTTCTTGGAAATCGTCGCAACCGTCGCTGCATCGTAGTTTGTGAGCCCGCGCGCGAACTCATTCCCATCGGAGTCGACCAATGAAACGAGTTCCCCCTTCTCAAAACTCCCCTCAATTCGGGTCACGCCAATCGGAAGCAGAGATCTTCCGTTGTGTTCCACCGCTTTTACGGCTCCTGAATCGAGATGCAACTTACCTCGTGGAGTGATCGTAAACCCAATCCAGCGTTTCCAGGCAGGCACGGTGCCCCCTTTCGCTGTAAACAAGGTTCCGACATCCTCTCCGTTCAAAATGCGGCCAATCACTTGCGGGTCTTTGCCGTTCGCGATGATCACACATTCGCCTACGGCCGTTGCCATGCGAACAGCTTCAAGTTTCGTGAACATTCCGCCTGTGCCGCGAGAACTCTTCACATCTTTCGCCAATCCCATCAACGAATCATCCCATTGATCGACCAATGGAATTCGCTTGGAGTTCGGGTCAGCAGGATGGCCATCGTAAAGTCCATCGATCACAGAAAGAATGATCAGCAACGGATTCGGCAGCAGATTGGTCACCATCGCCGCGAGACGATCGTTGTCGCCAAACTTGATCTCGCGAACGCTGACGGTGTCATTCTCGTTAATGATCGGCACGACACCGTATTCAAACAGCGTACTAATCGTGTTCCGCACATTCAGGTAGCGGTCGCGATGCCGGAAATCGTTTGCAGTCAGCAGCAACTGAGCGGCGTGGTAGCCAAATTTCTTAAAGGCATCATCGTATGTCCGCATCAGGTGCGCCTGACCTGTCGCGGCCGCAGCCTGCAAGTGCGGCAGATCTTTGGGACGGCCAGAAAGCCCGAGCAATCCAATCCCTGCCCCCACTGCGCCACTGGAGACGAGCACAACCTTACGGCCTGTCTCACGAATCAGATGAATCTGCTCTGCGAGCTTCGAGATTCGGTCTGTGTCCAACCGATCGTCATCGCGCGACAACACATTGGTGCCCAGCTTGATCACGATCGTTTGTGCCGAAGTAACGACCTCCTGTCGAACGAGATTTTGCATTAACGCGGTCTGGCCAAAATAAAAGGTGAGGAAAGCAATCACATAACCCATCAGCCGGCAACGATCCGCCAATGGAGCCAACTGCAAAACGGTGAACACACTCTCAGATCGACATTCTTCGCCCTGCAGGTTCAGATTCGTCCAAGATTCCCGCGACAGAAAGACGCGACAAACAAACTGCGGGAAACAGGCTTACGACACAGACGCTCTGCAGTTCACCAAAGCCAGCGTTCCCCAACAGAAAACGCTGACTCGCGGCCATACATTAAACCAAAACAGCCTAATTTTCTTCCCACTTACGGCCAGCCTTCTCGTACTCCCGCTTCTTGTAATCGCGATCCTCAAGAATGCAGAGCTCTCCAGTGCTGTCATCATAGGCATAAACCTGCCACCGGTAGATTCCCTTGAGAGGAACATTTGCCTGACGAATCATCTGTTCGAACTCGGCAAACGCAGGCGGTTTCTCATGCTCAGCCTTGTGGAGATCAATTGCGTGCTTCAGATTCAACAGCTGCGCCCGCGAGCCGATCGAGAAGTAACTCTGAGAAGCAGAGGTCAAAGGGTCAGTCGCATTAATCCGATTTTCGACCTCAACCAGCTTCGGATTATCAGCCAGCATTTTCTTCCGATCCACCAGCTTGGTGTTATCCGCAGGGAAGCTCGGTGCGGCCGGAGCTGCTGGCTCCGCCGGCGCGGCAGGCTCCACAGGAGCAGCCGGAGTCGCAGCCTGCTCGTTCGCCGGAGCGTCCTTTTTCGCCTGCATCATCTTCGGGTCGACACACCCGCTACACAGCATCGCCACCACAAGACCATGCGCAAGTCGCAGCCGCTTTTGTGTACGCAAGAAGATCACCATCGGTTTTTATCCGTTTGAATGAACCAGACCCAAAATGCGATTCCAACGCCTGACTCCTGTGGTCGCAACAACCTTCCGGCTTCTGGCATGACTCGAATCGCTGAGATTCTTTTTAACTCCCCGGAGTGGCCGCGAGCAAGCTGTCAGCACGCCACTTTCCACCAACCCCAAACTACCGACACACTCTATTTCACCAAAAGGCACAACTTGTCTTCACGATTTCGACAAACTTTCTAGAATCAATCAGTGAGAATTCTGACGGAAATGCGTATCCATAAAGAGAAAGCCATTCGCAATCCGTCTCGTTTTTGAGTCAGCCCACTTCGACTCAGCAAGTCAGGCAGACCCCTGGTTTCCTGCCAGTCCCCCTGCACTTGCAAAAGACGCAAACATAAAGACGCCATGCCAGGCAGAAACATTGACTCAAAACCTGGTCGCCTCGTAGGACCGATACTGGCGAGTTCACTCGTCGTATTTCTGGGAGCCTTGGGGATTTCAGCGACAGTCGCCATCAGCGGCAAAGACCCCGGCACCGCGCTCCTGATTTTTCTCGGCTGCCTCGTAGGAACCTGCTTCCTGGCCTTTTTGCTCGGAAACAAATCAGTCGATCTACTTTCGACGCGATTTGGATGGATGATGAGCCGGGAAAATCGAAAAACGACGGAATACATTCCACAGGCAATGAGAATCAAACGTCGATTCGGAACCAACCTGCCTCCGTCTGCCAACGAAATCGCAGAGGCCAAACAAAGCCTAAACAGCTGGGTTCCAGCTCCGAACAAGCGAACGAGTCCGCCATCGAAGCAAGACTGATCGCCAGAAACCAGGAAGCAGCAGGCTCCAGACAAGAAAGCTTCTCGCCCACAAGAAATAGCATCCGCACGGCACGTGGTAAGCCACCTGTCTGGGAACTCTCATCAGCACGAATTCTTCAGTGCCAATACAACTGAATCGCAACAGTGCATTTCCAGAAATCATGCAGAGTTTCTGGCACGCGGAATTCAGTCTTTCGCTTAACAAGAAGACTGCTGCGCGGCCACATGATCGACCGAACCGGTCGAGTGCGAAGCCGAAAACTGCCCGAGTGTGATACGGCTTCGAACCAAATTGGAATCAGCCTTCAGCAACCGCCTTTGACTGCGACTGCTCCCCCTTCTCTTCGGGCAGGCACAACTCATCCCGAACGATCACCATCGTTCGAGGCGCATCGATCCCAATCCGAACAGTGTTGGGGCCAATACGAACGATCGTCACTGCAATGTCATCTCCAATGAGAATCCGCTCACCAGGTTTGCGAGAGAGAACCAACATAACGTGAGACCTCCATTCCAGAGCTATCGCCCAGGCGCCTGTTTTCATTCACTAAAGTTGCGCCATCACTTCGAACATGACATCAGAAAGATACCACAGCCAAACACCACAGTCCATAGCCATTTCTTGTAAACATTCGTTCATAGTGAACAAGCAAAAACGCACATGCCTACTTTTTAAGCAACCGCTCACCAAGATCAAATAAACCATGCAAATTGCCATTATGGCAGCAGGCATTGACACCGGAATCAACAGACCAGCCCCACCCACAGCAGAGATCAGAGAGATCAGAGAGATCAGAGAGAGCGTGCCGGAAGAAACACCCGAAAACACCACAGAGCGGCGACAAAACAAGAAGCAGGGCCAACCCACAAACGAAGCCACCTGAAGCAGAGCCTAAAGCCGACTTGGGGCCTCACGCAGCCTCGCAGCAACTTTCTCGACCGAAGAAAAGCTGAACCCCGCGTATCAGACTAGACGCACGAACTCAGGGGCACACTCCAGCCAACCCGAAACAACACTCGCGACAACCAGACAATTGCCTGCCGCCAACACATGGCGCAAAAAAAAGGCACCACACTCGAAAGTGTGGTGCCTTCCAGGACTGACCCCAAGGGGATTCGAACCCCTGTACTCGGACTGAAAATCCGATGTCCTGGGCCTCTAGACGATGGGGCCGGAGATGCGTACGGTACCGGAAGTTTGAAAGATGTCAAGCGGATCGCGTATGCAGAAAATAATTTTCTGCGAGATTCCAAACCCCGTGCAAGCACTCACACTTTCAGCACACCAACAATAGACACAACCATCAACAACAAAAGAGATTACGAAGAGGCAATCCAACCCCGCTTTCATCAGCGGCGATCGATCCAACTATGGTACGGCCGCAACCAACGACTTGAGCTGTAACGCACTAATAAAGACCTCCGCGAGAGCCTGAGCATCCAACGCGGCAGACGCTCCCAGACCGTCACCTAACTCAACTGACCCTCCGCCACCCCACTCCTCCCAGTGATCCACCAGGAACGCGACAGACTCTTCCGTACACGCCCGAATCGCCTCCAGACGAATCAACGCATCTGAGTCCAACCCACGGCGGACAACATCTGTGCAATGAGGCATATTCACAACCGGAACACCCCCAGATTCCCGCACTCGAGCAATCAGGCGATGAAACATGCGCTCAAACGCCAGAGACGAGCCTTCCTGCGACACAACCTCTGACAGTCCACACGAAATCACAACAATATGAGCACCAAAGCGGCCAATTCGCTCTGAGAAGTGATCCAGCACCTCCGCCAACTGCAACCCTGGCGATTCACTGTTCACAAAGATATCCCGCCCCCGCTGACACTGATCGCGAATTTTGCTGCACACCACTGGGGTGTAACTCACAACTGACGACCCGTTCTGCAGTTGCGACACAGTCGAGTCACCAGTAAACAACCAGGTCACGACTGGAGTTTCGGCAAATTTACGATGTAACGCCGGAAGCGTGACCGGAACAGGAGACCAAGATTCACCTCGCTGGGATCGCGAGACAATCGCATCCAGCAACGGAGCCGCAGAACCTCTTTCCGAACTCTCTTCAATACTCACAACCTCCGACACCTGAACCACATCGGTAACAGGTCCCCCAAGCTGGGAAATCAATCTCCGACGACGATCAGACGACGAAACACCGCGAAAACCAAAATGCCGTAACACCGAGGATTCCTAGGCTGGGCCCTGACTGCAGCAGGACTTCAAGGGAGGGGGAGCACTCAATTAACGCCCCCTCCCCTCACTCCGTCAAGTGTGCAGCACCCCTAATACCCAAACACTCTTCGCAAACCGCACACTTCAGTCAATTTACACCGCCTACACGAACCATCTCATGTCTCTGCCGTTTTGACCTGAAGCACCACTCGTTGCGAAGAGAGCTGTTTTGGCAGCTTCACAACGAGGAGTCCAGACCGGATTTCGACGGAAATCCCACTCCTGTCGATCGATTTCGGCAAGCGAAACGCTCGATTGAAATGCCGCAGCGGTCGAGATTGCCCTGCCGCCCCCTTTGCCCCGGTCGCATCAACAGTCAAAACATCCTGATCAACCGTCACCGAGACATCCTCAGCAGCAATTCCAGGCAACTCCAACTCAATAGAGTACCCCTGTTCTGACTCATACAGGTCTGCCACAGGACTCAAATCCCGCACCTCAACTGAACCACAACCATCGACAACAGAAGAGGTTACACATTCACAAGACATCGCTGTCACTCCTGATTTCAAACTGCCCTTCGACACGACTTCAAACCATGCAAATTTCTGAATCAATTCACCAAACCAACTAGACACCCACCACTGGAATTCGAACAGGCTGCTCCACCTGCGGGGCCTTCACAACAATTCTCAAAACCCCATTCTGATACAGGACTTCTGTCAAATCCCCTTGAACCACAAACGGAAGGCGAAGCGTTGCGTTCACGCCGGAAAGATCCCGCTCCCGCGCCCTACTCACACCAGCATCACCCGACACTGCGATTTCAGAACACGCAACGCTGAGCAACTCACCTTTGGCGGTCACCGAGAAGTCCTCAACCTTCCTTCCGGGAAGATCAAATTCAATTGCAACTCCTGAGTCGTCACGAACATATCGTGGCGCCCGCGAGGAACTGGTCACTTGGGTCCGCGCCGGAAACTCACTCAAAAGTGCATTCCAGGGAACACCATGAAGCGATCGCAACAAATCATGAACACGATTGGCAGGCAACATATCGTCCTCCATCACAAGAAAATGCCGTTTTGACGCCACCACGCACGACAACTCTCTCTAAGGCAGATTCCATACCGAACCAGTAGAACCACAGAACACACACAACCCATCATATTTACTAAAAACAACTTACAAACTATACGACAGAACAAAGCAAGTACAACAAACCAGACAACACTGTCATTTTGACACTCCTCAAGCAACTTCAGTAAAGCCATTACGGCCGACATTCAAGTAAAGGAGGGGAAAATGCAACGACTGCCGTGATAATACCTCTCCCCTCCGACTAGAGAGCCTAAAGCGACAGAAGAACCTCAACCAGAACGGAGTTCATACTTCGTAAACGCCGATAACACATTGTTGCATGGCTGGGATGCCCGATACTCCAAGGCAGGTTTCGCTCGCTACATGTCTGCTCATTTTGCAGGTTCCATAGGTTCCGCCGATCGACGTCGTCGCCGCATGGCTCAGGAATCCCCTGTGGAACTGTCGCCTGCAATTAAAGAGCGATCCGTACGTGTTCCGCGAAAGCCGGAATCGGCCGCCGAAGAAGACGCCGCTCCTGTCGCTCGCCGTCGCCGCCTGACATTGATTCCACATGCATGGTGGCTGATCAACATCCTCGCCGCCGCGAACGTTCTCGCCTGGGGATTTTTGATCTGGACCGGGACGACAAACTGGTCAGAGAACGCCAACCTTCAGGAACTGGCGAACCTGAAATCCGGTGCGTCAGTTCGCTACTTCAGCGTGCTGCAACTCCTGTTGACCGCACAACTCAGCCTGTTGATCTATTGGTATCGATCCATGAGCCGCAAGGACTTCATGGGACGCTACCGCATCTGGGGCTGGGCTGGGCTCTTCTGGGCCGCCGTCTGCCTCGCAACCGCAACGAATACGAACTTCTCCGACATCAGGTCGCTCCTGACCAGAATGCATTTGGATGCCTGGCGACCGGACGTCACCTGCTGGCTATTGCCGCTTTCCATCGGGGTCGTTGCCATCTATCGCGTGTTGCGGCGTGAAGTTCGCCAATCGCGCCCAAGCCTGATCGCCTGGGAAATCAGCTTCGCTTTAGGGATTTTCGCGGCCTCACTTCACCTGGGTCTCGATTCACTGATTCCAAAACCAGCGCGACTCGCAGTCACGACAGCGGCAGGCACGCTTTGGCAGGTCTCACTTGTCATCAGCTGTCTGATTCACGCAAGGTTTGTCGTTCATATTTCAAATGAGTCACCACCACGGCACCCCTCTCGTGGAACAATGGCGATTCGCTGGGCAAATCGCAGAATCAATCGAGTTGGAGAGCGAATCCTCGCCACCCAACTACCTGTTCGCCTCAAACGCAAGCAAGAAAACGATCAATCTGTCACAGCCACAGATCCGCAGTCAGGCTCCAGTGCCGCGAAGAAGAGAAAATCCGTCGCCGCAAAATCGGGTCAGGATTCCTCAGAAACGTCTAACGACAATTCAACAGAGAACAGCTCAGGCGGGCGAACGTGGAAGCTGCTGCCATCTCGAGCCAGCTTGGCCGCGTTCAAAGTTGCGGTCCTGTCGAAGTTCAAACGCTCAGGTGTGGCTGACGCAGACGGACTCACCACCCAGTCATCTTCCAGCACGTCGGCTCTCTCTTCAGTTTCACGGCCTGACCTAAATGAGACCGTTGAAGCAGGCGGAGTTCCTCAAAAAACACGAACGTGGAGCCTCTCGCCGACCAAAGCGTTCGGGCGAGCAAAGTCCGCGCTGACTTCACGGTTCAAGCGAGCAGATCACGCGACAAACGACGACAACGCACCAGCAACAGAGACTCCAAAGTCGGAGACCTCTGAGACGCCAGAGAGCAGCAAGCGACGAATCTTCCCGTCCGGCTGGTCCTTCAGCGGAATCAAATCTGGATTGCAATCAAGATTGACGAAGAAGGAACGGCCTTCTGATCCGCAAGCCACGGCCGCCACGTCATCCCCTGTCGCCAAAGCCGCCCCTGTTGCAAAACCAGCGATAGACTCTGGCAAACCAGAAACGCCGGTTGGGGAAAAGAAATCGCTCTGGGATCGCTTAAAACGTAACAAGCAGACTGAAACTGCCGCTGAGGCACCAGTCACCAAACCGATTCCGCCAAAACCGACTCCCGTTGCTGACAAAGCAGAAAGCTCGGACACCGAGAAGAAGTCCGGTTGGGGTTGGCCGAAGCGTAATAAACAGACAGAAACCACTTCTGAGGCACCTGCAAAAGCACCGGCCGCCAAACCTGCACCGCCAAAACCGGCTCCCGCTGCTGAAAAATCAGACAGCTCAGACGCCGAGAAGAAGTCCGGTTGGGGTTGGCCGAAGCGTAATAAACAGAAAGAAACCACCGCTGAGGCACCTGCAAAAGCACCGGCCGCCAAACCTGCACCGTCAAAGCCGGCTCCCGTTGCTGAAAAATCAGACAGCTCGGACACTGAGAAAAAGTCCGGCTGGGGTTGGCCGAAACGTAATAAGCAGACAGAAACCACTGCGGAAGTACCAGCGAAGCCCCCTGCCACACCTGCGACTCCTCAGGAAAAGGAACCTCGCAAATCACTGCTTCCTGCCGGCTCTAGCTGGATGAAGAGCAAGTCAAACGAAGGTGAGTCACTACGGGCCGATCCTCCAGTTGAACCGTCCCAAAAGGTTCCGACGCCACATGTTGCGCCAGCAAACTCGCCAACGAAGCCATTGGAACCAGTGAAGCCTGTGGTTCAAGCCGTCGCGCAACCTGTCGTGCAGGCTGCGGCCCCTTTCATGGAATATGAGGTTCACGAACCTGCCCCAATAGAAGATTCACACGACGACCGTGGAAAACGCTCTAAAGACAAGCGTGCTAAACAGAAAAATCGCTCCACCCAAGGTGAATTCGGAGACAGCGAAGAGAGTTACGGCGAGGACGATGAGTACGGCCAAGGGAACTCAAGGAATCAGGGCGGCCGCAACAAAAACAAAAAGCAAAAGAAGCAACGACACGACGACTATGAATAGGCCTGAGCATTTTCTTTATAGACGCAAGACTTCCTTACGAGTTTGAGACATTGAGTGCAGGCGTCTATAATGAAACTGGTTACGAACAGGATGGGTGCAGCCGCAAACGTCTTGACCGTCATACAAATCCTGGACAGTGATGTCCTTGAAATAGCCTGAGTCGTGAAAGCACAAGCATGTTTGGTTTCGGTCCAGTTGAATTGATATTTTTGGCCGTCATCGTGCTTGTCCTGTTCGGCCGTCGACTTCCTGCTGCAATGCGTGCCCTTGGTGGGTCGATTACATCCTTCAAGAAGGGAATGCAGGACGAAGACAACGACGGACAAAACCAACAGAATCTCGACAAATAACGAGTCCGTCTTTTAACGGAGAGAGGGCGACTGCCAGCAACTGTGGAATCACTTTTGATCCGGTTGCAGAAAATGCAGTTGGTCCTCTGCCATTTCACTCTCCGCCATTCCATTTCCAAGTAACATTATTCCCAGTTGCTTGCGTTCTCTGACCTTGGTGGCGTTCAGAAGTCGCCTCATCTGTCTGGTTCCGGATGACCAGACAGATGCCTAAGCTTGCCCTGTTGCAGCAATCTCTATTCAATATGGTCGCGACTCCGAGCGTATTCGCACTGTGAAGTCTCGATACCGTCGCTGCGCTCGTTGTGAAGCAAATTCCAAGTTGCTCCACCACGGCACTCTTTTCTGAGCGACCAACACACAATTCTGGACCAATCCGTCAGGTGAGCCCGCCATGCTGATTATTGACCACGATCTGCAACCTCAGGATTTGTTACCAGCCATCAATTCCATGTGGGAAGCATCCGCCCGATGCTTGGATTCCATTCATCGCAGTTGGAATCCTGAGAAGGGCTCGCCAGTCTTCACCATTGCAGGTCAATACACTTCACAGGGATGGACGGAATGGACACAGGGATTCCAGTTCGGATCTGATCTCCTGCAGTTTGATGCCACAAACGACACCCGCTTTCTGGAGTCCGGCCGGCAACAGACAATTCAGTACATGGCTCCCCATGTCAGCCACATCGGGGTCCATGATCACGGTTTTAACAACGTCAGTACCTACGGAGCACTTCGTCGACTGATTCTTGAAGGGCGAGTTGAGGCAGACGAAAAAGAACTCGCACTTTATGAACTAGCATTGAAAGTCAGTGGAGCCGTCCAGGCAGCACGCTGGAGCCGGACCGACCACGGAGGTGGCTATATCTATTCATTTAACGGGCCACATTCGCTCTTCGCAGACACGATCAGATCACTAAGATCGCTCGCACTGGGGCATTCGCTGAAGCATCGTCTGATGGGAGAAAACGACGAGCCAATCTCCCTGTTGCATCGACTGATCCAGCACGCAAAAACAACCGCCGAATTCAATGTGTATTACGGGGAAGGCCGCGACACCTGGGATACCCTCGGGCGAGTTGCCCACGAAAGCATCTTTAATACAAACGATGGACGGTATCGTTGCCCAAGCTCACAACAGGGATACAGCCCATTTACGACCTGGACACGTGGTGCCGCCTGGATCATCACTGGTTACGCCGAACAACTGGAATATTTAGCCACGCTCGATAATGAGGAATTTGAAATAGACGGTGGTCGCGCGCATATCATGAGCTGGATGAAGCGTGCTGCAATTGCCAGTGCGGAAGCATTCATTACAGAATGCCCAACTGATGGAATTCCCTATTGGGACACAGGGGCGCCGGATCTGACACGACTCGGAGACTGGAAAAGCAAACCTTCCGACCCATTCAACGATTACGAGCCTGTTGACAGCTCGGCCGCAGCAATTGCTGTTCAGGGACTCATTCGGCTTGGCAATGCCCTTACCGCCGATGAAGGAGGACCACGATATTATCAGGCCGGCCTGACAATCCTGCGACACCTGTTAGGTGAAACATATCTTAACCAGCAGGCGGACCATCAGGGGCTGTTACTGCACACGATCTACCACCGCCCTCGTAACTGGGATTACATTCCAGTAGGGCGTAAGTCCCCATGCGGAGAAGCGTGCATGTGGGGAGATTATCACCTGCGGGAAGCGGGGCTTCTGGTACAGCGACTTGCTGAGCAGCAGCGATATTACACCTTTTTTGGGCCGTCCGTCGCGACGAATTGATCCTCGGCCCGATTCCAAACGCCCGCCCAAACGACACAAAGGCTGGTCCCCAGGAATTGGGAACCAGCCTTTATTTTTCACACCAGCAACATCATTCGTGAGAACGGCACAATTGCGGCCACACAGGACGCCACTGCATCTCTAACGAGATGACTGCTATCCGGCTATATGAGAGACCAAACTGGTCTACTAGTTCAGCTGCAATGCCTGCAGTTGCTCAATCGCCTGAACCGCAGCTTCTGCGCTTCCAGCTTGTGACAACAGCTCACGTGCAGCCTGCAGTGTTCCGAGGTTCAGGCTTCCACCGCTGACCGCAGCAGAAACGCTTGGACGACGGCGACGAACTGCACGGTTTCCACCGCCCTTGATTCCCAGCTTACGACGTGCGTGTGAGAACGCTACGTTGCAAGAATTGCGGTTAATTTCTTGTCCAGGAAACTGCTGGCCCAGTGCTTCGAAGACTTCCCGGCTCGACAGGGAAGCATCATTCTTCAGAAGATTTCGGATCTCTTCTGACATATTGAAATCACCGCGAGCCGCTTTTTTCTTCGCCATGGGTTAGCACTTCCTTAAGTAATTTTATTGCAGACCAACCAAGATGGCTGCTGTCATTCCGCTTGATCAAATACTGGTGCCAGCAAAACAGTGGGCGTCAGTATTGTGCATTCATTCAACTTTGATGAAACGCTTCAAGCAGGGGCACAGCATAATGATTGCGGATTATAAATTAAATCCTGCGCAATTTTGGTCTTCTGAAATTTTGTTCGCAACCGAATGTTTACTACTGACTCATACAAATTCAAGTCAGATTACTCAATATTTACGCGTTACATCCCACAATTCAACATGAATCAGATCAATATTTTCTTCTACGACCACGAATTGTTGACGGTTTGAAGCAGCCATTCTTCCAATAACGCATAGCGACTGATGAATGACCACTGTTACTAACAGGTGCGATCTATCTGGCAATCTCGTAGCAGTGTTCCTTCAGATGAAATCAACACTTCAACTCCTGCTTGTTACGGCAAGACGCAACTCAAGAGACACAACACCAGCAGCCAAACCTGCAACCAAACAGGCGAACAATTCCATAGTCTAACGCTGTCTTTTCCGGGATCGCTCAGCGAAGCGGCAGGACTATGACCTGAGAAAAAGGAATGCGGCTGAAGTCGCGATAATACACTGATTCTTATTACCTCCGGCAAGTACGCGAAGGATCATCACGCCCAATCACATAAACAATTAGTGATCAAACACCCTACTGCAATCTATCGCCGAGGGATCAATCGTGCCTGAATCGCTCAATAAAGATACACCTCAGCTTTCGTGAATGCGTAACTTTGCCGCATTCCGATACAGAACAAGACTGCGAATTAAGCAACACCCGATTTCATCGCAGATGATTTAGGAAGAGTATTCAAACGTACACATCAACCATGCCTAAGGTTACCAGATCGTCAATTAGCGTAATTTCACTTTCAGAATTAACGCCATCCTTTCGCAGCAGATACGTTTCCAACGTTGCCAATTAAGGCTCTCACTTCCGGTCCCCACCAAGAACGAAGCCATAACCTTGCTGATCAGGCTGTCGCTTCAGCCCCCCGGATGCTTCCTCTTCCAAGCACTTGTCACAACTCGGACGGAGACATCAACGTGTCAGTCACGAACATCTCAATCTGACATCGGGGTGGTATTCGATCGCTTCGATCGATCATGAGTCCGCGCAGCATCCTTCCCGTCAGAAACTTGAATTCATCCACTTCTTTCACCCACCGCACGCATAGCAAAAGAAAAAACCGTGCCAGCTTTTCAACTGGCACGGTTTCGAATTCAGCTTCTACAAACAGTCGGTTCAGAATTTTGAAACGAACAGATCCAGATAAATCACAAAGATAAACAGCCCTAGCACGAAGGCCAGTCCCAGATAGGTCGCAGTGGCAACAACGGCTTCACTTGGCTTCCGACGGAAAATTCCTTCCCACAGCAGGAATACCATATGACCACCGTCCAGTACCGGAATCGGCAGGAAGTTAATCACTGCCAGGTTGATACTGATGATCCCCAGGAAAAGAACGAAATGGGTCAGGCCAAATGTCGCGAAGGTATAAGCCAGTTTGGCGATGCCGATTGGCCCACTGAGTCCCTTCGGCGAGATGTCCCGAGTGAACAACCCACGCAATGTCAGATAAATATCTTCCATTGAATTCAGGGTGTAACGTGCCCCCATCGCAATTGCACCGGGGATACTGTCTGCCTTACGAGTCGTTTCCAGTACAGACAAATACAGCCCACGAGTTGATGGAAGGAACCAGTCTTTGGATGGCACTGGAGTCAGTTCTACAACACGTTCCGGATCGGAGGATGCGGGTTTCACAGTCAATTTAACCGTTCGCGTTCGTCCGTATTCCTGCAGCATCCAGAAAGCATGTGCCCAGTTCTTTTCTCCGATTTGAATTGTCTGGACGCCTTCTTTCATTCCGTCTTTCGCGGCCCCTGACGCCGGAACCAGTTCCATCCGCACGATCGTATCGTTCGGATTCACTTTCCCTGCTGCGGCGGGGGTCCCTTCAACGACGGTCAAAATCGTTGGCACCAGGTGATACGCCACGCCAATAGATGGAATCGAGACCGGGCTGCCTTCTGAAACAGGAGGCTCTGACCATGGGTCACGTTCTTCCGGAACCAGCTTAATTTCGACAGTCTCAGGTGAACTGCCGGGTACGTCACGAGTGACCGTGAGTGTGACTTCCTGACCAGCATTTGCAGAAAACGTTTCTGTCAGACGGAATGGGTCGAGTTCCTTACCGACGTCCTGTCCGTTCACTTTCGCAATACGATCGCCAACCTTTAATCCGGCCTTGGCAGCAACGGAGTCCATTTGGATCGCGACAACCTTACTCATTCCCATTCGAATTCCGAGATCCATAAATGGCTCGGCGGGAACGTTCAGAGTGACGGTTTCACTTGTCTTGCGACCAGTCTTCCGTTCGACATCAAGAGTGACTTCTTCCGCAGCCTTCTCATTCAGGATTGTGAGCAATTCCTGAGTGTTTTTAACAGGCTGACCGTTAATTGCAGTAATTCGGTCCCCAAACTTGAACCCGGCACCTGCGGCAGCAGTTCCCGGGAATGCTGGAGCAGCAACGGCGGGTTCCGGAGCTTCGATCACCTGCAGGCTGCGAGCAGGCCCGACACCGATGATCTTGCGGATACCGGACGCTTCAGGCTGAACCTTCAGATCAAAGGTCGATCCATCACTATGATGGCCGCCAATGGTGATCGGCCCACGAGACAATGTTGTGCGACGGGTGATGTCATCGAAGTCTTCAACGGCTCCCCCGTTGATCGACGTGATGGTGTCCCCAGTCCGAATTCCGTGACGCCAGGCAGGCATTCCAACCTGCACGAATCCAGCGACGTGATCGACTTTCTGGATGCCCCAGGTGAAGACCAGAACAAAGAAAATTGTCCCGGTGATGATATTCATGATCACCCCGGCAGAGATGATCGCCATCCGTTGAAGGACGGTTTTTGACGTATACGATCGCGGGTTTGCCGCAACGTGATCGTCGGTCATCTGGGCAGGATCCATGTCATCCTGCCCGAGCATTTTGACGTACCCTCCGAACGGCAACCAGCCGAACGAATATTCCGTCTCTCCCCATTTAAATCCGAAAATTGGAGCACCGAAACCGATGCTAAACCGTTCAACATAAACTCCGCACCACTTTGCTACGAGAAAGTGGCCGAGTTCGTGGAAAAAGACCACCAGCCCTAAACCGATGGCGACGATTAACACCGTCATGATATCGGGGAATCGCAGGGCTGAGAGTATGACGTTAGCGAAGTCCAATGGTCTGCCTCCTCGCGTGCCCATCGATCCAGACGGAGCACAACATCCAATGTTGGCTCTGCATCAAAATCATGAGCGGCCAGAATCGAGCGATTCAGTCGCGCTATATCTAAAAACAATAGCTCACCTTTGAGGAACCGTGACACCGCCACTTCATTCGCAGCGTTGAGAACCGCTCCCGCAGTTCCTCCCAGGCGGGCAACTTCAAAACCGAGCTCCAGAGCAGGAAATCTTTCCAGATCTGGTGGCTCAAATGACAATCCGAACGACGTAGTCAGGTCGAGCCTTGGGGAAACCCCAGGCCAACGTTCCGGCCACGACAGTGCATATTGTACGGGGAGACGCATGTCCGGCGGGGACAATTGCGCCAAAACAGAACCATCAACAAACTCAACCATCGAATGGACGATCGATTGAGGATGAACAACGACGCTGATTTGATCTGATCGAAAGCCGAAAAGCCATCGTGCCTCAATGACTTCCAAAGCCTTATTCATCAAGGTGGCCGAATCAATGGTGATTTTCGGCCCCATGTCCCACGTCGGGTGATTTAATGCATCAGCCGCTGTGACATTCTCAAGCTGTTCGGCGGTGCGTTTCCGGAACGGTCCACCACTGGCTGTCAGAATCAGGCGGGCGACTTCTTGATCTTTTCCACAGGCCAATGCCTGAAAAATAGCCGAGTGTTCGCTATCAACGGGGATAATCTTCGACCCGGTACGTTCGGCCAGCTGAGTCACCAATGGCCCGGCAACGACCATCGTTTCCTTATTCGCCAGACCAATTGTCTTGCCAACCTCAATTGCTGCCCAGGTCCCGTGAAGACCAGCCGCTCCGACAATTGCAGACACGACAACTTCACTGTCGACTGATGCTGCCCGTTCGGCAACGGCATCGCTTCCGTAAAGCACACGTACGCCGGAAGGAAATGCATTCGCAGCAACATCTTGCGGACGGACGCCGGTCAGAACGACAGAGTTTGGACGGAACTCGTCACAGGCTTTGGCAAGTTCCTGCCAGCGTGAATGAGCCGTTAGCGTGTCAAAAACGAGTTTTCCACCACTGGCACGTACAACGTCGAGACAACTGGTTCCGATTGAACCGGTAGCCCCTAACAGGGTGACACGTTTTGCCGCAGTGTTTGCCATATTCTCCGCGAACAAATGTTCGCAGTCTGTGTCGATGCTCGTGAATAAAACGAAGATTTAATGATAGAAAGAATTTCGAAACATTTTGTAAAGCCCGACGATCATATGTGTTCCGTGGCATTTGCCGCAAGACAGGCCGGATCTTCCCCGAGACTCGGATGTTGCGGCAGATTGAAGAGGCACAATGCCTGCGAAAGACCGATTTCACCTCCGAAGAGCAGACGAACTGAAAACGGATTGGCAGGAGGGATGTAAATTCGAAAATTCGCATCTGCACTCTATTGTTGATGCGTTGTCACCAATTCATCTCTGGCGTCAGCCCACTTCTTGCAAGTGAACAACGGCAACGCCTCCCCCGCCAATGAAGGCAGCGAAGAACACCCCGTTCCAGATTCGGAGGACTTCTGGACGTGATCAAAGGTGAGCCGAAAACCCGAAACAGACAACCATTTGCAGGTTGACCGTATTCCTAATTACAATTGTTCGCCTTAGAGCAATCGGTTCGAGAGAGACTTCTTCAGCGCGATCTCCTGACCTGTGCGTTTTCTCTAGTCTTCTAGAGGATCAGCCAAGCAGGAATTCCGAGCCCCTGCTCGGTTAAGTATTTGAGCAGTAAACTCTTCCGATTTCTTCTGTGCTTGATGACGTTTACGCTGGCGGGACTGCGATCTGCTGTTGCTCATCGCATTGTTGTGATTCCGCCAGCAACTGTTTGAGACCAAACTGGTCCCATTTCAATAATTGAGGTGTCCTGTGTTTCAGAATGTCGCCGTCATCGGAGCAACCGGTGCTGTCGGGCGGATCATGCGCCAGCTCCTGGAAGAACGAAACCTCCCAGCGAAGAAGTTTCGCTTTCTCGCATCTCCGCGTAGCGCCGGCACAAAACTGACATTCAAAGGCGAAGTACATACGGTCGAGCTGCTCACGAAAGACTGTTTCGCCGGTTCTGATCTCGTCATCGCCTCGACACCGGATGAAGTCGCTGCCGAGTATCTGCCGTATGCCGTTGAAGCCGGATGCAAAGTCATCGACGAATCTGGCTACTGGCGTATGAAGGAAGACGTTGCGCTCGTCATTCCAGAAGTCAATCCACAAGATGCACTGAACGCCAAGGGCATCATCGCCAGTCCAAACTGCTCCACGACGCAGATGGTCATGGCATTAAAGCCACTGCACGACGCTGCAAAGGTCAAGCGCGTCATCGTCAGTACCTATCAGGCAACAAGTGGTGCCGGTGTTCAGGGAACAGCCGATTTGATCGATGGATCACGGGCTTACCTTGAAGGGAAAGACTACAAGTACACCACCTTCAAGCACCCGATCGCTTTCAATGCCATTCCACAGATTGGCGGAGAAAAGGACAACGGGTACACCAGCGAAGAACTGAAGATGGTCTACGAAACCCGAAAAATCCTCGGGGACCAGTCGATTCAGATTAACGCCACATGTGTCCGAATCCCTGTTGCCAACTGCCACAGCGAAACGATCACAGTTGAAACCGAGCGTCCAATTTCGCCAGAAGAAGCTCACGAACTCTTCAGCAGCTTCCCGGGCATTAAAGTCATTGATGACCTGAAGAACAGTAAGTACCCGCTGCCGAGTGAGTGCGATGGTTCTGACCTCGTCTTCATTGGCCGTATCCGTAAGGACATTTCACATCCAAACGGACTTTCGTTCTGGTGCGTGAGCGACAACCTTCGCAAAGGTGCCGCAACCAACGCGATTCAAATCGCAGAACTTCTGGCGAAGAATCTGTAATTCACTCGGGCGACCGAATTGAAAACCTGATTGAACTCGACTGCTGGATTTCCCTTGTGGAATCCAGCAGTTTTCATATACCTACATGCACATCTTTCATCTGAGACCAGCAACGTTTTCACACAACACAATCAGGGAACTTCTCCCTGAATCTTTGAACACAATCCGAGTCAGATAACCATGAGTAAAGTGCGCTTCGGGATCGTTGGGGCAGGTGCCGTTTCAGATTACCATCACGTTCCCGGGATTCGACTCGATCCACGTGCAGAACTCGTGGCCGTCTGCGATCCAAACAAAGAACTGCTGGAAAAACGTCGTACCGATTGGGGAATCGATAAGCTCTATCTGAACTATGAAGATCTGGCCAACGATCCAGATGTCGATGCGGTCATCATTGCCACCCCGAACGACACGCACCACGCCATTGCCCTGGCCTGCATCGCCGGCGGCAAGCATCTGATGTGTGAAAAGCCGCTCGGGCTGAACGCTCAACAATCCATCGAAATGTATCAGGCCGCACGTGACAAAGGGGTCAAACACATGACCGCCTTCACGTATCGGTTTGCTCCATCAATGCGTTATCTGAAACACCTTGTGAAATCGGGCCTGCTCGGCGAACCACGCCATTTCCGCAGCCAACGCTTCCTCGACTGGCCAGAAACCAGCTGGGGATGGCGCCAGTACAAAGCCAGAGCCGGTGCTGGTGATCTCTTCGACATGACCATTCATCGTATCGATCTGGCGATGGATCTTGTCGGGCCACTGACCTCCATCTGTGGAGCCGTTGCCCAGTTCTGTCCTCGCACGGAAACCGCTGACGGAAAGTCATGCCCTCCATCGGAAGTCGATGACTGGTCAGCCTTGATCGGACGCTTTGAAAACGGCGCGGTCGGTGTCTGGGAAGGCAGCACCGTGATGAAGGGATATCACCATAACGGCTTCGGTCACGAATGGGCCGAAGTGAACGGCACAGAAGCCAGTGCCGTTTATCGTCTGCAGGAACCGAACGTCATTCTGGTCGGAAAGACCGGACAGACAATGGAGCCGCTGGAAGTTCCGAAAGAGTTTCTGGTCATCGAGGGAAGTCCTCGCGATCCGAACGAAGGAGTTCCAAGTACCGTCTTCCGCTATGACCTGATCTATGAACTCGTCTCAGCAATCGTTGAAGACCGCCCGGCCGTTCCCGGCTTCGACCACGGGGCTCAGGCTCAACTCGTTGCCGACGCCGTTCTGCATTCGAACGACTCGCACGAATGGGTCAAACTGAATTTGAACGTCGACTAAACCGTTTCGGTCTCTCGCGTGACCGCGCAGCAGTCTTCCCAATTGGGAAACGCTGAATGCCGCGTGCCGGATACGCGATCCTGTTTCGAGAATTGTTCTAAGGCAGATTCAAACGCCAACACATCCAGGTGGAACTCGGTGACAGCCGTTGTCACGGGTTCCACCTTTTCTTTTGCGCCACGCTCGATTCACTCGCGCATTTTTTCTGGCGACACACTTCAGAGAGCATCCGCAACTGCTCTGAAACTGCTGTGCCTCAATACCAGAGTGCCGCTGCCAGCTGCGGCCCGGCGCTCACCTCTCTTAACAGACAGCACAACATCTTGCTGCACTCTCTTTGCGCCTCGCGACGAATCGCAATCACCGCACCCACAGCACCCCACAAGAAGCAAGACGCATCCACCTGTGCAATAACAACTTACACCAAGAGTTAAAATTTAACGATTATCGCAATTACACCAACGGCACCAATTTCGCAACGAACATCAACTATCACGAAAGCACCAACCAAGGCGAATTCAGACTGCCTTGAATAAGAAGCATTTTGTCGGAAGTTCACATCAGATTCACTCTGGTGTTTCACCGCTGATCCCGGTGGAAACGGACCTTCCGAATTCCCTGTGATGGGGGAAAGGTCTGGCTGATCACCTGCGCAATTTGGTCAGCCAGACCTTCTTTAATACTGCATTTCCAACTGGCGAAAAGCAGGTGGAAAGCATTTATGAGGTCTGTGATGCAGGAAGCAGATCTTCATCTGTGACGCAGGCGGCGAAACAGAAGCCTGAATACACAACTCAATCGAGATTTCGACAACACGTTGATGCGTAGAAACGTGTTGTCGGAAAGTGTGGCCTGAGTTCTTGTCAACCGCGACTCAGTGCTACCAGTTTCGCAGCAAGCGTTCGCTCACGTCTCACGAGTGACATTGCAGACGAAACACTGACGCTGCGGTTGGAATGTTTCCGACCTGACTGCCTGGCAGGCTCCGTTCAACTCGGGCCATTTGCAATGTGTCAGCAGGTCACAAACGAAAGACACATGCCATGCGCCTCATCACAGCATTTTTGAATGACGACACAGGTTTTATTGTTTCAGCAGAGTTGGTCATCATCGCCACTCTGGCCGTACTGGGAATGATTGTTGGATTCAGCCAGGTTCAGAACGCAGTTGTTTCTGAAATGTCTGACGTTTCCCACGCCCTCGGCGCTCTCAATCAGTCCTACTACTACTCTGGATTCCATGCACGGAAATGGGGCGGTTGGACGAAGTCTCGCACCGTTGGTTCTGCATACTATGATTTCGCTGACGCTTGCGACTGGTGCGGCTGCATGATCAGCTGCGAAGGAGCAGTTCCTGAAGGCGGTGGTGGGATCGCTGTCGGCGGAGGAAGCTATGGAGCACGCGGCGGCATGATTCAGAATCACTCGTTCTCCACAGAAACCGTCTGCACTCCAGTCTGCTCAGGGTCTGTGATTCACTCAGAATCAATCATCCACAATGCCCCAACCTGCTCCGGGGAGATGTTGATGGTGCCCTCGGAATCGAACGTAATCACCACTCCATCACAGCAGTTGATGGCACCGGCTCCTGCACATGGGATGACCGAAATTGCTCCGACACCAGCCCGCACACTGCCTCCTGCTCCGAGTCACGACTAGATCAACTCGGCCGACTCAGTTGGCAAAGACGCGGTCTTTCTCGACTGGAAGTTAGCAGCCTGACAATAAAGAAGCCGGTCACAATTGATTGTGACCGGCTTCTTTCATTTGAGCCAGATCCTGATCAGCACTCGAGTTCAGTGCATGAACGCTTCACACTCACACTTCCGTCGCTAACTGATGCTCAGGTGGTTGCGGTTCCGCTGGCTGACGGAAGAAGACAATCACGATCGCTTCCCAAATCATGAGGACAGCCAGAGCGACAAGCATGACAGCGATCCAAGGGACCGGGTTCATGGTCATTCCATTCTTAAAGTGCTTGGAAATGATGTGAACCAATGCCCAAATGCTCATGACAGACATCAGCACCATTGGAATCCCGGTCACAAACCAAACCCAGACTGCCTGTCGCGTGCGCCATAGCCAAACAGTGACGCCGAGCAATGTGATTGCAGCAAGAAGCTGGTTACTTGCCCCGAAGAGTTCCCAGAATGTGCGCCAGACAGGAATACGACGACCAGTTGAATCGACGGTCGCCTGAAAGACGAAGAGCATCGGAGCTCCTGTTGTCACCAGCGTTCCAAGCCAGCGTCCCGCTTTACCCTGCAGCCCGGTCAGCTCCTGAATAATGAAACGTCCCAGTCGGGTGCAGACATCCAAAGTGTCATAGACAAACGTTGTGAACGCCATCAGAGCGAAGGAGACCCCGATCGCGGCCGGGACATTGATTGATTCAAGAAACCCACCGATCCCAAGTGCATAGATGAAGTTCGGCTGTGGATTCTTCACCAGTGCACTGTCACCTGACAGGGTCATAATACAGCAGAGAGAAATGATGGCGACCATCGCTTCGAGCAGCATGCTTCCATAACCAACACTCTTGGCGTCAAGTTCATTCTTCAATTGCTTTGATGTCGTCCCAGATGCAATCAGCGAGTGGAATCCAGAGCAGGCCCCGCAGGCGATTGTGATGAACAGCATCGGAGCCAGCGTGTCTCCTTTCAAACTTGTCCATCCGGTGAATGCAGGCAGCTCGACCGGCTTTCCTCCAGCGATGAGTCCGATGGCCCCTGCTCCCAGAGCAATCAGCAGGAAGTAGCCTCCCAGTTCCCCACGCGGTTGCAGTAACAACCACAGCGGGACGACAGAAGCGACCGCACAATACAGCAATAGCGCCACGTCCCAGGAGACATGGGCATATCCTTCCGCTTGTGCCTCCGTCAAAGCCGGAAACGCCGACTGGATCATTTTCACGAGATCAAATGGAATCCATTGTCCCACAACGATGGCGACACCGACCAATGGAAGAAAGATCAACGATGCCCAGCCGCTGCTCAGCTTCGTATATCGCATCAGCAGGCCCATAATAATGGGAAGTGCCAGGTACATCAGAGAGGAAGAAGCGATCCCTGCTCCACTGACGACTTCACCACTTTCCAGCTGCTGATTTCCGACAAACGAGGCGGCCGTAATGTCGGTGAACGCCACGATGATGTAAACCAGAGCGAGCCAGATAAAGGTCAGGAACAACAGAAACGCACGTTGGCTCATGTGTTCGCGAACAACTTCGGCAATGGATTTGCCCTGGTGCCGAATAGACGCAACCAGTGCGGTCATGTCATGCACGCCGCCAATAAAGATGGAGCCCAGCAGAATCCAGATCAGAGCAGGAGCCCACCCGAATGCGGCAGCAGCCAGAATCGGCCCGACAATCGGACCAGCTGCAGCAATCGCCGAGAAATGCTGATTCAGCAGCGGCATCGTCGCCTGAGGGGAATAATCGACATCATCCCGCAGCGCATACGCCGGAGTCACCGCTTTTCGGTCGAGTCGCAGCAGTCGAGCAAGAATGGACCCGTAAACGCGATATGCAATCAATAAAATGATCGCCGAACAGATGACAATGGAGACCATCATGACCCAGATTCCTTCAATTTAATCCTTCACTGCACCGACAATATCATACCGCATGATTCGCACATTCACCGCATTCATTGCACAGTGTCTCTTGTGCTGCGTTGAGTGTGCTGATCATCTGAAAACAGCCGAGCCACCTGAGAGTGACTCGGCTTGAATCTCAATTATGAGTCCCCGTCCGAACCGGAGTTCAAACAGGAACCGGGTCTGAAGCCCTATTCACATCGAACCCTTCGGGCTATGACCGAGGGTTCAATCCTGTCGTCTGGGAAACACCGGTCGCAATTGCTTCAGATTCATCAAGAACCCGAACTTCTGAGACCTTCTCTCCTTCAATTTTCGCAACCTTTGCCTTCGACAAGACAAACGTATCGTAGGTCGCGATCGCTCCAATGAACGTGTAGAACGAACCTGCGAGAACCAGACCTGCACAGCGGAAGAATCCCGGCTTCAGTTCTTTGGGAAGCAGAAGGCGATTCACAAAAATCACATGGAAGCAACTAAGCCCCAATGCGAAATTATAAAATGTTGTCGTCCAGACAAGTAGCTTGTCCCCTTTGACCAGATTCAGCAACACGAGGCCGAACAACGCGTAGATCACAACGGAACCGAAGAACAGGCGACCAATCCAGCGGGGATCCCAGGTTCGCAACATCGGGCTGGCAGTCCAGAACACATCCACCCAACGACGCAATGCCCCTTCAGCAGTCGTCAGAGACGAGGTTGCCAGCACCAGAAACCCGCAGAACAACGTCAGGTGCCAAAAAAGCAACCCATAGTTTGGTCCGACCGCGGCTGCGACTCCATCGGCCGTCATGCCTGCCGCCAGCCATTTATCTTCAGGCACAACGCCTCGCGGAAGGAACTGGACCGAAAGCATACTTGGCAATGCCATCCCCAGAAAACAGGCAGGCATCCACACATAGAACTGCTCGCGCTGAACATGCTTCAGCCAGCCACGCCAGCGTTTCATCGACTCCTGAGTCACGCGAAAGACTTTTCCGACGTGCGAAAGTTGGATTGAATGGCCGCCAACGATGCTGGAAATGGCTCCAACTTCCTTCCCCATCCCCCACCCTTGATCGCGGGTGTAATTACTGACAGGTGTGTTCGTCAGACCGCCGTTTCCTGCAATCGCCGCCATCGCCGTTACCAGTCCGATCATCGACAGATCGAGTGCAGGCAAGGACTGGCCATTCCACCAGGCAGCGATCGGATTCATCAATTGTGGCTGGCTCTCAGGTGTTTCTCCCTGATACGGCAATGTGCCGAATCGAACAAACCCATAACCGATCTCAGCCCATGTTTCCCATGTCGAATAGCCCAACGCGAGAAAAGCAAGAAACCCAATCACGATGAGCAGTTTGAAGCTCATCACGTACTTCATGGAGCTATAGACCTTGCCCCCGAAGACCAATGGAGACAACGAAAGCAGCAAGATCCCGCAGGCAACCGTTGTCAGCAAAGTCCCGTCTGTAGCGGGGTCAGGAAGCCTGCCCAGATACATGGCCGTCAACGGAATTGCGGCATTGGAACTCAGATACGGGAGGAATGATCCCAGATCCATCAGGATGTAAATCACCAACCAGAACACTGGTCCTGGCATCGTTCGAAACTTGCCAGTGAAAATTGGTTCACCGCTATAGAGCGTGTAGCGGCTGATCTCAATGTTATAAAGCACCTGCCCCAGAATACTGAGTGTCGCCAGCCAGAGCAGAGCGCCCCCGTATCTTGCAGTGACGAATGGGCCTGTCAGCCATTCTCCGCCCCCGACCGCTGCCGCTCCCATCACAAGACCTGGCCCGATCAGCATGGGGATTTGTCGCCAGCCGAAAATGGGAGCCTTACCCAATTCGCCTGTCGTCCACTGCGGCATCGCTTTCGAACCGATATAGGGCGCCTCCCATTGAGTCGCATCTCCAGCCCCGGAGGGATTCTGTTCGGTTTGTTTTGTCGCGTCCGACATCCTGACCTGCCTGTACTCTACTTGAGACTCTGAACTTTACAGCCGAAGCCTCATGTTCTCGTGACACCCTGTTATCTACCGCCGATCAAAATTGATCGTGAAAACCGAGCTCGACCTGCCCAAACGAGAATTGAGCCAGGTCAGACAAATCGGCACCGGGATAACCCTTTTGAACCTGACATCAACATGGTTGTGATTCGAAATGACGAATCCGGCCCCTGTTCATGCCTGCACTTCATGGAGCAAAACGCCCCTTCTTATTTCACTTGACCGGGCGTTGCATGAATCCTGTCCGTCGCACTCAGCCAAGGTGTCTGGGTAAATAACTTCCCAGGCACCCCTTCAGATCAGCGATTAGACATAAGACACACAGCTTCCGGAAACATGAACTTTCGAGAATATGTCCAAGAGTCGCAAGTCTTTCCCCTGATGTTTTTCCATGAATTCATCCATGTAATTCCGATCAAAGCGATTTCCAACAACTTGCGGCATCGAATCTTACGACATCCTGAAGCTGAATACTGCAAGCACTGGAATCGCCCCCCTTGCTTCTCATCTCCAACTTGCCTCGATCAGGCGCCTGAACAGCAAAACAACGGGTTCCGTATACCGGAGTCACTTCCGCAATCCAGTCTCTTGAACAACTTCGAATCCATCCCTTGGTGTCTGGCGCCTCTGACGCTTAAAATGGGTTTTTCTGTTCGGCGTTCTTGGGCCGTCGACCGTGTAGGTCTGTTCCTGAGGACCACACTTCGTGGGTTTTCCACTCGAATGCTCCTGCGACTCTTAAAAGCTAAATTGCACATGGCCGCCGTCACTCAGACGGAGCTAGATTACCACGGCAGCGTCACCATCGACCGCGACCTTATGGACGCCGTGGGATTACTCCCATACGAACAGGTCATGATCGCAAACTGTTCAAATGGAACGCGTGGCGAGACTTACGTTCTCGAAGGAGAACGAGGGTCTGGGCAAATCCAGATGAACGGTGCTCTTGCCAGACTCGCTCACCGTGGCGACCGAATCATCATCATGGCATTCGTGTTTGCGACGAAAGAAGAAGCGGCAGCGCATCATCCGAAAGTCGCGATTCTCAACGAGAAGAATGTCATCACCGAGCAGTTCCAGGCCGACATCGCCTGACGCAAACTGATCGAATTTCGCAACTTGCGACGTGTCGCCCTCTTAAAGACTTCAAAGTCACTGAAAGCCCCCTTTCAGTGTCATTGCATTCCATGCGCGCATCGCCGGGTGATTCCTACCTGGCACCTGCAGCGGAACAAGGCAGCACAATGCCCTCCGTTCATAGCGACTCTTCCCGCTATTCCTCCGGCAAGCACACCGAAATCCGCATTACTGGACACAATCGACTGATCATGCTTTCCAGCCAACACATCAGCGGATTAAAATAGGACAGCAATTCCGATAATTCACGAGTCTCGATACTCCTCTCTTTTTTCGTGCGATGAGTGCCCACGATGCAATGTGTCGTTCGTATCTTCGTACTCCTTGCGCTACTGAACTTCGGGCAGTGGCTTCTTGCCTCTTATCAGCCTGCCGTTCCGACACGAATCGCTGACGAATCGATCTCGGTCTTCACTGCTTTGAATGTCATGGACGAAGTCGGGCGCGATAAAACGCAGACCTCATCGTCAATGAGAGTGAATGTGTTGCTTGCTCAAGCAACACCGACAGCAACTCCGACTGTCCAAGCGACACCAGGAATGTCAGTCGATCCAGTGGCGCGACCTGCTTCAGGATCTCCTTCACCACCGGGCAACAAACCACCGGGCTCACCTCTAAGCGGTGCCACTCCTGGCAAAGACGGGGCGCCTGCGAAAGAGGGAGAGAAGAAGGATAAGCCAGCCGAACCAGCTGTCATTTCTAGACCGTTGACTCCAGAGAAGCCCGGCGACCCGGAACAGTTGAACATCGTCCCAGATGAACATGGTCGCGTCCGCTTCAACTTTGCAGGTCAAAGATGGAAAGACGTTCTGGAGTGGCTCGCGCGCGTCTCAAACCTGAGTCTCGACTGGCAGGAACTCCCAGCCGACTATCTGAACTTGCGGACGCAGCGGGATTACTCGCTTCTGGAAGCCCAAGACCTGATCAATCGCCACCTGCTCTCTCGCGGGTTCACGATGCTGAAGTCAGGTGAAGTCCTGACAGTGACAAGCATCGCCAAGCTCAATCCGGCTATGGTTCCACGAGTTGCTCCAGAGGAACTCGAACAACGCATGGACTATGAGTTCGTGAAGGTCTCGTTTCCACTCAAGTGGATTCTGGCGGATCGTGTTGTTGAAGAACTCAAGCCAATGCTGAGTTCCAACGGCAAGCTTTCTGCGTTGAAGGAAGTCAATCGCTTTGAAGCGATGGACGCCGCGATCAACCTGAAAGAAATCCACCGCATGTTGCAGCAGGAGCAGTCACAGGATGCCTCCAAAGGAACGGTGGTTCGCGAATTCAAACTGAAACATCGTCGGGCCAATGATGTTCTCCTCTCGCTTGAGATGATACTGGGCATCGAAAAAAACCGTATGCCAACGCCCGGCGGAGGTCGAGGCGGCGACATGATGTCGCAGCAGATCATGCAGCAGATTCAACAAATGCAGCAGATGATGCAGCAGCAACGAGGGAATCAACAGGGTTCAGGACCAGCGAAACAGGAAGACCCGCGATTGATCGTGAATGAGCGAGAGAACAGCATTCTCGCGCATGCTCCTCCAGACAAGATGGAGATCATTGATCAGACGATCACGGCAATCGATGTCCCCGGCGATGGCGAAGCTCAGATGCTGCAAAACATCAGCAAAGTGAAGCCCTATCGACTGACGACCCTCGATCCGCAACCACTCATGCTGATCCTGAAAGAGATGGGGGAACTCTCTCCACAATCACGCGTGCAGGTGGACGACAAGAGTAAAGCCATCATTCTCTATGGCACACTTTCTGACCACTACATCGTGCAGTCATTGATCGCAAAACTCGATGGCAGCAATCGCAGCTTTGAAGTCATCCAACTTCGTCGCGTTCAGGCCGATGCCGTTGCCGGAACGATCCAGTACATGCTGGGTTCGGAAGAGAAAGACAAGAACAAAAACAATCGGTCGATGTATGGCTATTTTTACGGCGGCGGCATGCAACAAGAGAGCACCGCCGAACAGCGTCCATTCAAAGTCGATGCAGATATCGAAAACAATCGCCTGCTCGTCTGGGCCAATGACGTCGAGATGGATGAAATTCGACAATTGCTTTTGAAGATGGGCGAGATTCCACCGGGCACAAGTAACCCTGAAACCCTGCGAACCATTCAGCTCAACTCAGATCAGGAAGCCGAGAAAGTTCTGGAACGACTGCGTGAATTGTGGCCGGAAGTTGAACTCAACCGGCTTCAGATTCAGCAACCGCCTCAAACACCAGAACGCTCTCCTGCTCCAGTGGAATCGGCTCCCGCCCAGAAGCCATCCGTGCGTCGCATGGAAGTTCCCAAGGTCGGCATCCCTGTCGCAATGAGCAGCCGGAAGGGGTCCTTGACTTCTTCCACGACGCGTCCACATCCACTGGCCGATGACGACACGACAGGTCTTTCGCCAGCAGGACTTCCGGCATCTCTGTCGCTCGCCGATCTCGATCTGATCGATTCCAAAGCCACGCCGGAACCACGCAGCACACCGTCTGCATCGGAACCGACAACAGAATCAGCAGAGAAACCCACGAGTGAAACGCGACCAGAAGTCAGCCCGGACACTCCCTCGGTAGCAGCCTCCGGTGCTCCGCCAATTATGATCCGTCGTGCCCAGAACGGGCGCATCATGATCGGGTCTCCAGACACCGCGGCACTTGACCGCCTTGAAGACCTGCTCGCCGAACTGTCGCCCCCTTCACGCGACTACAAGATCTTTCACTTGAAGTATCCGAGTACCTGGGCCTACGGAGTTGAACTCAATCTGAAAACGTTCTTCAAAGACACGTCGAATGAAGAAACGGTGACAGACATGTTCTGGGGGAACTCATACACCACCAAGAAAGCAACCGATCAACGACTGTCGCGTCGCAAAGAGTTGAAGATCATTTCCGATGACGATTCGCGGACCATTCTTGTCCAAGGGGGAACTCCGCAGCAGCTGGCAACGATCGCAGATCTTATTGAGATCTATGACCAGCCAACATCAGGCGATCCCCAGTCTGTTCGCAAAACCGAGATCTTCCGCATGCAGTATTCAAAGGCGGACCAGATCGCTGACACCTTGAAGCAGGTCTATCGCGACCTGCTGAGCGCGAACGATCCCTCCCTTCAGGCCAGCAATCAGAATCAGCAGCAGAAATCGACAACCGAACGCATCTACAGCTACCGCAGTGGCAATTCTGAAAACAGCGACGATAAAACCAAAGATCAGCAGCAACCTCTGAAATTCAAAGGTCTCCTTTCGATCGGAGTGGATGAGATCTCCAACAGTGTCGTTGTCTCCGCTGGCGAAGAGTTGCTGGCGGAAATTCGCCAAACGGTCAAAGCTCTAGACGACGCCGCCCATCCTCATATTAATGTGCAGGTGTTACAGGTTCAGAATCTGGACACCTCGCTGCTGAAGGAACGAATGGACAAAACATTCGCACCATCCGTCCGCAGTTCCAAGACTGGCGATCGAAACAAGCAACCAAAGCAATCACCTCCGCCGCAGCAGCCCCCACAGGCGGATCTCGATACCGAGTAATCCAGACTGGTTCGGTCTATCATGCAGCCGTGGAAAAGCCTTCCAGTTAAGCGAAAGGCTGAATTCCGCGTGCCAGAAACGCTGCATGATTTCTGGAAATGCTCTCATCGAGCGGAAAGCACTTCTGAACCTGTCGCTCTCCGGTTCCCTCTTTAGGGACGCCGGCTCTCACTCGCATCAATTCTTTGGCTTCTTCCATCCCGATCGTCGTGGAGAATCCCTCTCAAAAAATCGGTTCCGCCCGATAAAACGAACGAAGCGCTTACATAACCGTCGTTCCTGAAATAAGAAACGTCCATTAAGTCCGGTGACTGGTTCGAGGCCAACTCCACCCGCTACATTCTAGAGACGTTATTTCGGTTGTATTGGGGAGATGCCTGCGCCGCATCCCTCAGGAAGCCAAATAGATCGCTGCTCCATTCAACTGCAGTCGAGCGGAAACCGATATCACGAATCTGCGCAGTGCAAAGTCACCAGCAGGCATCCGTTTCCAGCAACAGCATCCCCGAAGTTCTTTTGTGCAATCATGAAATACGTTTTGGTCATTCCCGACGGTTGTGCAGACGAAGTCCAGGCGTCCCTTGGAGAAAAAACTCCATTGCAGGCAGCGCATGTCCCTAACATGGACGCAGTTGCCCGACTGGGAACGACCGGACTAACAGACAACGTGCCTGTCAGCATGCCATCCGGGAGCGACGTGGGGACAATGAGCCTGTTTGGGTACGACCCAAAGGTTTACCACACAGGGCGTGCCCCACTGGAAGCCGCTGCCCAGGGAATCGGACTCGGGCCAGATGACTGGGCAATTCGCTGCAATCTCGTCACTGTCAAAGACGGACGGATGCAGAGCTTTACTGCCGGGCAGATTCCGAATGATGCAGGGGCAGAGCTTGTCGAGATGTTGCAGAAGCGGTATCGCAATGACCGTCACCTGCAATTCTACCCCGGTGTCAGTTATCGCAACCTGTTGCTGTATCGCCCTGAAAATGGACAGGCTCCATTCAGCAGCGAAACGTTCACAACACCGCCACACGACATCACAGATCAGGAAATCGCCCCACATCTGCCAAGCGGCTCAGGTGCCGATGAGCTTCTGGCATTGATGACCGAAAGCGAAGAGATGTTCGCGGATTGTGCCCCGAACAAAAAGAGAATTGCGGAAGGGGGACTGCCGGCATCTCAGATCTGGCTCTGGGGACAAGGACGCACACCGTCGCTGACTCCGTTCGAGACACGATTCGGTGTTCGAAGTGCCGTGATCACTGCTGTCGATCTCTTGCGTGGAATCGGCCGACTGCTGGGGTGGGATGTTGTCGAAGTTGAAGGGGCGACCGGCTACCTCGACACGGACTATGCGGCCAAAGGACGCGCGGCAATCGAGACATTAAAGAACGGGACAGACTTCGTCGTTGTGCATGTCGAAGCGACGGATGAAGCCTCTCACGAAGGCCATGCCGACGAGAAAGTCAAAGCCCTGGAAGCGATTGACCGCGACATCGTTGGCCCGATCCACGAGTACCTGAAATCGCAAGGGGAATATCGGCTGCTGGTCTGCCCTGACCATCCGACATTCCTGCGAACGAAGACCCATAGTCATGGTTTCGTTCCGTTCACCATGTGTGGAAACGGCATCCCTTACAACGGGGCGAACACTTATGACGAAATCGCAGCTGAGACAACTGGCGATGTCATGGTGAATGGCCATGACTTGATGCCGCGATTTCTGCAGAATTAAGCCGACTTCTCAAGACTTTTATCGATTAACAATTGAGAACAGTCCGCAGTGGAAACCTCCTACTCTCGTAGGAAACGGTGAGAAATCGGACATTCCGCGCGCACAAATTTGAAAAAAAACTGCACGGAGCAGACACATCCGTACATAAGTACCTGTTCAACAAATCGAAACTGATCAAACTGACTTCTCGACAGACCGCGCCATCGACTAGGATCGGTTGACCTAATTACGTGCTCCCTTCGATTTCTGCAGGAGAATCCCGCCTATGTCGACTCCGGAACGACCACTGTCCTCCCCATCACGTCGCGACTTTTTGAAACAGGGAACCGTTGCTGGCCTGACAAGTGGCCTGCTGGCGTCTTTCGCAGGCAACGCTCAGTTGTATGCTGCCGAAAGTAACATTATCCGCGTCGGTCTGGTTGGTTGCGGTGGACGCGGAACCGGAGCTGCGAATCAGGCTCTGAACGCGGACCCAAATGCACGCCTCGTCGCTGTTGGCGATGCGTTTCCAGACATGATCGAATCCAGCCTGCGCACCCTGAAGGCTCAGGCCGGGATCGCAGATAAAGTTGCTGTAGATGACGAACACAAGTTCGTTGGTCTCGATGCTTATCGTCACGTAGTTGATTCCTGCGATGTGGTGCTGCTCGCATCTCCTCCAGGATTCCGCCCGGAGCACATGGCCTATGCTGTTGAACACGGCAAGCACATCTTCTGCGAAAAGCCGGTTGCGACTGACAGCGTCGGCCTGCGTTCCGTCATCGAAACAGTGAAACGAGCGAAAGAGAAAAACCTCGCTCTGGTTTCCGGGTTCTGCTGGCGACACGATTCCGCCAAGAAAGCGTTCTTCGAGCGCGTCCTGAATGGTGGAGTCGGGGACCTGCTTTGCAGCTATGCAACTTACCTCGCCAGCCCTGTGAAGCCGATGCCACCAGCATCGACACGCCCAGCCGGGATGACAGATCTCGAATGGCAGGTTCGCAACTGGTACAACTTCACATGGTTGTCAGGCGACGGTCTCGTTGAACAGGCCGTTCACGCTGTCGACTGGTTGGCATGGTCCAAGAATGACGTTGCTCCTCTGAGCTGCACCGCAGTCGGTGGTCGCCAGATCCCTGCAGAAGGTGGAGACATCTTCGATCATATTGCAGTCAACTATGTCTGGGCTGATGGCTCACGTGCATTCATTTCTCAGCGACAGATTCCCGGATGTTTTAACGAGAACAACATGTACGTTCTCGGAAGCAAAGGGAAAGGCGAAATGTCCCGCCGCGGCGCGACAATCACCACTGCCGAAGAGAAGTGGAAATACTCAGGCCCAACACCGAACATGTATCAGGTCGAGCATGACGTGTTGTTCAAGTCCATTCGGGATGGTAAGCCTGTCAACGAAGGCGATCGTCTGATCAGCAGCACTTTGATGGGGCTGATGGGACGCATGGCTGGCTACACTGGCAAAGAAGTCACGATGGACATGTGCCTGAATTCTCCAGAAAGCCTCGTTCCGGAAACACCAAACTGGGACGCAAAAGTCGAGTTCCGATCCGTTCCACGTCCGGGCGTCAGCCAGATTGGAACATAGTCAGAAATGCAGACTGCAAAACAGCAGCGGTAAAGTCAGCAACACTGCTGACCGAGAACAGGCCCTGGCAATCACATTGTGATATCCTGCAAGGGTTGACGAACTTCCTGAGAAGGGGACTCAACACGAGTCCCCTTCTCTTTTTTTATGCCTGGTCTGTGTCTGTACTTAATCAGCGTCCGTTGACTTCCCGTTATTGCAATCAACGAGTCACTGGCCCAACAGGAATTACGATCCTCCATCATAATTTGTGTTCGCCCAACTGATTGAGAATACGTTTGAGAATGGCCTGAACGATGTCGTATCCCAGAATTGCCAGCCTGAAGACCGCAGAACAGTTTCGGCAGCATCTTGCCAGCCTGAAAATCGATCTGCCATTTGACGAAGAGATCATCAATGGAGTCGACAGTCCGTTAGGACAACCGTGTCAATCTCATGAAGGAACGATTGGCAATCGCTTCTGTATTCTTCCCATGGAGGGCTGGGACGGAGAAACGGACGGCCGCCCAAGTGACCTGACTCGTCGACGCTGGCGAAACTTCGGCTTGAGCGGGGCAAAACTGATTTGGGGAGGAGAAGCTGTCGCCGTTCAACCGGAAGGGCGAGCAAATCCCAATCAGCTGATGATCAATCAGCATACGCTCTCGGACCTCGCCAACCTTCGTTCCCTGCTCCTCGCCGCGCATCAGGAACAGTTTGGAAAGACCGATGATCTGCTGCTGGGTCTGCAGCTGACACATTCTGGTCG
Source organism: Planctomicrobium limosum (assembly GCF_051465645.1). Lineage (GTDB taxonomy): Bacteria > Planctomycetota > Planctomycetia > Planctomycetales > Planctomycetaceae > Planctomicrobium. Next base: position 4,363,806 of record NZ_CP195790.1, on the reverse strand, counting down.
ATTTGCACGACCCAATGCGAAAACGATCGCCGAACCGCGGATCGCTTATCGCCACCCAATCTTGGACTCGCGTGTCAACGTACAGGACGATCAACCGGTCCTCTCCGACGACGAGTTAAAGCGGTTGATCGAGACTTTCATTAACGCTGCCGTACTGGCTCAGTCGGTCGGCTACTCGTTTGTGGATTTGAAACACTGTCACGGTTATCTCGGGCATGAGCTCCTGTCCGGATTCGACCGACAAGGAGAGTTCGGAGGGAGCTTTGAGAACAGGACTCGTTTCCTGCGCGACATCGTCGAAGGAATTCATGCTGGAGCGCCCGGTCTCGGCATCGGTGTCCGACTCAGCGTGACAGACTTCATTCCGTTCACGACAGGAAAAGACCGCATCGGACAGCCGATTCATGCTGGCCCTTATCCGTATGCCTTTGGCGGCGATGGTACTGGTCTCGGAATTAATCTGGATGAACCTAAGCAGTTCCTCGACTTGTTGAAGTCTCTGAAGATCGACCTCCTCTGCACAACAATCGGCAGCCCTTATTACGCTCCTCACTTCATTCGTCCGGCAATGTTCCCTCCTTCAGATGGATACCTTCCGCCGGAAGACCCGTTAGTCGGTGTCGCTCGACACATTGATGTCACGGCACAACTCAAGCAACACGCCCCTGACATGATTCTGGTGGGGTCAGGATACAGTTATCTGCAGGAATGGATTCCCAACGTCGGACAGCATGCAGTCCGCACCGGGAAGGTCGATTTCGTCGGACTCGGACGCATGGTCCTGTCTTATCCGGAACTGCCAGCAGATGTCCTGTCAGGCAAACAGCTGCAGCGCAAACGCATTTGCCGGACATTCAGCGATTGCACGACAGCTCCACGAAATGGAATGGTCTCTGGATGCTATCCTCTCGACCCGTTCTATAAGGCACGACCTGAACGCGAGCAGATGGTCTCACTGAAAAAAGAGCTGGAACTGCACTCCTGATCGCCATCGGAAAACGATCACCAGCAAAGCCTGAACATTGACTAACTTGCAACAAGCACTTTCAGCGGCATTGGATCGCCACGTATGACAAACGAAAAAACGATATTGGGCGAAGGGAAATACCTGCAGCTTGCGAAAGAAGGGACATGGGAGTACGTCCACCGAATTCGTGGAATCGGTGCCGCAGCCATTCTCGCAGTGACGTCGGACAAAGAGTTCCTGTTCGTCGAACAATTTCGAGTCGCCATTGGTCATCCCGTCATTGATCTGCCTGCCGGACTCGTCGGGGATGACGACGCGACCGAAGACGACTTTGAAGAAGCCGCACGGCGCGAGTTGCTGGAAGAAACCGGGTACTCAGCGAAGAAGCTGAAACTGTTGATTGCCGGGCCAACCACATCGGGTCTGGCCACGGAACTCGTCCACATCTATCTCGCGAAGAATGCGAAGAAAGTCCACGACGGCGGCGGAGTCGATGGAGAAAACATCACGACTCACGTTGTTCCGTTTCACAAAGCAAAAGCCTGGTTCAAGCGCCAGCAGAAGCTCGGGAAGCAGATTGACGTCAAAGCCTTTTTCGCAGCCAACTGGTACATGGAACGTTATTCAAAATGACCTCTTTGTGAGATCAACTCGCCCTGACAAACAGGTGATGCTCAATCTGGCATCATCTCCTTACTGGCAAACAGTTTATCGATTCAAACATCCGGTCGATCCAACGCAATTGATCGCATGTCCGCATTCGAGTCGCCAGACGGGCATCGTCTGGACCTTCCTGTTCGCAACTTCTTGACACAACAGCAAATATTGATACATTGAATCTGCTTCGAATCCCCTGCCTGTGAAACTGTTTGATCGGAAACAGCCCTCTGTTCCGTTTCAACTGTAACACCGGCCTCCACCTACGCACCCACCTGATGAGAGCCGCCTCCCTGACTGACGTCACGGCGTTTGCTAATCGGAAATCCGACTTTCACACAGGGAAATGCCCTGTCATTTTGCGGTGAAGTATCTCGCCCTGAGACAAACGCATCACAGGTCCGATTCCCTTCACCCGATGACTCGACCTCGACGCAGAAGGATTCCACACGATGAATCGCTCTTACTGGCTTCTCGTTCGCGGAACTCCTTTCTGCCGTCTTCTTCTTTGCAGTCTCTTTCTGCTTCAACAGATCACATCACTCCATGCGGCAGAGACGCCGAACACAGACTCCGGTCGGACACTGCAACTCGGGCCACGATCCGGAAACACGTTGCAGATCGTCGGCCCAGATGGTCGCCTGCAACTTCTCGTCACGTCGACCGGCACTGACAACATCCCGAAAGACCGGTCTCGAGCAGCTCAATACGAAATACAGCCAGAAGGGATTATCAGAGTCGACGACACCGGACTCGTTACGCCGCTCAAAGATGGAAACGCTCTGGTCACCGCAAGAGATGGCGATCAGACCGCAACTATTTCTGTGACCGTGAGCGATTTCGCTGCAACACGAATCGTCGACTTCCAGAATCAGATCATCCCGTTGTTTACCAAGCACGGCTGCAACGGTGGTGGATGCCACGGTAAAGCCGCAGGGCAAAATGGGTTCAAACTCTCGTTACTCGGTTTCTATCCGGACGACGACTTTGAGTATCTGGTCAAAGAAGGCCGAAGCCGCCGGATCTTCCCTGCGATGCCGGAGCGCAGCCTGGTCATCACGAAAGCCACCGGTGAAGTTCCACACGGAGGAGGCAAACGAGTCGAGATCGACAGTCAGGAATATCGAACGCTTTTACGTTGGATCGAACAAGGCTGCCCTCGCTCTGCCGGAGAAAACACACCGGTCATCACCGGAATTGAATGCTATCCCCCAACCGCAACTCTTCGGGAAGGGGAGTCGCAACAGATCGCTGTTTACGCCGCTTACAGTGATGGATCATTCGAAGACGTCACAAGAACGACTCTCTTCGAACCCAACAATCCAGAGCTTGCAGAATGCTCCACGACGGGCCTTGTGACCGCACTCGACCTGTCTGGTGAAGTCGCCATCATGGCCCGCTATCAAGGACTCGTCTCCACATTTCGGGCGACGATCCCGATGCAATCCAACGGCTTCCCTGTCCCACCGGCCAGAAACATTGTCGATGAGACCGTTTTCAATAAGCTGCAGGCACTCGGGATTCCGCCATCGATTCCGTGCGATGACGCCACGTTCATTCGTCGTGTCTCACTCGATATCACAGGCCGACTGCCGACTGCCGACCGCGTTCGCACCTTCCTCGATGACACTCGCGCGGACAAACGGGATCTGCTCATTGACGAACTGCTGGACAGCCCTGAGTACGCTGACTATTTCGCCAACAAATGGAACATGATCCTGAGGAACAAAGGGCGTCAGGATCCAGATCGAGAAGGAACTTATCGGTTCCATCAATGGATCTGGTCAAGCATCTATGAGAACAAGCCGTTCAATCAGTTCGTCAAAGAGATCGTGACTGCCAGCGGTGCCCCAGACAAGACTCCAGAGGTGACATGGTACCGCGAAGTCTCCACTGTTGAACAACAAGCCGAAGACGCTGCACAGCTCTTCCTGGGTGTGCGAGTTCAATGCGCCCGTTGCCACCACCACCCCTATGATCGCTGGAGTCAGGAAGACTATTACGGGCTTGCCGCGTTTTTCAGCCGCATCGGAAAGAAGGAACTGGGAGCCGAATCGGTCAAAGCGATTCGTGATCGCCGAATCTTCCACAACGATGGCATCGCCCAACTCCCACATCCCCGAAGTGGAAAGCAGGTTCGGCCAGCAGGTCTGGGAGGCCCAACGCTCGATATTCCCGCTGATCGCGATCCGCGATTCGCGCTCGCAGACTGGATGACATCTGCTGACAATCACTACTTCTCCAGAACACTTGTAAACCGGTATTGGAAGCATTTCTTCAGCCGTGGACTCGTGGAGCCGGAAGATGATCTTCGCGATACCAACCCTCCATCGAACCCGGAACTCATGGATGGTCTCGCCAAGTCTTTCATTGAGTCCGGATATGACTTGAAAGAACTGATCCGCACGATCTGCAGATCAACAACCTACCAGCTCAGTTCCTCCCCAAATGAGCAAAACGCACGCGACAAGCAAAACTTCTCGCGTTACTACCCCAAACGTCTGACCGCAGAATCGCTCTATGATGCGTTCCATCAGGTGACGCTGACAAAGGGAGACTTCCGCGGAGTTCCTGCTGGCAGTGAAGCTCTGCAATTGCCTGACACCTCGGTCGCTCCTTACTTCCTGAAGGTCTTTGGGCAACCGCAGGCAGATTCCGCTTGTGAGTGTGAACGAGCACAATCAGCGAATCTCGCACAGAGCCTGCATATGCTCAACAGTCAGGAGATTCAAACCAAGATCACTCAACCAACAGGTCGGGCTCACCTTCTCGCGCAGAAGCAGGACCAATCTCATGAGGAACGTCTGAAAGAGCTGTACCTCTGGACGTTTTCTCGCCTGCCGGACGCGGATGAACTGAAGACAGGACTGGCGCACATTAACAAGAACAAAGACAACGTCCCGATTGCCTATGAAGACATCGTCTGGGCACTGATCAACACCAAAGAGTTCCAGTTCAATCACTAGATCGGGTCGCAAACACTTATTGCGCAACCGAGTTCAGAAACCGCTCTCGATCGTATCCACTGTTCCCGCAACTTTGATTTCAAGCCAAACCGTGGGTGTGAATGTGAAGCGAATCTCCATTCAGACGTCTGCTGTGATTGTTGCAACAGCCGTTTTGCTCGTTGTCTCTCCACACGCCTTACGTGCACAACTTCCTCAGACACGGCTGACCGTTCTGGCTCCGGCCGGAGGACAGGTTGGCACCACAGTTGATGTCACACTTGTTGCTGGTGAACTTCTGGAAGACAACACGCAACTGATCTTCTCACATCCCGGCATCACGGCAGTCCCCAAGAAGGTCACTCAGAACGGGGTCGAAAGTCTGGTCCCCAAGACATTTCAAGTCACAATTGCGGCCGATGTTCCTGTCGGGATGTATGACGTCGTGTGCGGCGGACGCTGGGGAATCAGCAATCCGAAGCGGTTTTCAGTTGGGGAACGCCCGGAGATCAATGAACCAGAGAATCATCAGACACTGGCGACGGCTGCTGCGATCAACGTCGGCAGCGTTGTCCACGGAGTCATCGCTGGCGCACATGAAGTGGACTGGTATCAATTCCCTGCCAAGAAGGGAGAGCGGATCGTCATCGAATGCCAGTCAACAGGGATTGACTCTCCGCTGAATGCATCGCTCACGTTGCTCGATGCCGCAGGTCGCAGAAGATTAGCGGTCTCGCGTCAGCACAACAGTCGCGATGCCTTGTTGGTGTATGACGTTCCCAGCGATGGCCAATACCTTTTGAAAGTCCACGACACCATCTATCGATCCGGGCCGGATTACCGCTATCGCCTCGATCTTCACACTGGCCCGTTCATTGAATACGTCTTCCCTCCTCAGTGCCTGCCTGGTGCGCCACAGCGTGTCGCGGTCTACGGGCACCATCTGCCAGGCGGGCGTCCCAGTGGAGTTTCAGTTCAGAACGTTGAGCTTCAAGTTGTGGATGTTGACATCACCGTTCCGGAAGACTGGCAGTCACGCATCGCTTCGCAACTGGTGAGCCCTTTTCAAGCATCGGCAGACACGTTTCCCTGGCGGATGAACACCCCAGCTGGAACATCAAATGCGGTTCGAATCGGCATCGCCACAGCACCGGTTCTGGCCGAAACAGAACCCAACGACAGCACAGCACAGGCAATTACGATTCCAGCCTCGATTGGCGGTCGATTCGAAATGCCGGATGATCGCGATCGCTTTCGCTTTCAAGGGACGAAAGGACAAAAAGTCTCGATCGATGTCGTCTCCGAACGCCTTGGCAATGCCGTTGACCCGTTGGTCGTTGTCGAACGTGTCGTCATCAAACCTGACATGACCGAGCAGCTGGTCGCGGTCGTGACACACGATGACACGGCACCAAACCTGAGCCCTAAGTTTTTTGAGACCCAGACAGCAGATCCTTCATTCCTGTTAGATCTGCCTGAGACAGCGACCTATCAGATCACCGTCCGGAGTCGCATCGGGAGTCCTAAAGGGAATGACCGTCAACAGTACCAGCTGGAGATTCGGGAAGCGCAACCGGACTTCATCGCCGTGGCACTTCCCGGCCTGTATCAACAAGGTCAGATCACGCCCGTCTCCATCCGGCAGCAGGACCGAATTCCCGTCACGGTGTATGTCTTCCGTCGCGGAGGATTCGTCGGGGAGATTCGTGTCGAACAGGTTGGCAACCTGAAAGAGCTTCCGAATGAAGCGGCAATCATCCCGGCAAACAAGAACTTCACAACCTTCATCCTGACAGCCAACTCGGTCAAAGAACAACAGAGTTCACTCGCGAATCTGCAATTGAGTGCCGTTGCAACACTCCCGGCAGTCGCAGGTCAGGAACCGGTTCAACTTCGCCACCCGGTTCGGATCGCAACCACAATCCATCCACAGAAGGATAATGTCTCTGCCATCTGTCGCCTGACGCCTCAGATGTTGGTTGGGATTCATCCTGAAGTCGCGCCGCTTCAGTTAACTGCATCGATTCACGAATTGACAGTTGCGCAGGGAAGCACCATCCAGCTTCCCGTTGAACTTCGCAGAACCCCTGCTGCCCAGGAAGCGGTGCAATTGACCATTCCAACGCCGATCGCCGCAACCAAGATCGTCAGCGGAACAGAAGCGATTGCGAAAGAGGCCGTAAAGGGGACGCTGCAACTTCAACTGGAAGACAATGTCGCTCCTGGGCTCCATCCCATCTGGATCAATGGCGATTCGCAGGTCAGTTATCGCAAGAAGCCTGAAGTCGCCGATCAGGCAAAAGCGGCGCTCGACCAATTCAAGAAAGAAATGGAACCGATCGAAGCGGAGTTCAAGAAGCAGGAGCAGACAAAGAAGTCAGCCAGGAATTCCGTCACAGAAGCAACAGCAAAGCTCTCTGCATTGCAGGTGATGGTCACAGCATCGCAGCAACAAGCCGAGAAGACGAAAGCCATGCGCGCCGCGTTGACTGAATCTCAGCGGACGTTGCAGGAGCGTCTGACGGTCGCAACTCAACAGGTCACTGCACTCAACGAAGAAATCACCAAACCCCCTGTTGAATCCAGCGAAACTGCATCCAGCGAGAAGTCGAGCAATAAACAAGATCTCGCGATGAAGCTGGCCGCAGCAACAAAACTTCAAGCAGACCTGACAAAAGAGAACGAAGCGGCCCAGATGCAACTCACCTCTTTGCAGAAGGACGTTTCTGCTCAGGAGGCCGCCATTCTGGTTGCTCAGAAGCAATTAACAATGGCGCAAGCAGAACTAAGATCGTCTGAGCAGCAACTTCAGCTGGCGACTAATGCGGAACAAGCGTCAACAGCCATCCTCACCGCCAAAGATGCAGTAAAGAAGCGACTGGAAGAGGAATTTACGCAGGCCACGAAAGCCGCTGAGGCTCGCTCATTAAAGGCCTCTGCTCCCACACAAATGATCTTTCTGAAAGTCGTTCCTGCCACCGTCAAGATGACAGCCACAACCGAACAGGCAGCCGGAATCGTCGCAGGGAAGACCATGCCTGTTGCGATTCAGATCCAACGCCTCAAGGACTTCAAAGACGCCGTCACAATCCACGCGATTGATCGCAGCTCAGAGGTTCCTTTGAAAGCGGAGTCAATCGTAATTCCTGCGGATCAAACCACCGGAACGTTAACACTGACCGCCCCGATGGAGATCGCCGTCGGCGCAGATCGAGTGTTGACATTACAAGCAACAACAACGACTGCGGGACAAGAAACCACTTTTGAAATCCCTTTCAAAGTCACAACTGTCGCTGCCGCTCAATAGTAGCTTCCTGATGAGATCAGACTGCTGACCTGCAGACCAACTTCCGGCAGACAAACGGTTGTCACCATACATACGCCTCTGGAGGATCAGTGAACCGTAAAACATGCTTACTTGTTGCGATTGCAGCATGCTGGATCGGGCCATTCGACCTCACGCCTTCCGTTCGCGCTGATGCATCAAATCCAGCGCAGGTTGAATTCTATCGCGACATCGCTCCGATCTTGCGAGCGAAATGTCAGGCCTGCCATTCTGCTTCGGTACACGAAGGGGATCTACGACTCGATGATCATGCGTTAACACTCAAAGGGGGCGAAAGTGGAGCTCCGGTGGTCCCTGGCGATGCCGAGAAAAGTCTGCTCTATCTTGTTTCGACACGAAAAGAAGAACCGGCCATGCCGCCGCTGCCAAACGGTGTCCAGGCCACAGCACTGACCGACGCGGAACTTGATCTTCTCAAACGCTGGATCAACGGCGGAGCGATTGCCGGAGCACGCACCGGGAGCACAGCCAAATGGCGGAACCTGCCAGCAGCGCAGCAAACGGTTTATAGCCTTGCAATGTCGCCTGACCAGCAACTCCTCGCTGCTGGCCGCGGCAATCGTGTTGTTCTTTATGACATGCTGACACTCAAAGAAGCTGGTTCGCTTTCTGATCCCAGAATTGATGGACGAACGGACCGCGATTACGTTCAGGCAATCGCATTCAGTCCAGATGGACGCACAATTGCCACAGGCGGATATCGCTCTGTGAAACTCTGGCAACCAGCACCCCCAGTGCGTATCCACTTCGAGTCGCTTCCTCAACCGGTTCGCGCAGTTCAGGTTTCAGAACAAGGTGATCGCGCCGCATTCCTTTCCGGCCCGGCTCAGATCACGATCTTCAATCTGCAAACTGGGAAACCAGAAAAAGCCCTGCCTGCAGGTGCGACTCAGATCACTTCAATGGCGTTTTCAGCGCATGGAAAAGGACTGACCACCGGAGACACCACAGGGCTCGTGCAATTCTGGAACCTCGAAACAGCGACGGTGCAGGATCAGTTCCAATCAGGGAGTGCCATTCACGCAATGGTAATGCGAGCCGACACTCCCGGCCTCGCAACTTCACATGCCGATTCCGTGATCCGGCTGTGGCCAATAGAGGAAATGGCTCCCGAGCGAAAGCCAGTGCTGGAACTCAAAGGGCACACGCAACCAGCGGAACGACTCTCCATTACAGGCAAGCAACATTTGCTTTCAGCTGGCCCTGACAAGCTGTTCCGTCTTTGGGACCTCTCAAACGGGAACGTGGTCTGGTCACATGAACTTCCGTTCCCGATCACGGATATCCAAACGTCTGCAGATGGCAAACGACACGTCGTTCTCGGCAATAATGGTCATGCTCAATTGCTGAACGAGGAAGGAAAACTCGTCGCCAGACTGGAGAACGGACGAACGGTTCATGAAGCAGTTGACGCGACAGAGAATCATGAGATCGCCAAGCGTCTTCTCGAACGAACGGCAGAGCGACTCAAACAGGCCGAAGCTGACTTCAACAGTCGCGAGCAGATCTTGAAAAACGCTGAAGCGAAACTTCAAGCGACAAAAGAAACGGTCACCAAGCACGAGCAGGAATTGCAACAAGCGAAAGATCAGGAGCAACAGGCGAACAAGGCATTAGCGGAAGCTCCTAATGACGCTGCAAAAAAGAAAGAAGTCGCAACATCCGTTGAGAAGGTCAAGAAAAGCACAGAACAACTCGCCAAATCACAGAAGGCAGCTGAAGCTGACAGCCGCGCCGTTATCCTGGCCAAACAGGCTGTTCAGTTTGGTGCCGATCAATTGGAACGACGTCGTTCCGAGTCAGCAGAATCAACTCAGGAAGTAGCGGATAAAGAGAAACTGGCGACAGAGGCCACCCAACGACGCAATGAATTCGCAACTCAGTTCAGCTCGATCAGCATCGACGATTCGCGAGGGACAATTCTGGCTGCAGCGGGAGACCAGACTGTCCATCTCTGGAATTTGCAGACGGGAACGCCCCTGATTCCCCCTGCACTGCCGTCTCCAGTGACTCGACTTCAATCAGTCGGACAGGATCGGCTGTTCACGATGACAACAAATGGTTCTGAGCCGGTGACTGTCACACACTGGAACACCTCACCTCAATGGGAACTGAAAAAGACGCTGGGACCGCAGGCAGGAGATCTGGCTCTTCTCGACACGTCATCGATTCAGGATCGAGTCATGGCACTGGCGTTCAGTCCGGACGGACAGACGCTGGTCAGCGGAGGGGGCGAGCCATCTCGCGGAGGCGAACTCCTGTTCTGGAATCTGAATGAATCGGACAAGCCGATCCCTGTTCCTGATGCACACAGCGATACCGTTCTGAGCGTGCAATTTTCACGGGATGGAAGCAAGCTGGTCACAGGCGGAGCAGACAAATTCTGCAAGGTCTTTGATACAGCCAAACGGTCACAGATTCAGTTGTTCGAAGGGCACACCGATCACGTCATGGGAGTGGCTTTCAATGCCGACGGAAACCTTGTCGCCAGCGGAGCTGCCGATCGTCTGATTAAGGTCTGGGATCTGGACACAGGAGAGATTCGTCGGACGATTGATAATTATGCGAAGCAGGTCACGTCTGTCCGGTTCATTGGCAACACAAATCGAATCGTCTCCAGCAATGGGGACACTTCCGTCAAAATTCACGTCACCAGCGATGGTAAGAATGAACGCACATTCTCTGCTGCCAAGGATTATCTTTACTGCAACATCATTTCCCCTGACGGTTTACAGGTCATCGCCGGCGGACGTGAAGCCGTGATTCACATCTGGGACGCAACCACAGGGAAAGTGATCACGTCTTTCGGGCCAACCTCAACTCCGGATGCCAGCGTCTCCAAATAGGTCGGTTCTCTCACCGCAGACCTTTATTTCTGACCACCGGGGCGGAGCACGTCTCGTGTGGTTGAATTTTGATGACATTATCCGTGACAATATGGGAACGAGCTCTCAAAGGAGCAGGCACAAAGCAGTTCGCGTGATGTCGTCACCCACGTTCCGACATCACCGATAAAGCATGGTGGCCTTCGGAGATCAGCTGGTTCAACAACGTCGCATGAGCCGTTATAACCTCGTCGTAGAATCTCGGCAGCGATGAACCGGCAACACGGACAGCCCATACGGGTGAAGGAATACAATGTCGTCCCTGAAAGCACTCTTCAGTGTTGGGCTCTGCCTGAGTTGGTGGGCAACCGCCGCTGCAGCAGCTCAAGTTCCCCAGACCTATGATATCGTCGTCTATGGCGGAACCAGCGCAGGAGTGATCGCTGCGGTTCAGGCCAAGAAGATGAACAAAACCGTCATCATTGTCGGCCCTGACATTCATCTCGGCGGATTAACCGCAGGGGGCTTGGGCTATACGGACTCTGGCAAGAAAGAAGCGATCGGTGGATTAAGCCGCGACTTCTACCACAGACTCTGGAAGCACTATCAACAGGATTCCGCCTGGAAATGGGAACCGAAGAAAGTCCTGAAGAGTCAGGGACCAGAGGAGAAGGCGGCTGGACAGCCACAGGGCATGTGGATCTTTGAACCGCACGTCGCAGAGAAGGTCTACGAAGAACTCGTGAAAGAGTTTGAGATTCCGGTCATTCGCAATGAATATCTGAATCGCGAATCAGGCGTTAAAACGCAGGATGGACGAATCACATCCATCACAATGCTAAGCGGAAAAGCGTTCAACGGAAAGATGTTCATCGACGCCACTTACGAAGGCGATCTGATGGCCGCTGCCGGTGTGAAATACCACGTCGGGCGAGAAGCAAACAGTGTCTATGGTGAAACCCTGAATGGTGTGCAGACTAAAGGACGCCAGCATGCTCACCACTTCCTGATGAATATTTCTCCATACAAAGTTCCCGGTGATCCATCGAGCGGACTCCTTCCACGAATCAGCAACGAACCGCCCGGCGAACATGGCAGTGGCGATCATCGTATTCAGGCCTATTGCTTCCGGATGTGTCTGACGAATCATCCAGAGAACAGACTTCCTTTCCCGAAACCGGAAGGATACGACGCAAGCCAGTATCAACTGCTCGCGCGCATTCTGGACTCTGGCTGGCGGAACGGGTTGAAGAAATTCGACCCGATCCCGAACAAGAAGACAGACACAAACAATCACGGGCCGTTCAGTACAGACAACATCGGCTACAACTACGACTATCCAGAGGGGTCATACGAACGCCGTCGCGAGATCATTCAGGAACACATCACCTACCAGCAGGGAATGCTCTACTTCCTGGCGAACGATCCATCTGTCCCGGAAGACGTCCGTAAACAATTCACTGAATGGGGACTGGCGAAGGACGAATTCCCTGACCACAAAGGCTGGCCACACCAGATTTACGTCCGTGAATCCCGCCGTTTGCTGGGCGAATATGTCATGACAGAAAAAGACTGTCAGGACCTCGTCGAGACGCCGAAGTCAATCGGGATGGGGTCCTATAGTATGGACTCACACAACACACAACGTTATGTGACCGCTGAAGGCTTTGTCCAGAACGAAGGTGATGTTCAGGAACGAGCCAAACGACCATATGAAATCTCCTATGGTTCGATTACGCCGAAGCGCGATGAATGCCAGAACCTGCTGGTGCCGGTCTGCGTTTCCAGTAGCCATATCGCTTACGGTTCAATCCGCATGGAGCCAGTCTTCATGATTCTTGGACAGTCCGCGACAACCGCCGCTGTCATTGCAATGGAGAACAAACTTGCAGTGCAGGACGTTCCTTATGAATCTCTTCGTGCCCGTCTTCTGCAAGACGGACAGGTGCTCGAACTCGTGAACCAGAACGATGAACTTCGCAAGAAATTGACCGGAGTTGTGGTTGATGATCTGGACGCAAAGTTCACCGGCACCTGGAATGATTCAGGGTCCATTAGCCCTCACTTCGGTGACGGATACCGTCATGACACAAACATGAACAAAGGAAGTTGCACTGCTCTGTTTGAAGCAGCACTGCCCCCTGGCCAGTACGAAGTCCGGTTTGCCTATGCTGCAACAGCGGGTTCACGTGCAACGAATGTGCCCGTCAAGATCCGTCATGCTGGCGGCGAAACGACGGTGAAAGTCAACCAGACGAAACAGCCTCCAATGGGCGAATTCGACCTGAGCCTCGGAGTCTTCACATTCGACAAGACAGGTTCAGTTCTGATTTCGAATGAAGGTACGGACAATATCGTTGTGGTCGACACCATTCGATTCGTCCCGGTCAAGAATTAGGTTGAGAGTCAGTTCGTGCTCGATTGCCGGGAAATCCCTTTCCGGCAATCGTTTTTTGCACAAGGCACTGGCCGACCAGCGACTACGGGCGACACGACATTCCAACCAGAGTGACGCTCTGCTCGCCTGAGCAATTCCCCGATGATTTCCCACCTGTTAGAATCGATGTGACTCCGATCTCACTCCCTCGGTGAGTCGTGGTAACTTCCGATGCGTCCCAATTCGATTGATCACGGACTTGTTTGGATCGCACTGCGAATCACAAAACGCTCGTGAGACATTCGGTTCGATTCCACCTGAAAACAGAAGACTCAGGACACGACTGGCAGCGCACCAGTTCAACACCGTCCTGAGAAGGGCTTCCGAAGTGATGCAGAAGATTTTTGCCTGGCTGGATGATCGCACCGGATACCGTGCACTTCTGAACAAAACCCTGTACGAGCCAATTCCAGGTGGGGCACGTTGGCGTTACGTCTGGGGAACAACACTGTTGTTCACATTCATGCTGCAGGTCCTCACCGGATTCTGCTTGTGGATGAGTTACAGCCCGAGCGCAACCACTGCCTGGGAAAGCGTCTTTTATATCCAGCACTCGATGACCTTAGGGTGGCTGGTTCGCGGGATGCACCACTTCGCCGCAGGTGCCATGATGATCCTGATGACGCTGCACATGATGCAGGTCGTCATTGACGGAGCGTACAAAGCGCCGCGAGAAGTTAACTTCTGGCTGGGCCTGCTCCTGATGCAGATCATCGCAGTGATGGGAGTCACCGGTTATCTGCTTCCGTGGGATCAGAAGGGGTACTCGGCCACACAGGTGGTGACCGGCATCATCGGATCGACTCCGTTCGTGGGCACTTATATTCAGCAGCTTGCTCAAGGGGGAACCCAGTATGGCAACCTGAATCTCACCCGATTCTTCGCGCTGCATGCAGGAATTCTGCCTGCCGCAGTTCTCGGCGTTCTGGCACTGCACCTCTATGTCTTCCGCCGTCATGGGCAATGCACTGTGCCATCGAAAAGAAACCCGGAAGACAAAACCGTTCACACCTACTGGCCTGACCAGTTCCTGCGCGACGCCATTGCCTGCATGGCAGTGCTGATTGCGATCATTGGAACGACATTCTTCTGGGGCGGAGCTGAACTTTCGGCTCCAGCAGACCCGGCAGAAGCGTACTCGGCGGCCCGCCCTGAATGGTATTACCTGTTTCTGTTCAAGTTCCTGAGCATTCCCTGGGTTGCAAGAGTCGGTGTCGTCACGCACCTCGGAGAATCCTTCGGAGCCGTGATCGTCCCTGGCCTCGTCATCGGTGTCATTGCACTGATGCCGTTCATCGCACGTTGGCGATACGGGCATCGATTCAACGTTTCGTTCTTATGGGTCGTTGTCGGAATCGTCGGTGTTCTGACCGGCATGGCGGTTCATGCCGACTGGATTGCAGACAATCAGGAAGGCCGGGACTTCCGCATGGCAGTGAAACAGGCTCACGTCGATTCGCTGCGTGTCACCGAGCTCGCACATGCGCCACTGGGGATTCCTCCGGAGGGGGCCGCAAATTTGTTGCGACGTGATCCGTTAACGCAGGGCCCGAAGCTCTTCCAGACTTACTGTATCAACTGCCATCAGCCAGTCGCCAAGAAGGACCAGTTCACCGAACCTGCAGTCGCACCTGAACTGGCCGATCCCCAGAACCGGACTCAGATCACGTTCGCTTCGCGTGAATGGACCCGATCCGTCCTTGTGAATTTCGAGAAGCATTTCGCCTCACTGGCAAATACAAAAGGCGATTTCGCCGAAGCCGCGAATACAATTCTGACCGGCTCCATGAAAGACTGGTCCGATTCCAATCGTGAAACGCTAACCAACCCGGAAAATGCAGCTGACCTGACTGCTCTGGTCGAGTTCATGTACACCCAGAGCGGGCGACCTGATTCTCTGCCACCAGACAATGAAGTCGTCCAGCGGGGCCTGAAGATTTTCACAACTGGTGAAATGACGAATGGAACAATTGATTCCTGCGTCGACTGTCACAGCATGAAACCAGCCATCCTTGTCGACGATGTTCGTCAATATGCTGACGAATCACTAGCCGAAGGGCTATTTCCGGACCTGACCGGATACGGGGGAGCATCGTGGCTGAAGAAGATGATCGCCACGCCGCACGCAATCTATGCAGGTGATTCCGGAAACAATGCAATGCCACCGTTTGAGTCACAACTGACCGAGAGCGAGATGGACATTCTTGCCCGTTGGTTGGCGTACGACTATCACCCAACCGCTGAAGGGCAAAAGCCAACGGCGAAATAGGCCAAGTTCACAGACGGCAAACAGCAAAGCGGGTAACCGCAAAATGCAAACTTTTTGAACCGTTGGGATCTCTGCACCGCACCCGGTGTAGAGATCCTTTTTCTTTTGGATCTCGTCTATGTGGCTCAACTACTGAATGCAGCGGCAAGTTTGTATTTGACGTCGGAGAGAAGTCGCGAAAGAGTTCGGACTGCCGCAAGAGGTGCCTGCAATCGCCAGAGCGAGAGACACTTCAGAAGCCGTCCCCCTTCTCACGCCCATTTGTTCATGGAGAGTGGCAGCTTCAATGACACAGTTCGTCACACCAGGCAGGAACGCCAACAGGGAACGTTGTTCGACAGGCCGTGGCTGAAATGACTGCTCGCTGAAAACGACAAAAGCGAGTGAAGGTGGCTAGGGGCGTGGGCGCTCGCCCGACGTCCCCCTACAAGGAAGACCTCGGCCACACCCCCAGTCACACATCACTCGCTTTTGACATATCAAAACAAAAGCAACGATGGTGCCAAAAGCATCGCTGACGGACAATTTCCCATAAGCGTCAATGATCAATACAGTTGCGACGACACTTCTTTTCCGCCTCCACTCAGACGCATCTCAACAGTGCTGAAGGAGCGGGCAAAACAAACAGAAAGTGCACAAAATATTGACACTGTCACATCACGGCTCAGCCCAAACGATGGGGCTTCTGTGTGGCAAAAATCAGCGTCAGGTCGAGATCTCAAGAAGAACTTTCATCTGGCCTGGGACTTTTGCTTGAGCCAGCGCTTCGACTCCCTGCTCTAACGGGAACCGACCGGAAATCAGCGATTCGACTTCAATTGATCGTTGCGCCAGTGCCTCAATCGCTGGAGGAAACGGACCACACCGCGACCCGATGACTTGAATTTCATCGATCACAACCGGCGCGAGATTCGGACCATTGGTTCCAGAGACCGTGGTCTTCAACACAATAGTGCCGCGCGGTCTGACCAATCGACAGGCATCCACAAATCCCGTCGCAGAGCCAGTGCAATCAACAACAAGATCCGCGATACGCTCGCTCTTCATTTCAGAGAGCAGGCACGTACGAATTTCGAGCTTTGCGAGGCGTTCTAACTTGCTGACATGCTTCCCAATCACCAGCGGGTTGGCCCCCTGCATTGCAAGGACCTGCGAACACAGGTTCCCCAATCGTCCATCCCCCAGAACGACAACATCCTGAAACCGACTCAGATCAAGTTGAGCCGGAATCTGAAAGGCCGCCGCCAACGGTTCAACAAAAACAGCCGCTTCGTTTGAAACCGAGTCCGGCACAGGATGAAGATTCTCTTCCGGTAACCAGACGGTTTCGGCAAATGCCCCATCATGATTCAGAATGCCGAGCACTGTTCGATTCGGGCAATGCGTCGGATCCCCCTTCTGACATGTCTCGCACTGGTGACACGCACAATTGATCTCACCAACAACGCGTTGTCCGGCGTATTTTCCTGACTCTGCGATTCCGACGAACTCGTGTCCCAATACTCCCTGAAACCCCATGTATCCCTGCATCAACTGCAAGTCTGTCTCGCAGACACCTGCCTTCAGGACACGTACGGGAATCTGCCCAGGCTGAACTTTGGGAGCAAAGTCTGTCCGGTACGTGACCTTGGTTCCAGCAAGTTCCAGACAACGCATATTGACCTCGTTCGAGACCACCCTGAATGGGGATCGCAGGAAAGTGAAAGCGAAATTCTTATTTCTTTCGCAGGATGAAGACGACGTCTTCCGTTTCCGGCTGAATCGTAACTTCGGTACGAATGTCGTAGACGAAATCATGCAATGCAACGACTTCGAACTCTGGAACGCGCGACAGCAGATCGTCGAACTGCTTCTGCGTATAGGTTCGATAGTTCATTTCATCTTCGAGTCGCAGAATGTTTGTCGGGGTATAGACATCAAAGGTCATCCCGAGCACTTCATTCCGGTTTTTCTTGTCGAGCTTCTTGCACCACATCGCCGAGTTGACCTGAAGATTTCCGCGGCGGGCGGTCCATTCTTCATGGTCCACTCTGGTGCCACGCGTTGGGGTAAGATGCAGCCCAAGGATATACAGGCCCCCTTTGGTCAACGCGTCAGCCATACAGTGCAGATGACTTTCTGCGGCCTCATCACTCGGCAAATGACGGAAACTGTTGATCGTGTTGAATGATGCATGGAACTTCTTCTTCACTTTGAAGTCAGCCATGTCTCCAATCACAACACTTGCCGGGAATCCTGCCTTGCTCAGGCGTTTGTTGCAGTAATCGACCGCCTTCTCGTTCAGGTCATTTCCAGCAACTTCGAATCCCGCCTTTGCCAGTCTGTAAATCAGGCGGCCAGTGCCGCATGCTGGTTCAAATACGCGAGTCACATTGCATTTTGCGTACTTCTCGAAGCACTTTTTCAGGAAGTGAAATTCTGCCTGCCAATCAGACCCGAACAACAGATCATAATACTTAGGGTAGTCGTAAAGGTTTGCTCGAGTCGGTTCCATGGGTACAGCGTAGATCAAAGTCGAATTGTTCCGGATCAAAATCGTGCGTTTCAAATGAACGCGTCGGCATGCGATCACAGCATTCGCCACGACAAGCAAAGTTCGCGGCAAGCGATGCGGCAGGCATTCATACAATACAAAACGAATACTTGACTGACGCCTGTTGAAGACGCCTGAGTCCACAAATTGAACGAAAAAAGCCGCACACATTTCGGTGTACGGCTTCTGACTGACGCTCATCAGCAAGGCAGAGCAAAATCCATCAGACAAGCTCGGGCAATGCCGTTCCTGAATGGGGAATGCTCCATGCTGTTATACAGGTGGCTTCCACTCTTTGCGCAACCGGCTGGAGATTTCGTTAACGATGTCTCCGACTGGAATGCGAACCTGCTCCAGTGAATCACGGTCACGGATCGTCACAGTGTTTGCACTGAGAGTCTCGTTATCGACGGTGATACACCACGGGGTTCCGATCTCGTCCTGGCGACGATACCGCTTTCCAATCGCGGCCTGTTCATCAAAGGTCGTCGCGATTCCGGCATCACGCAGAGCACGATAGATCTCTTTCGCTTTCTCTGGCTGGCCATCTTTCTTCACCAGCGGGAAGACAGCGACCTTGATTGGAGCAAGACGTGGGTGGAAACGCATCACCACGCGAGTCTGCATCTGTCCTTTGTCATCTGGAGCTTCATCTTCGTGGAAGGCTTCACAGATAAACGCCAGTGTCGCGCGGTCAGCACCAGCTGACGGCTCGATCACGTGTGGCAGATAGCGCTCGCGAGTGGTGTCGTCGAAATAGGTCAGGTCTTTCCCTGAACCACGCCATTTCGGCTGGCCTTCCGCATTGAGTTCCACCTGCAACTTGCCATCCGGGCCAGTGTGCAGTTTGCCTTCCATGTGGGATCGCAGATCGAAGTCACCACGGTGAGCAATTCCTTCGAGTTCGCCGTACTCGTCGTCCGAAAGGAATGGGAACTGGTACTCGATGTCTG
This sequence comes from Planctomicrobium limosum, assembly GCF_051465645.1. Taxonomy (GTDB): domain Bacteria; phylum Planctomycetota; class Planctomycetia; order Planctomycetales; family Planctomycetaceae; genus Planctomicrobium. The sequence goes on along the minus strand of NZ_CP195790.1, from coordinate 4,344,874 downwards.
CCGTTCCGCATGAATAGTGAGACAGCTCATCTGATTCATGGTCTCGCAAACGAAGATGCTTCGGTCCGATCCCCAGTGAGGTGTACCAGGCAAATCGGCGATCCCGCCAGTACTTGTACCACTCAGGAGAGGCGTCTGGCTGACAGAAGAATTCGATCTCCATCTGTTCGAATTCACGTGATCGGAACGTGAAGTTCCGAGGAGTGATTTCGTTACGGAAGCTCTTCCCGATCTGGCAAATCCCGACAGGGAGTTTCACTCGGTTCGAGTCCATCACGTTCTTGAAGTTCACGAAGATTCCCTGAGCCGTTTCCGGGCGCAGAAACGCAGAATCCGCTTCTGTTCCCAGTGCTCCCAGAATCGTCTTGAACATCAGGTTGAAGTCGCGGGGATCAGTCAACGTTCCCGGCTTTGATGCCTCTGGCGCAACAACTGACCCGTATTCGGTTGGAGCGATCGTCGACAGGCTTGCAGGAGCGCCGTCCCAGACCAACTTGTCGGCCTCCTTGTTTTTCATCCCGAAAACTTTGAGCGCTCGGGCTGTGATCGCTTCTACGATGACAGAATCATCGGCCATTGCCGTCACGAACAGCCTCTGTGGAGCCGCATCACCAATCTTGCCTTCGATCCAGCGACCGGTCACGTGATCCAGACGATACCGATTCTTGGATTCCTTGCAGTCGACCATCTTGTCGCAGAACAGGTCGAAGTGCCCGCTGACTTTCCACACTTGTGGATGCATGATGATCGATGTTTCCACACCCACCATCTGGTATGCCACTGGAGCTTCAGCAGGTGGGTCCAGCGGATCATGGCGGGTGATCATGTCTTCCCACCAGGCGTTCCGGACGTTCCGCTTCAGTTCGGTGCCCAGTGGGCCGTAGTCCCAGAAACCGTTCTGACCGCCATAGATCTCTGAATTCTGAAAGATGAACCCGCGTCGTTTGCAGAGCGCGACAATTTTGTCCATCAATGCCGAACGGTCCTGTGCCGCCATGACGTCTGTCTCTCCGGTAATCACACCTGAGCAAGTCTTTGTCGAAATGCTCGTTCGAAAACGGAAGTCTAGATCATTTCGCGGATTTCGTCGAACCGGAATTCAAAGTGTCGACCGGTTTCCGCTGTCTGACGGCGAGATCGCAAAGCGTCGTCTCCGCGCAGATCGACTCGACTGGAGAAATCCGGCCGTAGCGGACACCGACAGTACGCCACAGCAAAAACGAGCGTCCAAACCGCATTCAACTCAGGGGCTGACGCTGCGATTCGACTGCGTGACGCTTTGCGTCGCATGTGACCGTTGTTCTGGTGAGGGCCTCAAGAATGATGCTCCCACGCCCAGAATGCATGTCAGGATCGCATAGTGCATCCACAAATAGGGGATGAAAGAGCGTTTCTGCCGCTTCTTAACAGCAAAGTATCGATGTCCACACAAGTTACAACGAATCGGATGGTGGTAGAACAGAAGAGCTGGAAAGTCATACCACCGAACTTTTGAATCCCAGAAATCTTCCTCAATTGAATCGGAACACATAACTGCGTCGCCCGGTATTTCGGAGTTTTCAGAGTATCCTTCCAACTGAAACTCATGATCTTGCCCGCTCCCCCTTATTTGCGTCACCTGCGTACAGAGATCAATACGAACGATTGTAGTTTTTTCAATTTCCCCGCATAAACGACACTTTCGCATCAACAGTTCTGCATTCTCTTTTCTTCAGCCGGATTTTTTGAAGATTTTGGAAATGATTTGAAGCCTCGGAGCGTCAAGACTGTCAGGCACCTGTTGCGATTGTGCCGATTCTGACGCACTTCACAGTTCGCGAACTCACATCTGCTGGTTATAGTACGGAACATGCGAAACATAAGCGGCTTACAGCGACTGCAAGGAGAGGCAACGATGCGGCAACTTTTTCAATTTGGAATCTGTTTGCTGACGTTGTGCATTGCGGTTCCTTGCCTGGCACAGGTCGATTCCAACAAGCCGAGTTCACCTCCGACTGAACAAGTCCATCGAACCATCTATGTTCCATTTAAGAACTTAGAGAAGGCAATCGAGACCCCTGACTCGCAGGTGGTGCTGCCGTATTCCTCCTATCAAGAGCTGTTGAACCAGATCAAAGTGGCGGAATCGCGCCGAGTCGGACCGGGCGCGGTGCTGACCAAAGCCACGTACGTCGCGACCGCCGACGAGACATCAGCCAAAATCACTGCGAAGCTGGGTGTCGAATCTCTGAAAGACGGAGCCGTACTGCCGCTGGAGTTCGGGGACGCTGCGATTGGAAGTCTGACAGCACCAGAGGGGATCCTGCTGCAGGCAACCGGAACTGGAACCTATGCGCTGATCATTCCGAAAGCGGGATCTCATTCAATTCAACTGGAACTCGTCACCCGCATCAATCAGTCGCCGTCCGGGCGTGAGATCTCGCTCAACTGTCCGGTTTCCCCCGTCACAGAGTTGGAAATCACCGTTCCACAAGCGAATCAGACAATCGACGTCGCCCCGAAAGGTGTTCCGATTGTGTCCGCTGAAGCCGCTGCCGAGAATGTGACGAACACGAAAGTCGCTGTTGGAGCCACTTCGAAAATTCAGGTGCGCTGGCATGCCTCCGCCAGTAACGCACCAGAAATGAATCTGCTCGCCAGCGTGAAGAACCAGACGCTGATCACCATTGCCGACGGACAGATCCACACACGCAGTTGGCTGACCTATGACGTGATGCGCGGAGAAATGAATCAGGTGCGCGTGGCCTTACCAGCCAATATGCGCCTGCTGGATGTTCGGTCTGCTTCCCGTATTCAGAACTGGAAAGTTCAGAAGCGCGAAGGAAGCCAGATTGTGACCATCGATCTGCTGCAAGCTGCAAACAAGCAGTTTTCATTGGAACTCGATGCCGAAGAGAAACTCGAATCCAACGAAATTGTCACAGGTGGCATCACTGCAGATGGGAAAGTGCTTGGAATTCAGCCGATGGACGTGGTGCGTGTGAGCGGAATGCTCGCAATCCACCATGGGCAAGACCTCTCCGTGAATGCCAGTTCGCCGCAAGGACTGGTCCGCATCGACGCCAGTGAAGCCAATCCAGAACTGAGAAGCAACAGTGGTCTGCTCTATCGTTATTTCACCGCAGACCATTCGCTGTCACTCTCTGTTCAACCAGTTCTGCCTCGAATTCAGGTGAATCAGAACAGTCGAATTTATCTGCAATCAGAGCATCTGACGTTCACCGAAAAACTCGACTACAAGATCGAACGAATTGGCATCTTCGGACTGACGATCAAGCTGGCCGACGATGTCACTATCGATCAGGTCACTGGGCGAAACGTCAAAAGTTTCAACGTTCAGGACGGGCTTCTGAGCGTCCAATTCAACCAGCAGACAATGGGAAGCATCGACCTGTTGCTGACCGGTCGAATGCCGCTTGAAAACACCGAAGGTAAAGAGACACCGCTTCCAATTTCGAGTCCAGAAGGCGTTGAACGAGACGAAGGAACTGTGTTCGTCTATGCCAAAGATTCCGTCGAAGTTCAGACTCCGCTCCCCTCTGTGCAGTCCGCTCAACCGATTCCGATTGCGGACGGCGCGAGCGAAGGCGATTTCCGACTGACGTCAGCCTGGCGTTATTACCGCCGTCCAGTCGTCATCCCGGTCCGATTGCAGCGTAAGCCAGCTCGCATTCTGGCCGAGATCGCAACCACCATCGACATTCAACAGGAAGTCTCACGAGTCAAATCGCTGCTGACATATTCTGTCGAGCTCTCTCCGGTGAACACGTTCCGTTTTGAAGTCCCTGAGTCGATTTCAAATTTGATTCGCATCGACGTGACACCCGGTAACCACGTTGCTGTTCCGATTCGCCAGAAGACCGCTGCGGAACCTGTCGACGGACGGGTCGTCTGGACCATCGCGACCCAACGCGAGTTAATCGGCAAACAGACATTCACCATTTCTTATGACCTGCCAACGACTGTTATCACAGACAAAAAAGAGGCCGACAATGCGGTCACATTCCCGTTGCCTCGTCCTCTTGGAATCGTGAACAACGCTGGAGAGGTCATCACTCCCATCGCATCACTGATAGGGGAAATCTCAGTTCAGAAGGATCGTACGCTTTCACTCGTAGCGACTCCAAGTTCTTCACTCGAACAGATCGATAATCGAGAACTGACGCTGCTTCCGCACGGAGGCACACTCGCCTATCAATACTATCGCGATGACGCTGACGCTCCGGCATCACTGGAGATCTCGACACGCCGCTATGAGATTCAGAATGTCGTCTCGACAATCATCTCGCGCGGACTTGTGGAAGTGGTCGCAAGCCAGGACCCGCAAGCGACATTCCGCTGCCGTTATGTCGTGCAGACAACGGAACGTCAGCGGTTGCTTGTCGCATTGCCTGCTCATCTGGAAGTGCTTGGCACATTTCTCAATGATCGGGAAGTGAAGCTCGAAAAAGCAGAAGTCGCATTGCCAGATCACCTCAAACTTTTCAGCCCGTACTGGTTGAACATCGCTCGTCCGGATTCGTCTGAATCTTCGTTCCTGCTGACCTTCCAGTTCCTGTGGAATTTGAATCCGTCACTCGGACAAAGTCGCTTTGGAAGCGGAGACTTGCACCTTCCGTTGCCTGTCATTGATGTCACCGGAAATGGTGTCGTTCAGGAACAAAAGGTTCTCGTCTGGATTCCAGAAAAGTACGCCCTGATCGGACATCCTGCCCCCTTCCGGATGCAGACGATTTCGACGCCCTGCCAGATTCTTTGCGGGCAAAAGCCGGATCGCAATGCGACCGCGGCAGAAGCATGGGTTCTCGATGGTCAGAAGGCTCCTGCAGGGATCTCTCAATTCCCGACGAACGGCCGTCTGCCATACATCTACAATAAATTGGGTCAGGCATCCTCGATTGAAGTTCGCTGGTGGAACCGCCTGAGCATGACCATCCTGTTCAGCGTCGCAGCGGCACTCATCGGTTGGATTCTCGTCCACACATCATGGGAAAACCGGTTGGGCATCCTGCTGTTCTTCACATTTGCTGCTGCACTTTATGGGCTCTATGACAATGCGAGCCTGAACGCAGCCGTGTCAGCCGGGAAATATGGACTCGTGGTGATGATCCTGATCTGGGTTCTTCACGCCGTCCTGGGTCGTCCGACACCGGTTCCCCCAACCAAGCCGACACCACCTGCTGACGAGCCTCCCGCTGAAGCCTCAGGGGATGGTGAACCATTGCAACCGGAAACGCCTCCGCAGCCAGCGACGTAATGCTGCTGTTGAGACACTTTCGGCCTGTCCGCGTGAATTTCTGTCGGAACGTTGCAGTGAGCAAAATCATGTTTCCAGCCATCAGTAACCCTTTAGAGCGAAATTCATCGACGCATCGCAATCCAGCAGCGAAGACGATTCGCTCTGGCTGGCCGTTGCGTTACCTGATGCTCTGTCTGGCGTGGATGTCACTCGTCTCGGTTGTTGCTGCAGAAGAGAAGCCCCCTGCCCCTGAGGCGGCTGCGAATCAGCGGATCTCAGCACCGATTCCAACACCAGTGCTGCCTCCTCCAGTTCTGGATATCACCGAGATTCAGCAGATCTATCTTCCAGGGGAATTTCTGGGTGAAGTGATTGCGAAGCAGGGAAAGTCAGCCCTGCTCTCTCGCGATGAATTCGAGAAGCTCGTCAAAGCGGCACGCGATTCACTGAAGTGGCCGACAGGAACTTCACAACAACCAGTCATCGGAACTTCGGACTATCAGGTCACCGTCTCCGGGCAACGACTGGTCGCCAAAGTCACAATCAGCATCACGACCTCAAACCCCGCCAGTACGGTTGATCTGCCAGTCTCAGGCTGGAGCGTTGAGTCCGCAACGTTGAAGGGAGAACCGGTTGCAGTCGCTCGCACAGGTCCGGACTGGAACACTCTGCGAGTCTTCTTCCCAAACGCTGGCACGCATTCCCTGCAACTGACGTTGTCTTGCGCCATGCAGACAACAGGAAGTGATCAACTCGCTGGCTTTCAATTGCTCGGCGGCTCCAATGGAACATTCCAGCTCAGCCTGCCGACAAAGAAGATTGTTCTCGCCAATGGCCTGACGTTCGCCCCCGAGAAAGAGTCGGAATCGCCTGTTGTTTACAAGATTCCGATTGGTGGACAACCAAAACTCGAACTGACAATTACTGATCGCAATCAGGCAACGCAAACAGATTTATTGACGTTCGCCAACACGCTTTATCACGTCGCGATTCAGCCCGGTGAAGTGACGTGGAATGCAGTCACGCAACTGCAAGTCTACGGGCACCAGATCAATCAGTTGGACTGCCGTATCCCGAGTAATCTGGAGATCACTCAGGTGGAGTCTGAAGGACTGGAATCATGGACACTTGAAGATGATGAATCCAACAAAGATCAAACCCGTCTGATTTTGAAGTACCGGCTGCCATTTGATGGTCAACGCCGACTTTCGGTTCGTGGAATTCTGTCTCCCGCTCTCGGGCAGGCATGGACTGTTCCCCAGTTTCAGATCGAAGACATCACCGCTCACACCGGAGCAATCTGGGTCAATGTCCCTGACATGGTCCGTGTGCAGACAGTGAACCAGAATGGGGTTCGTCCAACTGTCATCAAAGGGGCCTCCGTCGATGCGACAAAACCGGGTCAGACGGCAATTGACTTTTCATCACAAATTGCGTTTGATGTCTGGCGAGACGACTTCCAGTTGGAGTTCCTCACAGAGCTGAAAGAAAGTCCGCTGCAGGCAGCGATTACGAATGTTCTGCTGATTCGCGATTCAACGCTGGTCCTCTCATCAACGATCGGCCTGCAACCACGCCGCTCACCTGTTTTCGAAGTTCGCTTGCGTCTCCCTGCCGATTACTACATCGACACCGTCGAGATGCCCGGTGTCGAAGTGACATGGGAAGTCGTGAACGCCGAGGCCGGGGTTCAGGAACTCCGTATTCAACCAGCAAAGCCACTTCAGCCAGGCCAGATTCAGACGCTCGCTGTCCATGCAACTCATGAGCCGGAAGGCTGGCCGATCCAGCAGACTCCGATGTCGGTTCCGTTGCCGTACGTGAAACTGATGCAGGCAGGCATGGTCGAGATTCTGTATGGGATCTGTGCAGATACCGTGCTGGAAGTGTCGCCGGTCGATGTCGTCGGCCTTGATCCCGCTCGAAAAGCCGAGATGGAATCATTAAACCAGAAACTGACTCAGCAATCCGAATCATTGCGACTCGGTTTTGCTGGTCAGGAAACCACCTATCAAGGACAACTTCAGATCGCCCGACGACCAGGCACTCTGACAGCAGAAACAGTTTCTCTCTTCCGGGTGGAGCGGGAAACCGTCACCACTCAGATTCAGTCACGTCTTTCAATATCCGGCGGCGGTGTGCGCTCGTTGAAGATCAGCGCCAGCGAACAGGCTGGCGATCAGCTCCGCTTCACCCTTGAACCAGTAAACGATGGAACCACCGTTCCCGCCAAACTACTGGAGCAAGTTCCAGGAGCACCAATCAACGGGGTTCGTCCGTGGCTCCTGAACTGCGATCAGCCGCTGCGAGGAGTTTATCTCCTCAAAACACGAGTCTCGCTCCCTCGCGGGGCCGCAGACGAGTTCCAACCGGTCGAACTCCGCTTCACTGATGCCACTGCACAAAGCGGATTCATTGCCGTGAACGGAGCAGAAGACGAGGACGTACGCATCGTTGATCTGGGCGCCGATGGACAGCCACTGCAGATCGTCGACCCCATCGATTTCCCGACGGAAAGTCTCCCATCCACAGCACGCGTTGTCGCAGGCTTCCGTTATGCGCAACCGGGATGGTCATTGAAAGTCACTTCAACGCAGTTCGCGAAGGGAAGCATTCCTTCCGCTGTCGGTTCCCAGTTGAAAATGACGAGCGTCTTCAGTGATGCTGGGCTGATTCAGCAGCAAGGGATTCTCAATTTCACTGCCGTCGGAATGCAGAATCTGGTTGTTGATCTGCCTGCGAATTCACGATTGTGGGCCGCTCTCATCGATGACCAGCCTGTTGAAATTCGTCAGGCCACCGATGGACTGAGAATTCCACTTAGCCAACTGAATTCCAATCAAAGCCACACTCTGAAATTGCTTTTCGATCAAACCAATGAAGAGATTGAATCCGTCTCAAAGCAATCACTGATTCCACCGCGATTTGCCATTACATCCGGAACCGGGCAGGAACAACCACTACCGATTCTTGAGCAAACATGGGACGTCCATTATCCCGACTCGCTTGTGGTCTTGAACAGCCGGGGGGTGTATCAGCCTCAATCCTCATCACTCTTCAATTGGAACCTCTGGGTGGATCGTGCTCGTCGTGAAATCGGGGCTGTTTCGATTCCGGAATTACTCTTCAAACTCGCCGCTCTCGCTTTGTTTGGGGGAACGATTTACTTCCTGGTAAGTATGCGTGCCAAGACACTGGCTTCCGGTTGCTTCTATATTTCTATTTTCATCCTGACCGTGATCGTCGTTCTGTCTCTCATCTTTGTAATGAGTACCGTCAGACATGAAGGCCGGGTTCAACACGACAAACTTGCTCCAACACAGACTCTCCCTGAAGCACATCCAGCTGTGGAGTTGAGTATTCAAGAGCGGTCTTCCATCCCGATGCCGAAAGAACCTGCCGCTCCCACATCTGCTCCAGTGGGACGAATGGCACCACAGGCTCCTCCAGTGTCAGATCTCTATTATTACGAACAAGGCAAGAGCATCCGGAAGGAAAAGCAGAACGCGCGTCTGTCACTTGCAGCGACATTACACATCCCTGAGGACTCACAACATCAGCAGTTCCTCTATCGTGGAAATCTGCCTCCCGGTCAGGAAACTCCGCTCCTCATCAAAACCGCCGACAGAACGACTGCCCAAATGATTCAGTTGATTCTTGCAGTCAGCACGGCCGCAATTGGTTGGATGCTAAGAAACGCTTCTTCGCGAACGCGTCGGCTCTGGGCAGTTATGACCTTCGTTTTGCCGTTAGCCGTACTCAGCCTCACCTTTGGCTGGACCGAAATTGTCGTTGCTGGCATCTTCCTCGGCGGAGCAGCCAGTCTGATTTTCTGGGGCCTGTATTGCCTTGGCCAACCAAAGTGCAATGACTCTCAGAAATCACTTCAACCACAAAGCCTGAATGGCATCTCCTGTGGGCTGATCATCGCAGCCAGTCTGTTGACCGGATCTCCATTGCTGGCTCAGGACTCTCAGAAACCTGCTCCTCCGAAACCACAGGCACCGTACGTCGTCATTCCGTATACCTCATTAGAGACGCTGACGGCTGCTGATCGAGTCTGGGTTCCTCCAGCACTCTATGAACAACTCTGGAAGCAGGCGCACCCGGAAACCGGAATTGCGATCGCAGGGACGGAGCCGGCATCCATTGCAGAAGCAAATTACGTGGCAGAAGTGGAACCAGGTGCGATTGCCGGACGGATTCGCATCACCGCCCGTTGGGTGGCAATCAATCAGACTGAAACGCCGCAGACACTGCGTCTCCCTGTGCGTAAAGTCAGCGTGCAGAATGCGAAAATCGGTACTGAGAACGCTGCGATCACGGTCGACAAAGATGGATTCGCAGGAGTTGTCCTTCCTAAGCGAGGACTGCATCTGATCGATGCGGAATTCATTGTGCTTGGCGAAGTGACGAAGCAGTCAGGCCAGTTTGTTCTGGAGACAGACCGCGTCACAGCAGGTGCTCTGACCTTCTTCCCACCAGAGTCCAAAGAACCGCAGCGCCTGCTCGTGAACGGAGGTTCTAATCTCTTTCAACGACTGGAAGTCAACAAGCGCTCCGCGATTCAGACTCCGGTCGATCGTGGAGGCAAGATCTCCATTTCATGGCAGCCAGAACGTCAACAATCAGAGACATCCAACGTTCAGCACTTGGAATCGACACTGGCCGTTTCGGTGTCCGACGTCGGCTTGAATCAGCGTCAGGATTTTCAACTCACTGTTCGACAGGGAGCCGTTGCCGAATTGCGATTCGTCCTGCCGGAAGGTCTCTCTGTCCGCCAACTGAGCGGGTCGGATCTCGCAGGTTGGGGAATCGCGTCTGGCGAGAATGAGAAGCGTCATCTGACAGTGCAGTTCCGACGGGAAGTCGCTGATCAGACGAAGTTTCAGATTGAACTGTTCCAACCCATCGCTTCCGATGAGGACTCTCAGAACGTCGAACTCAAGACACTTGAACCCGTCGAAGTCACCAGAGAAACCGGCCGTATCGGCATCGAGTCGCCTGCCGAGTTGAAAGTGGCCATCAGTGAGGCGAAGGGTCTGCAGCAGATTGACGCTGCATCATTTCCAAAGGAATTGTTTCAACGCGAGACGCCCGCGACATTCAGCTATCGCTATGCAGCACGTCCGTTTCAACTGCAGTTACAGCTAGAACGTCGCGCTGGAAATGTTCATGCCATCGCCGATCACGGCGTTCACCTTGGTTTACGAAAGCTCGCGATTGCGACACGAATCCGCCTGAAGATCAACGAAACGCCTCGCAGACAATTTGAGATTCTGGTTCCTCAAGGGTTCCAGACACTCGATGTTGTCTGCGCAGAGTGCACGGATTGGTACGTCATCAATCCTGGCGGGGACGAAGATCAACGACTGACAATTGAACTGGATCGTCCACGAACCGGAGAGATTGAACTCAGTCTGACAGGTCAGTTTCCACGCGACTCTGCCCCGCAGGAAGTTGCCATTATCCTGCCGATGCCAGTTGCCGATCAACACACCAATTCACTGGGAATCTGGCTGGAGCCAGGCGATCAGGCGAGCATTGCGGACTCCGGAAGCTGGAAGTCTGTTCCCCCGGAAACTTTGCCGGAAGACTCGAGAAAGCTACGCAGCGAACCGGCTCAATTTGCACTCACTTCCACCGGGGAACCCGAGGAGATTCGTCTCGACGTTCGCAAACTGCCACCAGAAGTTCGGGTTGATGCCGCAATCTGCACCGTGGTTGGCGACGCCACCATCGACTACGGGATGACGTTCCGCTGGACGGTCACACAATCTTCAACAGACACATTTGCGGTCACGACTCCTGACTGGCTCGGGCAGCTTGATTTCGATGCTCGAGGAGTGCGTCAAATTCGATCCGAACCTGGCGAGAGAGGATTTCGTCGCTGGATCATCTCTGTCATTGAACCGGTTCAAGATCAGTTCCTGATCACCGCTGCAGCAACGGTCGCGCTCCCCGCCGATCAGATTGTGAAGACTCCGCAGCTTTATTTCCCGATGATGTCTGGCCCGAATCCTTTTGCTGAACTTCAGAGTCAGCGACAGTTTGCCGTTCTCGTCAATCTGTCTCCCAACCAGTTATCCCCGACAGATCCGAAGAAGATCGAACCGCTGACTGTCGACGATCTTCCCCTGAACCTTCCAAACGACCTGATTCGTCAGGCAGTACAGATCGTGCGTGTTCGTGAAAAGCAGCATCCAGAGTGGAAGATTGATCGGCCTCAGCGCGTCGAATCGTCTCGGGCTCTTGTGCTTTCGGCAATGCTGACAACCGTATTGCAGCGAGATGGCAGCTGGCGTTCTCAGGCAATCTATGGTGTTCGCAATCGAGGGCAGCAGTTCCTTGCTTTGCAGATTCCACCTGACTCCGAGATTCTGTCGGTCACTGTTCGCAATGTTCCATCGAGAACAGTTCTGTCTAAAGTCGGCGACAAACCGGTTCAACTGATTCCGTTGCCGCAAACCAGTTCTGCGGATCTCTCGTTTGATGTCAACGTGATACTGGCAGGAAAACTGTCCAGCACATTGCCTTCGACCTACAGTGTTTTCAGTCGCAAACTCGCCATTCCTGCACCAACGATTTTGACTCCAAAGGATTCACCTGAGTTCGGTGTTTCAACTGCTCAGACGGTCTGGAACGTTTATGTTCCTGATCACTTCAAGGCTGTCCCGGACACCGATCCAAGCAGAACAAATGTTGTCTGGCATGAGGAATCCGGGTGGTACGAAGCCGAGATGCAGGCGATTCAACGGTACCGTTCTGACTTGGCAGAGTTGAATCGCGTTCTGACAGACTTCGGAACCAGCTCTTCCAGTCAGTCATTGGTAAAGCAGAACTTGAAACAGTTAAAGGACCAAATCAGAGGACGCCAAAGTTCATTTGGTTCATACGATCCTGTTTTCGCACCGTTCCAACAGGAAAGCGAAAAACTTTTGCAGGATCTCGAAAAAGCTGAGCAACTCAGCAACGCAACTCAGGTCTCTCCTGAGTCAAAAGCGACTGGATCGGGCGCTGGGAACCGAGGAATCGTGACGAACTTGAACGAAGCAATTATCTCGTCCAATTCGATTCAGGACCGCGTCATCGAGCAGAAGTCACCACAGGCAGATGAGAGCTTTGGCTTCTCCCTTTCGGAACTACAAATTTCAAAAGGTCGTCGTGACAATCAGGCTGATGAGCATCAAGAGCGTTCCCGCTTAAGGTCTCAGATTCAACAGCAAGCCCCAATCATTCGCCGAAATGCCGAACCAGAATCAAACCTGCCAATTCCTTCCGGGAAACCTCAATCATCTCCAGCGTTCTCTGGACAATCTGGAGGTCCCGCCTCTGGAAATAAAAGAACAAACTTAAACCGTCACCTTTCCAAATCCGGAGGCATGGGAGGGATGGGCGGCGGCATGGCAGACACGGACGAGATGCGTGTCGTGGGCGGCATGGGCGGCATGAAAGAAGAACAACTCGGTAACAGAATCCAGAAAGCAACTCCTGCGATCAAAGGAGAGACAAGTCAGGAATTGCTCCCCAGAGACACGAACTCCGACACAGACGCTCTGGCTGCGGGTGTCCCTCAGGCGAAGCGGACTGAAGGAGGAAGTCTTTCCATTCCAGTGATCTTGCCAGTGACCGGTCATGAGCTTTCATTTTCACGAGTGGGCGGCAACCCGGAACTTTCACTGCAGGTCAGCGGAACAGAATGGCGAACTTGGGCTTCCGGCCTTCTTTGGACCATTCCCTGCCTGCTGATTGCCGCTGCCGTATTCTGGTGGAAATCCCGCTGCCATCAACCGCAATCCGTGTTCAATCGCATCGCAAACATTGCGATTCTGTTGAGCATCCTTGGAGTTCTGTTGTCGTCGGGTGATCTGACGTTCCTGTTTATCATCCTGTTTCTTGTCGCAGTCAGCATCAAGTGCATGCTGAAGTAACATGAGCAGCAGATGTGACTCGCACCAGGCTGTTTACGGATGTTTCGCATCTCGGGAAGCTGATCAATTCACAGGGGGTCAGGTGGTGCTCCCGGTGAACTCACAGGAGCTGCTGCTGGCGGGGTGACCACTGGCGGTCGCAGCTCCCCCATCCCCAGCAATTCAAGCACGAAGTCACGAAAGACAGGGGCGGCGTTCTCACCTGCTCCGCCATGTTCCAGAACCACGACAACCGCAACTCGGGGATTCTGTGCGGGAGCATATCCCGCGATCCAGGCATGATCCGCTTTCTCTCCGACTGTGCCGGTCCCACACAACGCTGCCATCGGGAGTAGATCAACCTGCGCTCCACGGGCGTTTCCATTCTCGCTCTGAACTGATTGTTCGAGCCCGCGACGCAGCAAAGAAATCGACGCTGCACTCAGTCCCGGAATACGCTGTGGCGCGAGTTGTGCCAGTTCATCTTCATCGACTTTTGCAACATGCGGAGTCACCAGATATCCCCCGTTGGCAATCGCCGCCATCACTCGGGCAACCTGCAACGGGCTGACAAGAACCGCTCCTTGACCGACTCCGAGTTGCAGTGTTTCTCCAGTCACTCGCTGCCGTCCGTTCGAACTTTGGGCAACCAGCGATGCCAGCGAAGGAAGCTTTCCTGAGGTCTCGGATGGAAGATCAATTCCGGTTGGCTGTCCTAACCCGAAACGTGTTGCCCAGCCGAGCAATGACTCCGGGCCCATGCGTCTCGCAAAGTCGTGAAAGCAAACCTGACAAGACTGACTGATGGCCTCGTCTAACAGCAACTGGCCATGCCCGATCCCCTGCTGTCGGAATAGCAAACAACGGTAGCGATCCGGCTGATCGAGAAATCCCTGACAATGCAGAATCTCACCTGGCGCGGTGATGCCGGACTCCAATGCCGCTGTGGCTGTAATTAACTTGAATAATGCACCCGGCGGGAGTGCCATCTGAGTCGCACGCGAGAACAACGGCATCCCGGGATCACGCTGCAGTCGTTCCCACTCCTCAACGGTCGGTCGAGCAAGGACCGGCAATGATGGGCGAGGGCTGTTCGCCAGCGCGAGGATGTCACCAGTCCAGACATCCATCGCAACCAGACAGGCCCCACGTGGGATCACTCCCCCGGCGGAAAGGCTTTGTGGGGGCGGATACAGAACTCGATCGAGTGCCTGTTCTGCCAGCTGTTGCAGCTGAGAATCAATCGTCAGCACAACGTCCTGACCATCCTGCGGCAATCGAAGCACTTCTGACTCAACCAGTTCTCCATGACGATCCCGAATTCGTTTTGTTTCTCCGGGAATCCCTTGAAGTACTGCCTGATGTGATTTCTCAACGCCGGCCTCGCCTTTGCGAACACCAGATGAATCGTTGTCGTCTGCCACATGGCGACGAACTCCGACGACATGTGAGGCGAGCGTTTGTCTCGGATAATGACGCGACGAATTTGAACGGATCTGAACACCACGAAATCGGGCAGGTTGAGACTGAATCGTCGCGACAACCTGCAGGGGAACGTTCTTCAGGACGACATGATCCTGCAGTTCCTCTTTCAGAATCAACGGATCATCCGCGAAGCGATCTGGGGACGTGGTCAGTTCATCGACGACAAGTCTCGCGACACCTGTCAGTCCGTCAGACCATTGAAACTCCTCCGCAGCGGCGGCTTCAGCCTTCTGAAAGCGTCGCTGCTCGACGGACGCTCGCATCGTCTCGATTCGCTTCTGGATCTCACTCATCCGCTGTGCCATCACCTGCGAACTGGCCCCGGTGACGGCTTCCAGACTTGCCAGTAACTCCGTCTGATGGGCGAGAAGCTGTTGTTCGATTTCCTTGCGTCGCTCTGGATTCTTTCGATCCTTCGATGACAGCTCTTTCATCGCCTGACGTCGGAGCCACGACGCATTCATCGGGGTTTCGAGCCAACGGTAATCGACCGAGATGTCGTATTCCACTTCGTCCTGAGCGAATACAACACCGTCGCGTGAGACGATGCGCCCATCACGTGCCGGAACGGTTTCCAACTCAATCGCAGGCGTTTTCCAGGGGGTAATAAAGCGTTCCCCTACAAACGCCTGAATATGCACCAGCCGAGCCATGATCGGGAGCTGAAGCAGAACAATCAAAGCGGCCAGAATCAGGGGACGTCGTCGGGAATGGTCGACCGTTGAAGTCGATTCCACCCAATCTGCAGTCAACTGTGAGAACGGTTGATTACGCACGACACCAGGACCTCACGCCCTGTATTCGCGAAATGGAGCATTGCGAAGTGAACTGTAAGACCACAGCTCAGACACGGCCATCAGCACAAATAACACCAGAAATGTTGCCGCCTGCCGACCAGCCTGCGCGACGATGAGTTCGGTGACATTCAACTGACTGTCAGACAGAAGCCCCAGTCCGACTCGCGACGCCCCCAGAACGGCCAGTAAGACAACAGAAAGCAATGCCTGATCGATCATCGATCGTGCTCCTCGCTCTTCCGAATTGAAGAACTGAGCAATCAGTCCCAGCGTCGCACAGATTACGATTCCCGAGCCGACCGGTTGGTTCCAGACATCGTCCTGAAGCAACCCGATGAGCCCGGCCCAGAAAACACACTCTGCTTTCGTCCACCATAGGCAGACGCACAGCAGAATCAAATCCAGTCCAGATGGCAGCACCGATGCATTTTTGAACCAGACCGGGAGCGCAAGTTCGCCTGTCATCGCGGCAAAGACGAGTGCTCCAGTCATCATCCAACGTTGCATCATGTACGAATTCCATGAATCACGACATCCAATACCAGACCGGGTACGACGGCCTCCGTCCTGAAGAAACTCGTTCGCCCAATGCCATGATTCGTGAGAAAACATACCGCGAATCGAGTTTTTGAGGCAATCCGCATTTCCATGGGCAGGATTTCAGACGTAAAAAACATTGACATGCACGACGCCTGATTCGTTCGAACTTCCACGCAGAAGTTGCTAACTTGGAGCCGAAACGACGCTCCTGCAGGAATATCGCGATGCGCATCTATCTGGGAATCGATATCGGAACGAGCGGAACCAAGACACTCGCCGTTCGTGAAGACGGTTTCATTCTGGCTTCGGCGACGCAGGAATACCCCCTCGCAAGTCCGCATCCCGGCTGGTCCGAGCAGAATCCGGAAGACTGGTGGAACGCCGCGGCCGAGACCGTTCAGGCGGTTCTTCATCAGGCAAAAGTCGATCCCAAACAAGTCGCCGGCATCGGACTCTCTGGCCAGATGCATGGAAGCGTCTTCCTGAATCGAGAGCACCAGGTCATTCGCCCGGCTCTACTTTGGAACGATCAACGAACGACTCGGGAGTGCGAAGAGATCGAGTCGAAGGCCGGAGGTCGAGCGGCTCTCATCGAAATGGTCGCGAACCCGGCGCTGACAGGGTTCACCGCTCCCAAGATTCTCTGGCTGCGCAACAACGAGCCGCACAACTATGAACAACTCGCTCAGGTGCTGCTTCCGAAGGACTATATCCGTTTCCGTCTGACAGGTGAGTTTGCCACCGAAGTCAGCGATGCCTCAGGCACTCTCTTGCTGGATGTTCGAAATCGCTGTTGGAGCCAATCACTCCTGACTCGCCTGCAAATTGACCCCGCGTTGCTGCCGAAGGTCTATGAGTCTGAAGAGGTCAGCGGAACATTACACGCAGCAGCGGCGCAGCGACTGGGCCTTCCGGTCGGGGTTCCGGTTGTCGGCGGTGGCGGAGATCAGGCCGCAGGTGCGGTCGGTAACGGAATTGTCTCCCGGGGAGTCATTTCCGCGACGATGGGAACCAGTGGGGTCGTCTTTGCGCACAGTGATGAAGTTCAGATCGATCCGGACGGACGCCTCCACACATTCTGCCATGCCGTCCGTGGGAAATGGCATGTCATGGGCTGCGTCCTGTCAGCCGGAGGCAGTCTGCAATGGTATCGAAATCAGCTGGGACAGCCTGAAAGCAGTGTCGCCGCTGCGATGGGACTCGACCCGTATGAACTTCTCGCGGCAGAAGCGGCACAAGCACCGGCCGGATCAGAAGGGCTGTTCTTCCTGCCGTATCTGACAGGTGAACGCTCCCCTTTAAATGATCCCCACGCACGTGCGTCGTGGATCGGGATGACGTTGCGACATCATCGACCGCATCTGGTCCGCTCGGTCATGGAAGGGGCCACCTATGCCATGCGTGATTGTCTTGAAGTGACTAAAGAAATGCAGATCCCCGTCGGGGAAATTCGTGTCTCAGGGGGAGTCGCTCGAAGCCCGTTCTGGAAGCAATTGCAGGCCGATATCTATGGACAACCGGTCGTCACGATCAACACAGAACAAGGTCCGGCCTTCGGTGTTGCTCTGCTCGCTGCCGCAGGAACCGGTGCCTACAAAGATGTGGTTGAAGCTTGCGAAGCAACGATTCAGGTTGTCTCCCGAACCGATCCTGATGAGAAGGCATTGAAGACATACAATCTCGCTTACCCGATGCATCGCAAGCTCTATCAGTCCCTCAAAGCCGACTTCAAAGCAATCGAAGACCTTGTTCGCAACGGATAATTCCCTGACAGTGGTTTTCACACAAACAGCGAGTCCCTTCAATTTCATGAAGGACTCGCTTTCGATCATACTTCTAAGCGTATTCTCGATCTGATCCGATGGCGAAGCGATGCAATCATTATGACGTTGCATTCGAAGAGTTGCTCAGACTCCTTCGTCGCCCTTACGTGTCTGTGAACGAAACCCGAAGGGCTCTGACACACGAGACGTCACTGAAATCAATGGATTTTATTGTCTACTCTAACAAGACAGAAAATCTGCTTGTCGATGTGAAAGGCCGCAAGCTGGCTCCCCGATCTCGCTGCTGGGAAAACTGGGCCTCCGAAGATGACATTTCCAGTCTGATGAAATGGGAGCAAGTGTTCGGCAGTGGCTTTCGTTCGATGCTCGTCTTCGCATACGACATCACCGCTCCCTGTTCGTCACAACATCACACGCTGACATGGGAAATCCAAGGACGGCGTTATGCGTTCTATGGTATCTGGGCAAATGAATACGCCTCGGCCATGCGATCCTTCTCTCCCAGTTGGCGGACGGTCAATTTACCCAATCCGGAATTTCAGCGACTTCGCCAACCGCTCCTGGACGTGCTGTAATCGACGAACCACATTCGGAATCGCCCCTAAAAATGGCCGCTGTCTGACCGATTGACGCGACTTTCATTGGTATTTCAGCAATGTTTCACCTGATGAAACGACGACTGCCGAGCCACAAGAGTGGAGGAACCGGTCTGGTTCACGACACATCAGTCGTTTTTCGTGAGTTCTCGCTTTTCAAAACATGGCAAACTCCTGACAATCAGGGTTCAAGGCGTGAATTCACGACTGCTCTAGAACGGCACAGGTTAGACATCATGAAGGCGACAACCACGATGCTCGCTCGCTGGCGACACCAGACTGCAGGGCAGGTATGTCTTCTGGCCGCACTCGTTCTTTCAACGTCGACTGTTCTTGCTCAGGAAGAGGGAGCCGCTCCCCCGGAAGCAACTTCCCCTGCGCCCCCAGCACCTTCCGCGACTCCAGTGACACCATCAGCCATTCCCGGTGGAACCCCTGTCGTCACACGCCCCATGTGGCTGGATGGCGGGATTACCGTCGTCATGATCGGGATCGGGTTATTTGTTGTCTGTAAGAACAGCAATCGGACGTAATCCCCCCCTCTCGTTCCCCATCACCATAAATCTCTCTTCTGATTCAACTGACACGGCCAATTGAAATGCTGCTGCAATTCGGGAATGGTTGGTCGTGAATCAGGTGCGGATTGCTGTAACTGGCGTTGGCATGGTGACCCCGTTTGGCGTCACACGAGACGCATCCTGGCAGGGACTGATTTCCGGAAGGAGTGCAGTCACCTGGCTCGATGACCGCCTGTCGTTCACGCCTGCTTCCAAGCCCAAGGAATATTTCGGGGCAACCGTACCTTGGACTCCTGAAACCGATGGGCGACTCGTTCCATTCGCTCGTCGCGCTGCCAGTGAAGCCGTTGCACAAGCCGGGCTCTGTCGTAAATCACTGCGGGATGCTGCCTGCGTCATCGGCACCAGCAAAATTGATATGCCTCTCTTCGATGACTACGCACGTTCTTCTGGCAGTGCGAACTCATCAGCAAACGGTTTCACCCTGTGGAATACCGGTTCTCCATCGGCCGCAGTCGAAGCGGTTGCAGCCGATTGGGGATGCGAAGGTGGAGCAATTTGCCCGGTCGCCGCATGTGCAACGGGCCTCATCAGTATCCATCAGGCAGCAACACTCATTCGTCAGCAGAGCTGTTCAGTGGCCATCGCCGGAAGTGCGGATGCCGCTCTCCATCCAGGATTGCTGTCGTCGTATAAACGCCTGGGAGTGCACGCTAAAGCCGGTGACGATCCCTCAAAGGCATGCCGTCCACTCGACCGGACTCGTAATGGGTTCGCTGTTGGCGAAGGGGCCGCATGCCTCGTGCTGGAAGACTGGAATCATGCCGAACAACGGGGTGCAACGATTCTCGCAGAATGGCTGGGTGGCCGGATGGCAAGCGACCCGTCAGGGCTGACGCTAGTGAATGATGATGGCCAGACACTCTTCGATGTCGTGACTCGACTCTTGAATGACCTGAACCTCACCCCTGCCGACCTTTCCTGTATCAGTCTGCACGGAACCGCGACCAAGTTAAATGATCGCTCTGAAGCACGGACATTTAACCGGTTGTTTGAGAAGGTCAGTCGAACTGTCCCGGCGTTTGGCGTGAAAGGGGCAATTGGTCATTTGATGGGAGCTGCCGGAGCCGTCGAAACGGCTGCAGCTGTGTTGTCATTGCAACACCAGATCGTCCCCCCGACATGCAATCATCACCAGCCAGAAGAAGAGAACCGGATCAGTCTCTGCCCGTCTGCGAGACCGACTCAGCTCTCGCATCTCTTGAAAGTCTCACTCGGATTCGGCGGGCATGTCGTCGCCGGAGTGCTCAAGCGAGTAGACTAACGTTCTGCTGCTGCTCAGGTGCCGATGTACCGAGTATAGAGCGACTTCGCTTCAATCAGATCCTCGGTCCCACTGATGATCGCCCGACCATCTCGAAACAGCGTCAGTTCAAACGTGGAATCCGATGGACGAAACAGCAGCAGGAACGGGTTGGTTTTCACTTCTCCCAGTTGCTGCAAACGATTCGCAATCTGATCGAATCGCATGCCAGCCGACTCTGCTGGAGCAATTTGAACCGAGTTGCGTCCACACAAAACGGTTGACTGAGACCCTTGCTTTCCATGCAACCAGAGTCGCTCTTCACCACTGCAACAGGGACACAGATCCGGCCGTAATGATTCCAGTTTGATGTGCCGGAAGCGTCCTTCCCAGACATCCAAAATGGTCAGTTCTGGCGACACGAGTTCCGGCTGCCCTGACAGGATCTTGAGTGCGGCAACGACCTCTAGTGACGCCACGATTTGCACCGCAGCTCCAATGACTCCGGCCGTGTCGCAGGTTTCTCCGACTCCGGGGCCGGGTGCCTCTGGCATCAGACAGCGAAAGCAGGGAGTAGTGCCGGGGAAGATCGTCATCGTCTGCCCCTGACTGCCGACGCATCCTCCATGCACCCAGGGGATGTTCAGCTGCACAGACGCATCATTCATCAGGAATCGGGTTTCGAAGTTATCCGTTCCATCCAGAATGACATCGGCTCCCTGCACCAGTTCCAGAATCGTCGTGTGATTCAGATCCAGCACATGTGGTTCGATCTGCACCTCACTATTGATGCGGCGGAGCTTGTTCGCAGCGGCGATCGCCTTGGGGAAGCGCTGCTGAACATCGTCTTCGTCGTAGAGCACCTGACGCTGCAGGTTCGAAAGTTCGACGAAATCGCGGTCAATGATACGGAGCGTTCCGACACCTGCACGAACCAGTGATTCGGCGATCACGGACCCTAGAGCACCACACCCAACCAGTACTGCGGTCGATCTCAACAAACGCTCCTGACCTGACTCACCGAGTCCGGCAAAGAGTGTCTGCTTACGATATCGATCGACCATGAAACATCGTCACAGAAGAAGGGACAAAAGAAATCGAACGGCTCTCAAAAATTGACCAGCCGCACATCATGGATGTACGGCTGGTTTTCGAGATACGCAATCAACGAACGTCTCAAAGACTTACCAGCTTGGGTTCTCTGGCAGGTACTTTTCGAATTCCTTGATCAACTGTTCCTGGTAAGCGCCGGCGAAGGTTCCATTGAAGAACTTTTCGAGTGCTTCCTGATTGAAGCGAACCCAGCTCTGCTCTTCGTGACCTGGATTGATTGGATAGAAGAGTGCTCCGACAGCCTGAGCCGCGGCCTGATCACCAGGAGCGTCCCCGATCATCAGGATCTTCTCAGGTGCATAGCCAAATGCTTTGCAGATGTTCAGAGATTCTTTCTTGCTTCCGGTTTCCTGACCGGCGATGCACTGCACGTATCCATTGATGCCGTGCTCTTCCCATTCTTTCTGCAATGCCCCGTTCGGAGTCGCAGAGCAAACGATCAGGTCAGCTTTGGCCTGCATCTTCGCAAGTGCTTCTTCAACACCTGGGAATGGAGGAACATCATGGACGAGGTCGTTGACGGATTCATCAACAGCCTTGGACCAGGCATAGGTCAGCAGCAGATCTGGATCCTGTGTCTTCTCAGCTTCTGGCCCGAGAGTCTTGGTCCCCAGTTTGGTTTCGCGTTTCACCCAATCGCGAACTCCCTGCAGCTTCGGGAGCTTTGCACCGCGACGCTGAACTTCTTCCCGCTTTTCCAGCAGGTCGAGCGCCAGCAGGTAAGCCGGGAATCGGTTTGCACCACGAGTCTTGGAGTACAGGTTCGTGAACTCGGCGGCTTCACGAGCGTATTTGGAGATGGGCTGCAGGCCGAAGTGCTTGATGAAGTTCGGAATGAAGCATTCTTTGTGCTTGATCTCCATCGAGTCGAACGCACATCCGTCCGAGTCGATCCCGATCAGAAAATCATGATTCTTTTTAAAGTTATCAAGACCGAGCTGAGACACTGAATCCTCCTGCTGTCCCTGTTCAGGACATGGTTTGAGACGATGAGCCTGTTTCGAGCCGACTCGTCGCCGATCAACCCAATCTGGCTAAATGACAATAAAGGCCATCTCTC
This sequence comes from Planctomicrobium limosum, assembly GCF_051465645.1. Taxonomy (GTDB): domain Bacteria; phylum Planctomycetota; class Planctomycetia; order Planctomycetales; family Planctomycetaceae; genus Planctomicrobium. Next base: position 4,322,529 of record NZ_CP195790.1, on the reverse strand, counting down.
ACTCACGTAGAGCGAAACGTACGAACTCCCGACCGAATTCCCGATCAGAAGCACTATAGACTATGCCATGACGGATCGCCGTGAAAGTGCAGAGATTTCGGTTTCATCGAACCTGACTCGCACAAACAACGACTGATTAGTTTCGACGACTCCTTGTATGCGACTGCATAAGCCGCCGCCTGTTCCAATTCATCACTCCCTCGCCGATTCACAAAGTGGAATCCCCTCTCCGGCAGAATTGCCCCACGCGGCTTTCCCTCAAACTGAGGTTCCGGGGTATTGAGGTGACTCATCAAGACTTTCAGATTCCTGAAAGTCACCGCATGGGCATCCATGGTCTAACGGCGTCGCTGCTGAGGGGCACCTGGAAGTAACTTGGCGTTGGGAGCCTCTGGCGGGAGATCCAGCGCGAGAAACGCAAACAGATCAGCCAATTCTTGTGGCGTCATAGTCCGTTCGAGTTCATCCGGCATCATCGACAGTTCGCTCAACTTATCCGCCTCGATTTGACTCCGCGGAATCGTTTCCAGTTTGCCGCCCTGAATCTTCAAGACAACCCGTTCCGGACTGTCTTCAACTGGCAATCCAGTGAGGACTCGGCCATCTTCAGTCGCAATAATGCGAGCCTGAAAACCGGGCCCAATCACGGCAGACGGATCAAGAACATTCTGGAGCAGCTGGTTCCAGTCGTTGCGTCCGTTACGTGTGATATCAGGTCCAACTTCGGCACCTTCACCATAGATCTTGTGGCATTGAGCACATGTCTTCTGGAAGACCTTTACTCCAGCAAATGGATCGCCCGGTGAGCCATGCAGGAAGTCACGAGTCCGCCCGATCGCTAACTGGCGATCCTGCTTCACACCGGCACGAATCGAGCCATACAGTTTCAGGACTAGCGGCTTCAACTGCTCATCCTGAAACGCATTGATTCGTGCCAGCTGGTTCTGGTTCACCAATGACTTATCAATTCTCCCAGCATCAATTTCCTTGAGAAGTGCGACGCTCCACATCGGGCGCTGCGTGAGAACTTCAATCACTTTTGGGCGAAGATTCACGTCAATCTTGTGGAAATTCGTAATCAAGATTTCCGCCACCCGAGGATTGTTGATGCGGCTGATGTTGTCGAGAATCGCCGTACGCACAGGCATTGCCGTCTCTGCCTCTGAGATCAAATCCTGAATCGTGTCCAACACTGATTGATCGTTTACCGCCATCAATGTCTGCAATGCGGCCGCGCGATCCGCAGGGGACTCGCGTCGATTGATCACCACGGTTCGAAGTTCACGCTGAGCATCAGCATCCCCCCAGATAGCATTCAACAAAGTTGCATTGCGAGAGGTCTCGGCAACCATTCGCCATCCGGAAACAAACTGTCGTGCGGCTGAAATTTTGTCTTCCGAAATCGTCTTCTTTACAGCACGATCATTGAGAATCGCCAGACACGCTGACTGTGTCTGAATCGACGAATGACTCTGTGCCGCTGCCAGCAATGTTGCGAGAACGTCCCCCTGCATTGAAGGACTATCGCAGACCACCTGCAGGCTCCAGTTCAGCAATGAAACCAGCCCCTGATCGCCAGATCGAGATAGGCCTTCTGCAAGTTGACGAGCAACAAGAGCGGGATCTTGCTGCATCGTTGGCTTGAGGTTTGCCCAGACAATCTGTTGCAGAATGGGGTCATCTGCACCGAGACGACTGATTTCAATTGCGGCTGCAACCAGCGATCTACGAACATCGTTTTCCAAGCTTGTGAGCCGCAACAGTTTTCCAATCGCGATGGTATTCTGCAGCAGAACACGCGAGTCACGTCCCTGATTCTGAACCACGTCGCCGACCAGCGTTTTCACAGCGATTGCATCTGGAAGTCGATCCGCCAGCAATCGGTTTCTCCAGGCGTGCAGCAACGGCTGATCAACTGGAACCTGAGTCGCCAACCGGTTCGCGTCCAGAGCGTCACCGGCATTCAGAGCCCAGAGAGAACGCAGTCGAGATAAGACGTTTCGCTGAGTGTCCTGCACACGGCCCAGCAGTACCTGCTCAGTCTCTTTCCCGGAGTCCGTGAGCAGAATTTCTCCCAGTAAACGTTGAGCAGTTTCTTTCAGGTATCCATTTCCGCCATCGAGCAGTTCGATCAATTCGGCCGGACTCTTCTTCGAAAGATCGCCGGGGTGAGTGACTGGTGTCTGTGTGTGACGAATTCGGTACAGGCGACCACGAGAACGTTCAATTCCGTTCGGGTCTGCAATGGCATCCTGATAGCAGTGATAGCGGTCGTACCAGTCGAGAACATACAGGTTGCCGTCCGGGCCAATCTTCTGAGCCACTGGCATGAACCAGGGATCATTGGATGTCATCAAGTCAGCGAGTTTCGGCTTCTCCGGCTCCCCAGTTTTCGCAATGACGCCATAAGTGTCCTGATCCCACGCTCCCGGTTTGGGAGTAAATCCGGGATGCGGACGCCCTTTGAATGTAGACCCGACTCGTTCAACGATGTCAGCGTTCAGACAGCCGCCGTGAATGTTCCCCATGTACAGAACATTGCGGTATTCCTGCGGAAACGCGTCGGTGTCCATCCAGACAATCCCGCAATAAGCGGCCTTCTGATGTTTGTGATTCACAATCGACCGCATGGGCCATGTATGGGACGGGTAAGGTCCGCCCTGACGGATGTAATACCCGGTTTCAACGAGATGCCAGAGATGATCAATCACGCAGGCTGAGATGAAGAACTCACCTTCTTCGTTGAAGGCGAGTCCCCAGGGATTACTCGTTCCTTCTGCAAAGATCTGGAATTCTTTCGTTCGTGGATGAATTCGATACAGAGCGCAAGTGAAATCGAAACTCTTCTGCCCCTCCCGATAGTTCGGGTTCGATTTGGGGTAGCTCAGCTTGCAATAGTTGTAAACCCCATTGAGTCCGTATAGCCATCCGTCTGGTCCCCAAGTCAACGAGTTGGGAAGCTCGTGCGTATCGGTACGACCAAACCCGGTCACGATGACTTCGGACTTATCTGCCTTGCCATCTCCATCGGTGTCCTGCAGGAAAAGGAGATCAGGGGCATTCACCACCCAAACGCCGCCGTTTCCAACAGCAATGCCGGAAGGAATGTTGAGCCCTTCGGCAAAGACCGTCACCTTGTCGACTTTGCCATCTCCATCGGTATCTTCCAGAATCTTCACTCGGTCCCGCCCCGGCCCCGGTTCGTGACGCGGGTATTCGAAACTCTCGGTGACCCAGTAGCGCCCCTTCTCGTCGATGGCCATCGCCACCGGATTCATCACATCCGGTTCGGCCGCGACGAGTTCAACAGAAAAGCCCTCTGGAACGGTCATCTTCCTGACGGCTTCCTCCGCTGAGGTCGGCTCGCCGGGCGGTCTGTCATGGCGTCGCGGAATTTCCAGCTTTTGAGCACGGACTTCGCAACAGACGAATAACAATCCCAATAGAAGCGTGGCTGCTCTTAAAAAATGCTGCATCTTGCACTTACCAGTTCTCAAGCCCAACACATTCCGGAAAATTGATGCTAATTCTGACCTGACAGGACAAGAAATAAAAGGATGTCGATATCTAATTGCCCTGATACTCGGCACTCAATGCGGTTCCAGTTGCCGTACGAACAGTTCAACGACACAACCTCATGGATTTTTGAAAACTTCACAGATTCCTGCGGCCGGATTTGGCTGACTCGCGGTTAGACGTATTAAACAGAAATGGGCTTCGATGCGGGCAATCGGAATTTCGCCGTGAGCATCCGAGGAGATTTCCCCCATGACTGGCCGAACAGAACCATTTCCAGTCAGGGAAATTGCTCTCGCGAGGCGGAATTGCTGTCGTATTCTTGAAGTTACATCAGTGCAGATCGTTTGAGTTCAGGCCCGTCGTTTTGCTCCCTCCGTTACTTAATACTGATTCAGTCGAAATCCTGTCTTTCGGGCCTCATTCCGAAGAGGGACTACTCATCTCACGTCCGATGCTTCTGGCGGTCATCTCCGGGTCATGGCTGCTCACGTCACCACGCGAGTATCCACAACTGGAACTGAAAAACTCAGGGAACGAGCAGCCGGACCTGCGATTGCATCCCGGTGATCTCATCCTGATCGGAACTCCCGCTCAACAGCGATTCCATGCAGAGTCCGATACGAATACACAAGCTCCACCAAAGGCCCTGTGCATTCAATACGTCACTGGAGACAACTCAACTCTCTCTGAAAATGGACTGCCTCAACTCCTTCATCTGCGTGCTGCGTTCTCTCCTGCAGGATCTGATACCTCGCCAGAGAACCTGCTGAAATTCGTCTCACAGTTGCTGGTTTCGGTCTTGCTCTCAACCACATCAACAGGGGGTTCCAGCAATCGAGCCCCTGGCATTGACCCTGAAGTTGCTGCGGCAATCACAGCAATGGAGAATTCGCCCGCTGCAGCTTGGACGGTACAGCGGCTGGCACTGGAAGCAGGAATTTCTCGGTCGGCACTGGCTCAGAAATTCAAAGACCAGACCGGCCAGACGCCCAACGATTATCTGCTCAATATCCGGATGAGACTCGCGGAAGAGCTGATGCGGGAACACCGCCAGCACCTGAAAGAGATCGCCCGACGAACGGGGTATCAATCCGTCTCAGCCTTCAGCACCGCGTTCAAACGCTGGTCCGGTGCATCCCCAAGCGCCCACCGCAAACGACCACTTTCGTAGGCCGTCCTCTTCAAGCCTTCGCTCTCTATCTCTTCGATAACGAAAACAGCCGCGTTCCCCAGTGAGAAACGCGGCTGCAATTTGGTCATACCTGGAAGCAGTCTCTTCGCCTGCCTCGACACTGGCTATTCAGAGACCAGTGCTTTCTTCTGCGCGAGCTTATGTGCCGCGGCCATCAGCCCGGCAACATCGAGCCCCAGTTCACTGAGTTGCTCATGGCGTTCACCGTGATCGATGTAACGGTCAGGAATTCCGAGACGGCGAATCGCCTGCGTTGGCAACCCGGCATCGTTTGCAGCTTCGAGCACTGCACTTCCGAACCCGCCGTTCAATGTGCTCTCTTCAACCGTGATCACGAAACCAGATTCAATCGCTTTGAAGAGGACTTCGGTATCAAGCGGACGCAGGAAGCGAGCGTTAATAACTCCGATGTCCAGCCCATCTTTGGCAAGACGCTCTGCTGCGGCGACACACGTTGAGAAACTCGTGCCGAACGCAATGAATGTCCCGTCTTCACCCCAGCGAAGGACTTCGAACTTGCCAAGTTCAACAGGAGCAACTGTTCGAGCGATCGTTTCCGCGTTGGTCTTCGGATAGCGGATCGACGTTGGACCTTCGTACTTCAATGCGAAATCCAACATCGGCTTCACGTCGGCTTCGTCCCCCGGCGCCATGACGACGATGTTCGGGAAGACCCGCATATAGGTGTTATCGTAGGCACCGTGATGCGTTGGTCCGTCCGCTCCGACCAGTCCGGCACGATCCAGACAGAACGTCACAGGCAAGTTTTGTAACGCCACTTCCTGGAAGATATGGTCGAAGCTGCGCTGCAGGAAGGTGCTATAGATGTCAACGATTGGACGCATTCCAACCTTGGCCATCCCTCCAGCAAACGCCACTGCATGGGCTTCACAGATCCCGGTATCGAAGAAGCGATCCGGGAAATCATCGCGAATCTTGCCGAGATTGTTTCCTTCACACATGGCCGCTGTCAGCACGCACACCCGTGGATCGTTGCGCATGGCCTCATGAATGGCATCGCTGACGACATTGGTGTACGCCGGTGCTGACGCCTTCTTGACGAAGACCACTTCCCCGTCATCTGATGTGCGGCAGAATGGCGATGGAGTGTGAAACTTGACCGGGTTCTCTCGGGCAGGTGCGAATCCATGCCCTTTCTCGGTGAAGACATGCAGCAGGACTGGCCCACGCACTTCTTTCACCATCTCCAGAGTCTTGCGTAACCCGAGCAGGTCGTGGCCATCGACAGGGCCGATATAGCGGAACCCAAGTTCTTCAAAGAGAACGCCGCCATGAAGAAAGTTCTTCACCGCATCCTTGAAATGACCGATCGCTTCAGCAGCCGATCCGCCAACAAGTGGAACCTTGTTCAACAGCCAGGAGACGTCTCGTTTCAAGCCGTTATAAAACGGAGCAACCCGGGCTTTATCCAGATACGTTGCCATCCCGCCGACACGTGGGCAAATTCCCATCTTGTTGTCGTTGAGAATGACCAGCATGTCTTTCTTGAGACCTGCGGCATTGTTGAATGCTTCGAAGACGACGCCGCTGGGGAGCGCCCCATCGCCGATGACGGCCACAGATTTCCGGTTCTCTTCCGGACGCAGCAAATCGTCTCCGGCCTTCAGCCCGAGCGATGTGGAAACACTTGAACCGGCATGGCCTGTCATGAACAGGTCATAAGGGCTTTCTTCCGGATTCGGATAGCCCATCAATCCTCCTTTGCGGCGGATTGAGTTGAACTCCGGGAAACGACCGGTGATGAGTTTGTGAGGGTAAATCTGGTGACCTGTATCCCAGATCAATCGATCCTGAGAGAAGTCAAAAACCAGATGCAACGCCAGGCAGAGTTCGACGACGCCCAAATTGCTCGCAAAGTGCGCAGGACGATCCGAAACAACTTCGCAGAGCGCTTCCCGAATTTCGGTCGACAGCTGCAGCAATTGTTCGTTGGAAAGACTTCTCAGCTCACGGGGAGATCCGATTAGCGGAAGTAACTGGTAATCCATTTAATGATCCCGTTCGATGAGATATCGAGCCAGCGCCGTCAATGGGCCGCATTTCACCCCTAATGGAGCGACTGCTTCACAGGCCTGATCAATCAATTCCTTTGCACGTCGGCGACTTTCTTCGACACCGAGCAGCGAAGGATAGGTTTGTTTCCCGAGGGTGGCATCCTTTTGGACACCTTTCCCCATTTTCTCCTGTTGTCCGAGAACATCCAAGAGATCATCCGCAATTTGGAACGCTAATCCAATGGACTCACCGTAAATGGTGAGGCTGCGCAAAATCTGCGGGCTGGCCCCACCAATTCTCGCTCCAAGACGCAACGACGCAGACAGTAATGCCCCCGTTTTGCGTCGATGGATGGCTTCCAGTTGTTCGATTGTAATCGAGGGCAGGCTTTCCGATTCGAGATCGGCCTGTTGTCCCCCCACCATTCCGCAGACACCCGCCGCCTGTGCGAGTTCCAGAACGCAATCGCCAATGATTTCGACGGGACGAACGCCGCGAGCAAGGACCGCAAACGCTTCTGTCAGTAATCCATCGCCAGCAAGAATGGCGGTCGCTTCATCGAATTGCTTGTGATTTGTTGGCCGCCCCCGACGAAGATCGTCGTCGTCCATGGCAGGCAAATCATCGTGTATCAATGAATAGCAATGCACCATTTCGAGTGCAGAGGCCGCTGGCAGCGCGGCATCAATGTTTCCCCCAACCGCTTCGCAGGCCATCAGGACCAGACAGGGGCGAACCCGTTTTCCCGGCGCAAGCAAACTGTAGCGCATCGATTCTGCCAACCGATCTGGACAGTCAGCAGGAAAACGCGTGTCCGCATCCAGCTGTTGTTCGATCCGCTGACGGAGAGCAGAGAGATAGTTCGGAAGGTCCACTTCGCAAAGCATGTCGATGCCACATCATCGGTTGGGGAAAGTCTTTCCACATTGGAACGTGCCAGACGGCATGTCGTCAATGATTCCCCTGGGATTGACAAACTTTAACGCAAGTTCTGACAACCGAGATCCCCCAGAACGGCCACTTGCCTCAATTTCCAGTATTTTCACTGGAAGAACACAGGGCAGCGACAGAGGACCGAATCGTTACTCTAGTTTCAAAACCAGATCGAATTTCCCGTCGTTCCCAGCCTCTCGAACGTCACGAATATCCGACCCTGCTGCCTGATACTTCGCCGGAATCAACTTGAAATCCGCCGGATGCAACGGTTCGAGCCAAATGCGGGCTTTTCCTAACGGCGATCCAGGTTGCCCCAGATATGTCATCCGGAAGGTTCCGGAGTCATCAGTTACCCCAACTGAATCCGTCAAGCGAATCGGCAAATCCTTAACACTTTTCGCTTCCGTTGCATTCAGTGGCGTCAGATGGACAGTCACCCCTCCCATCGGCTTTCCGTTCACCTGCACCTGCCCCTGAATTTGAGCAAGACGCGGCATCGGAATCCCTGGCGCCAGATAACGACTGGCGACGAAGTAAGCGATCACCGCCAGAACGGGGATCAACGCGATGAACGGAGACTTCTTGACGAGTTGCTTCCGGAGAGCCACCCAGTCGATCTTGACTCGTTCTTTGACAGGCGGGAGCGTGGCAGTGGTCGTGACACTCGCCCCCACGTCATCATCCGGTTCAGATGCAGCAGCAGCCTTCTTCGGCGCATTTCCATAATATCGACGGCCTAACGCATCAACGGCCGGCTTATCGTCAGCAACAAGTGGCTTCTTCGCCAATCCTGCCGTCTTCTTGGCGTTCGGATCGCTGTCGTCCAGAAGGAACTCGGCGGCGTCAAAGGATTCTTCGTCCGCCTCCTCAAGCGTCTCATCCGGTTCCGCATCAGCAGCGGCGGGTGGTGCAGACGGAGGAACTTCTGGCGAAGCAGCAACCGGTGCGGGTGCCGGTGCCGATTTTGGTAGTGGCGGTGGCGATGCAGATGGCGGCGCTGCAGGAGCAGCAGGAAGTTTGACAGACGACGGCTGCTTCGGTTTCGCTGGTGGAGTCGTCTCAGGCAATTTCGGGCTGGAGACCGGTTCTAGAGACGTGCCAGATGGAGCTTCTGACTTCCCCTGCAGAGCTGTCCCGCTTTCTTGCGTGACATTGTCTTGCCCCTGCTGCTCCATGAGTTCAGCGTATTCACTTTCACTCAGAGTCGACTGTGCCGGCACGTCGAATTTCGTGCGGCACTTCGGGCAACGACCTCGGGTCCCTGCGAGGGAATCCCGAATCTTCATTGCCGCCCCGCACTCTTCACAGCAATAGCGAATGGACATGCGTCAGTTCTTTCGACTCGTCTTAACTCTTGTCGCAACAATTGTCGCAGTGAAACCAGACCAGGCAATCCAAACAGTTAATTCCGGCTTGGACGCCGATCAAAACAGATTATTGACAGGAGACCCTTGCGCGATATTTCCGAGGTTATTCCAGGTCCGCAGATCAATCCCCAGATTGATAAACCGGACACTTCCATCACCACAGACAATATTGAATCCGAGCGGATGCTCGCTGCCGGCTTCGTCAAAATGCCGACCGTATTTTGGTCCCGGTGGCTGCGGTGCCAGCCGCGTTGAAAACATTGTCGCCGGGCCGCCAAACGCCCAGCCATCACTGCTGCGGCGCTGATTGGGTGTCGAAGCGTTCGCAGGAGGGACTGCTGAAACCGCTGCTGCATTGCTGAAGACACGCCGTTCTGAAACCAGAATCGTCGTCGACGTTCCATCTGTCATTGCAGACATGCCGACCGCTGTGTTGACACCGAATACTCCCGCGTGATGAGCAGCCTGCGAGAACGGAGATCCTGTCCCGTTCGCCAATGCCGTTGCTTCGAGTTGAGCCGTATTCAGCCAGTACGTCTGCCGTGCTGCTTCATCGTCGTCTTTGAAGGTGACTCCAGAACCACTGCAGCCAGCGTAGTCATTTCCGCCGCTCTGCCAGGAAGGATCGACCCGTTCTGTTACGGAATAGCTCCCGCCTGCCCCCATCGAACTTCGTCGAGAAGGACAGTAGAACTTCGGAATATCTATCTGAGCAGGACCAGATCCATCGCCATTGGTCCGGACGTTCTTCGACAGTTGCCAGTTCTGGTAGATAGCCTCTTCGCCCAGCATTGGCAAAACGGAAACGATCCAACTGGCCCCTGATGGAGGACGAACCGATTTTTCACCCGGCCCGAGCTTTGCTTCCTGAGCATCCAGATACCGACCAATCGGGTCGAGCTTCTGCAGATTGGAAACCTGACCGACCGGGAAGACCTTGTGTGTGTCGTGATAACGGTTTAACGCCATCCCCATTTGTCGCAGCCGATCGGTACACTGGTTCCGTCGGGCAGATTCACGTGCGTTCTGAATCGCAGGAATGGCAACTGCGGTCAAAATACAGGCGACTGCAACCACAACGAGCAGCTCATTGAGCATAAATGCACGATATCGCCGCATCATTCTGTCAGTTCCCGGGAGGTTGCTTGAATTCAAGTCCGGAATTCGCCTGACCATCAGAATGGTAGACGGACGACGGAGGAATATGTGATCAGTAGACAGACAGGAATTTTCGTTCGCGAATGGAATCGGAAATCTGGATGCATCTTGGCCCGGAACCGCCGCCAGTGTCAAGTTTGACGCAGATCCCTGCAATCTCCAGACTTGAGAGAAGTCGCCAGCAAGAAGGATTCCTTCAAAATCACTGCATTTTCAACATTTGTCTTGATGCAGATTTCTTCGAATTGCAATTCAATGACAGTTACAAGACTTTTGCCAAAACATTGATTATTGTATTTGGCTTCGCTGACGACTTCTGCTTTGGCATTTTGCCCGGCAAGGAATGTTCTCGATCAGCGAATTGTCAGCGAGCAAATTCCGCTGTCGCAGGACTCTTCCTGAGAACATTAATTCGTCCGCCGAAATTGCCTGTTTGCGAACCACCATGAGTTCCACTTATTTTGTTCTGGCTGTTTACTGCATTTTGATTGTTGCGGCCTCGCTGCTGGGAGGCAGTCTCCCCAGATTCGTACGCCTGACACACAAACGGATGCAGCTGCTCATTAGTTTTGTGGGAGGGCTGATGCTGGGCATCGCCGTCTTCCATATGCTGCCTCATGCGATTGCCGTCCTCGGGGTAAATGAAATCAATCGCGTCAGCGCATTCGTCATGCTGGGGCTGCTGGTGATGTTCTTTCTACTGAGAGCATTTCACTTCCATCACCACGATCCTCATCACGCCCAACACGCCGGCCCGGACGAAACGCCTCACAGCCATGATCATGATCACGGCCACAGTCATGACCACAATCATGACCACGACTCGCATCATGGTCACTCACACGATCACGATGGTGGAGCGTTGGCGTCACAGAAACAAGCACCACAGAAACAGGCGTCACCCCAACAGAAAACCTGTCAGCATGGAGGCGCTCATACCGTCCCGGGGACAGGCGGGCTCGACTGGACTGGTGTCTTTCTGGGACTGTCAGTGCATACACTGATCGATGGTCTGGCCTTGGGGGCCAGCCTGCAAGGGGATGCCATTCATCAGCACAGTTCATGGTATCTCGGTCTCGGAACCTTTCTCGCCATTCTGCTGCACAAGCCACTCGACGCCCTGTCGATCACCGCGTTGATGCAGGCATCACACTGGCCAGCACGCTGGCAGTTTATTGTGAACGCCGGCTTCGCGATGATGTGTCCACTGGGAGCAATCCTGTTTCTGGTGACATCAAACTGGCTGCTGGAACAACAACCACTGCTCATCGGAGGAATGCTCGCATTCTCGGCAGGTGTGTTCCTCTGTATTTCCCTGAGCGATCTGCTGCCGGAAATGGAATTCCATTCCCATCACCGCATTCCGCTGAGCATTGCGTTGCTGCTGGGAATCGCTCTGGCGTGGGGAATCCATTTTCTGGAGCCCACCTCGGTGCATCAGCCTGCAGATCAGAGAGCAAAAGCGAACTCCATTCAGGCAGAACCAGATTGGGGAATAAGTCGACAGAATCCGCAGCCTGCAATTTCGAACTGACGCTGGAAGATTACCGGCTCAGTCTCCATGATGGGATGAGGATGTCCCTGAGCGCGAAGCAAGCACTCAGGCCTGAATAATTGATCCATTGGGTCAGCACGCCATCATGACGGCACTCATCACATCTTCGATTCCTGGACTCACTCTTCCGTTACTGGGAGTCTGGGAATGGGAACTGCTTGACACATGGATTGTGATTCTCGGGGCAGTTGCGGCGATGTCGTGTACTCTCCCCGGGATCTGGCTCGTCCTTCGTCAGCAGAGCATGATGGGAGACGCTCTTAGCCATACCGCACTACCGGGCGTCGTCATTGCATTCCTGACCGCCAACTGGGCCGTCTCGATGGGCTGGATGTCCCCAGAGACAATGCTGGGATTCGAACCCGTTCTGCTGGCGGTCGGTGCTGTTGTCATTGGTGTCCTCACAGCTTTACTGACGGAAAGCATTCAACGCATGGGGAGAGTGGAAGCGAGCGCCGCACTGGGCGTTGTCTTCACCACATTCTTCGCACTCGGGCTGCTGCTGTTACGTTTGAAAGCAGACTCCGTTCATATCGACCCGGAATGCGTGCTGTTCGGTCAACTGGTGATGGCGGTCTGGGACACCGTTCTGATTGGCGGCGTCGAAATTCCAAGAGCTGTTCTGACCAATCTGAGCCTGCTGTTCATCAATGGCCTGCTGATGGCTCTCTTCCGCAAGGAACTGACACTGGCCGCCTTTGACCCGGAACTGGCGACCTCGCTTGGAATCAACGCGCGACTCGTGAATTACTGCCTGATGGCCGTCACCGCAACAACGATGGTCATGGCATTTACTTCTGTCGGAAGCATTCTGGTTGTCGCCATTCTGATTGTTCCCGCTGCATGCGGCCTGCTTGCCGCTGACCGCCTTCCAGCAATGGTCGCCATCAGCCTGATCGTTGCTGCAGCGAGCGCCATACTTGGACACATCCTCGCCAAGACGGTCCCTGCGATCATCGCTGGACCCCTTGGCCTGACACAGGTTCAGGACGCCAGCACACCGGGCATGATTGCCGTCGCGTGCGGGGGCTTCTTCCTGATGTTTTACCTGTTCTCCCCTCGTCACAGCCCGATTGTGCGGTATCTCGGGAATCTGGCGATGGCCTGTCGGATGGCGGAAGATGACGTCCTCGGAACCCTTTACCGCCTGGAAGAAAATGACGCAGAGAAGACGATCACCGTGACCGAAGTCCGCCATGCAACCGCGTGGATTGGCTCGATCATCTGGAAGGTCGCACTGTGGAGAATGCGTCGACGGGCATGGATCGTCACCGCCGGAGAAACCATGCAGCTGACGCCAGCAGGCAAATCTCGTGCTGCCGAAGTGGTTCGTGGTCATCGGTTATGGGAATCGTACCTTTTCAAGAACTTCAATGTCGCCGATACACAACTGCACGAGTCAGCAGATCGAGTGGAACATTATCTGAATCAGGACCTGCGCACGCAGCTTGAAGCCGAACTGGATTCTCCCAGTGTCGACCCACACGGCAAAGCAATTCCGCCTCAATAAATGCCTCTGTCTGATGGCCAAATCAGCGAGACGAATCAGTCGGTAATACTCAAGCAGAAGCAGTTCAGGGGAAAGCGACGCCGGTACAATGCGACAGAGATGGGCCTTCTCGCTGGTTCAGGATGCACTCGATTTCGTCTATCCGCCGCATTGTCAGTGGTGTGGAAGCAGAAGCCCTCGCTGTCGCATCAAAGTCATCTGTGACACCTGCGAACAGACGATTGCTCCAGTCGTCAAGCATCGATGCGAGTGCTGCTCTGCTCCGGTCGGCCCTTACCTGCAAACACAGAGCGGCTGTCCTCACTGCAATTCAGGAAAACGCCTTTATCAGCAGGCGGTCAGTCTGGGAGCATACGACGGCCCCCTGAAACAAGTTTGCATTCAGAGCAAACTGCCGGGGCAACGTCCGCTCGCCCGAACCCTGGCGATCTGGTTATGCGAACGCAGTGGTCAGCAAATGCAGGACTGGGGATGCGACCTGATTGTGTCGATCCCTCACTTCTGGATGAACCGCATCCGTCACTCGGACCATAATGCGGATGCCATCACAGAGACGCTGGGGAAACATTTGAAGCTCCCGGTTCACAGGCACGTTGTCAGCAAGCGGAGATGGACTCCAAGGCAACACACGCTGACTGCTTCAATGAGACGAAAAAATCTCCGAGACGCGTTTCAGATCACACGATTTGCGAAAATCGCTGGCAAACGCATTCTCATCGCCGATGACGTGCTCACGACAGGAACAACGGTCAATCGCCTGTCCGAGGTTTTGCTGAATGCAGGAGCCGCATCGGTGCATGTCGCGGTCCTCGCACGGACTCTCAACTCATAGGCGGGTTCAAGTGGGGCCTCGCCGTCACATGGCGTTGCAGAAGACGAGGTTTCACGAATCGAGAGCACTGAATCTCGCGTCATTGTGGCTAGTGGACCGTATTTTGATTTATCATGGCTGAGTGCGAGCGAGAACAACGCGCGTATTTCATCCTGAGAACGACACCGGTGAGCCTGGCTGTGGATCGAACACTTCGAATTGCGACTCGAGAGAGTCAGTTGGCACTCTGGCAGGCAAATTACGTTGCCGACGAAATTCGTCGCGTTGCTCCAGGGTGTATCGTTGAACTGGTCCCCATGACAACGGTCGGGGACCGGGATCTGAAGTCTTCACTCCCCTCCATGGGGGGACAGGGAGTCTTCACGAAAGAAGTGCAACGAGCCGTTCTCGACGGACATGCCGATATTGCTGTTCACTCGCTTAAGGATCTCCCTACCGAGTTCACTGAAGGACTCGCCCTCGCGGGAATTCCTGTGCGTGCTCCCCGATTGGATGCACTGGTTCTTCCCAATGGGCAACAGGGAACACTCGATGATCTTCCTCAGGGAGCAAAGATCGGCACCAGCAGTCCGCGACGCCGGTCGCAACTTCTCCGCGCACGCCCTGACCTGCAACTCTTTGAAATTCGCGGAAACGTCGAAACACGCCTTTCCAAAGTCGATCGGGGAGAATTTGACGCAACGATTCTGGCCGAAGCAGGATTGCGTCGCATCAATCTGGCCCATCGCATTTCGAGCCTGCTCGCTCCGCCACTCATGTTTCCAGCAGTCGGACAGGCTGCACTGGGAATCGAATGTCGCATCGATGACGATGTCTGCCGCGAGATCCTGGAACGCTTTACAGATGCGGTGACCAAGGCTGAAGCGCTGGCCGAACGCGCCTGCCTGCGAACACTCCGAGCCGGATGTCATGCGCCAGTCGGGACCTTCTCAACGGTGACAGGCGAAAGCATCACCCTGGAAGCCGTCGTTCTTGACCAACTCGGAACCCAATACTTTTCAGCGACCGCCAGTGGAACGCTTATCGATGCAGAAGACATCGGAAGTCGCGTCGCTCAGGAATTGATCGCACAGGGCGCAAGTTCCGTCTTATCATCTTCACCGAGCTGAAATTTCGGTCTTTCAGTTCAAATTTCGGAATCTGTCATTCCACAGAACGAAAAGTGCTTTCATGATTCCGGAAGACGATTCACGAAGTCATTGAAGCAGACAGCTTTGCCGACAATCTTCAAAAAAGTGCCATTTTCGCATCAATGGCTCCGAGTATAAAATAGGGTCGCATTTTCCATGTCATGGAGAAGGATGCGGCTTTCGATCGAGATCAGGTGCGATGTCGACTGGAAGCAACAAAGTAAGCAGGTTGTGTCTCATTTCACCCCAATCATCAGGCAGAATGACACAACGTTGGGAATGAGTCTGGAGAAATCGCTCAAGGAAGAGACAGGGGTTGATTGTGGTCGCATCCAATTCGATTGAGAGATGCCTGTTGATTGCAGACGACAATGCAGCGTATCGAGACGCCATTGTCGAAATCCTCGAACCTTATTTCCACACGATTGCCGTTCCCTCTGGGGAAGACGCAATTGAGATCGTGGCAACAGTCTCTGTCCATCTCGCTCTGTTCGACTTGAACATGAATCTCCTTTCCGGTCTGGATGCAATCCGCTGGTTGCGGGACCACCACTTAGAACTTCCTTGCATTCTGATGAGTGCCGACGTCACCGATCAGATCGAAAATGAGGCTTCAGCACTGGAAACATTCCGTGTATTAAGAAAGCCTGTAGGCCGGAGCGAACTCCTGGATACAATCCATTGTGCATTAGAGCTATAGTCACCTTTGCTAGCAGAACTCCTGCTCAAACCAGTTGACTGAGTTCTAGAGTTTCGGGCTCCACAAATTACAACGCAAAAGTGCCCACAAGCTCCCGGTGACACGGGAGGAGTGACCACTCAATCAGATTCCAGTAACAAATGGCCCAACTCACATTTCAGGTTGTCGAAGGTATCGAAGCTGGACGCACATTTCACGACGTGTCCACGCCGCTAACTGTTGGGCGCGAAGAGGACAATGATATTCAGCTGAACGACGAACGTGTCAGCCGATTCCATATCAAGGTTCAAGAGGATTCCGGGCGTCTGATTCTGACCGACCTCGACAGCACAAATGGAACCAGAGTCAATGGACATCCGGTCCGCCTGCGCGTTCTGCAATTAGGCGACCTCATCATGGTCGGGCGCAGTGTGCTTCTGGTTGGCGGACCTGCAGAGCTCAAGAAGCTGACAAAACGCCTGCAAGATGCAGCCAACTCGCAACGTGGCACCGATGGTGGATCATCTGGCGAAAAGTTCTCGCCTCCAATTGATGCAAGCGAATTCCACGATGCATTTCCGAATGGCCGCCCTCCAGTTCCATCTCAATTGAGCGCACCACAAACGGCAGAACTGGTCGGCATACTGGACTTCATCCGCACTGAAATTCTGGAATCGCTCAGTGTTCCAACTGAAGAAATCCGCAACAACGAAGGCGACTTCATTCGGGTGGAACGCTCTGCCTGGCTGAAATTCGAGTCTCTTGCGCCAGAGATTTCACGAATGATCAACGAACTGACGAACTCATAGCCCGCTCGATCTGCGCAACGGCACTCATTGAAACAAAGAACGCGATGGCCTCTTTCGAGCGACCATCGCGTTTTGCTTTTCAGAACCAGAGCGACCAGACATGTGCTCTGATGGAATTCCAGTGACGGGCTTCAGCTATTTGGCCGCAACTGTTCCCTCAGACGCCTTCGGGACAGCAGCAACAGGCGTCTGTGACTTCAGACACGCAAGACGGTTGAAGCCTTTCAAATACAGTCGTCCATTGGCAACTGCCGGAGTGGAATAAGATGAGTCCGGAATCGAACCACCGGGATATGCTTTGAAGGTCGGGCTCGCATCGAGCACGCGAACCTTACCTTCTTCAGAGAGACAGTAAATCTTTCCGTCAATCATGATTGGCGAACCGCTGAAGTTCCCACCGATTCGTTCTCTCCATACGGTATCGGTCAGGTCCCCGAGCATATCGACACAACAGACCGTGCCGTCATCATTCCAAAGATACAGGTATTGATCTTTGATCAACGGAGTCGGCACGTACGGCAACAGCTTCGTTCGCTCGGTATGTACCAATGGACGATTCTGAGCCGGCGCTGAAGGATCAACGACGACCATGAATTTTCCACGTCCGCCTGATCCACAGGTGGCAATCAAAAAGTTGTTTCCATAGACAGGAGACGCGACGGTTCGTTGTGGCAACTTTCCTGAAAACCAGAGTTCTTTTCCATTCTGAGGATCGAGTCCAGCCAATCCAGTGGCACCGTTCAACACAACCAACTGATCCTTCCCGTTCAGGGTGATGATCATTGGTGTCGAGTAAGAGGCCACATCCGATTCACGATCCGATGTCCAACGTGTCTCGCCGGTCGCTGCATCCATCGCCAGTATGTGACTTGGACCATCCTGATTGTTCGCAACAATCAGGAGTCCGTTGTAGAGCACAGGCGACGGACCGAAACCATGCTGGCTGAGATACGGACCAAGATCCCGTGACCAGACTTTCTTGCCGTCATGCGTATAGGCGTTGACAAGAAAATGCTCTGTGTCGGCTTCCGTAATATAGACTCGTTCTGAATCGACAACCGGAGATGAAGAGCAGTAAGAATTCTTCTTGTGAAGATGATTCTTGCCGAGCTTGATCTTTTCGATCCAGCGTTTTTCTCCGGTGATCGAATCGAGACAGATCAAATTTCGGGTGCCATCTTCTTCACCACTGGTCAGAAACAACAACGGACCAATAATGACGGGCGATGAATGGCCAGTCCCTTCAATCGTGACGACCCAATCGTAGTCTTTTTCACTCCACTCGACCGGAAATCCTTTTTCATTGCTGACACCGGTTCCATTTGGTCCGCGAAAGCGAGTCCAGTCTTCGGCATTGGCCTGAACTGTCGTCAATGCCATCGGCGTCAGTACCGCAGGCGCGACCATCGCTGACGCCCAGGCGAGTGAGCAGCAGGACCACAACATGGTCCGTGTACGTCCCGTCTTGCGAGCAATACGATCAGAATGAATATCCACTTCGACAGCCCTCTTGTCTCGGTTCATCATAATCACGAAAAGTCTGATTGCAGAGTGACGTACTTCCACAGCAGTATGCCGTTTCGTTCTGTGAAGACAGAACACAATATTGCGTCGCACTGGCCCGAGTTGAATTCTCGCGACGGTCTTTACAACACGACCATACACCACGACATCGACTGTCGAACTCAGTTCATGGAATTGAGTTCACTTCAACATCGTCGCAAATTCTGCCTGAATCGCAAACGAAATTCCCAATTGCATCCGAATCCCCGCAGACTGCTTGATCGACACAGGCAATCCAGCACCAACCGGGCTTCGCCTCTCCGATTTCCCCCTAACTCCTGTTGCCGTCGATCCCCAATATCTTTCTTAAGCTGAGACGAACTTCAGAATCACCTCTCGACAGGTGAACAATCTCCTGCATGATGAAACGATTATCCGGGTGAGAAAGACCTGTAACAGGGATTCCCCCTGCGCAGAGATCACGGTCCCCGGTCATTGATCCGGCAGATTGCCCGCTCATTCCATCGTTGTGTTTATCATGGGCACTGTTCGCCTTCATTTCGATGTTTTCCAGCCAGCGATCTCTGTACTGGACACCGCTTGTCAGAACTTTTTCGACAACCTTGTCCAGATTTCAGAGTTTTTCGAAACCTTGATCAGTGAACGGTGTTGTAAAGATGTCGCGCGACGCCTTTTCTGTACGCGCATCAACCCCATGAGAAACAACATTTCACATGGGAATCAACTTCAGGAGCGGTCGCTCCCGGAATTGCTCACTTCGTCTTAGTTTAAAGAAGGCACACAGTATGATTCGGCATACTAAATGGTTGGCTGTCGTTGCGATGTTACTGGTTGTTTCTCCAGCATTCGCTCAGCCAGAAGGTGGACGCGGCGGACAAGGACGTGGTCAGCAAGGTCAAGGTGGACGCTTTGGTGGTGGGTTTGGCGGCGGCCAGACAAAATACAACCTGCTGGGGAACTCTGCTGTTCAGGAAGAGCTTGCCATTACTCCAGAGCAAAAAGAGAAAGCACAAAAACTGCTGAGCGATTTCCGTGAAGCCCTTCGCGGTAGCGGCGGCCAGGAAGATTTCGCTGCACTCCGCGACCTGCCAGCGGAAGAACGACGGGAAAAGATGGCTGAATTCGCGAAGAAACGCGAAGAAACAACTTCAAAAGCCATCGCTGAGTTCAAGCCAAAGTTTGCCGAAGTTCTGGACGAAGTTCAACTGCAACGTCTTCAGCAGATCTACTGGCAGTCACAGGGAGCCAATGCTCTCCGCGATGCCGAACTCGCTGAAACGCTGAAGCTGTCAGCTGAACAAAAGGAAAAAATCGCCACTGCTTCTCGTGGAGCAGGATTTGGACGTAATCGCCAGGAAGGTGGCCCAAGCCCAGCTGAAGCCGCTGCAAAGCGAAACGAAGAAATCCTCAGCGTCCTGACAGCTGAGCAGAAGGCTGAATTCGAGAAACTCAAAGGCGCTGCCTTCGACGTCTCGAAATTGCGAACCGGTGGTCCAGGCGGACCAGGTGGTCGCCGTGAAGGTGGCGATCGCGGTCCTCGCGCTCAGCAGAACTAAGCTGGTGCATCTGTCCCATGGTCACGAACGTGGCAAGGACATCGCATCTTTGTCAAAAGACTCTCGCTGTGTTTGACGTGTCCTGAACCGATTCGGACACACCAGAACAAAAAACGCTGCCGGAAACAATTGTTCTCGGCAGCGTTTACTTTTTAACACATCTTCCGTGACCAGCATTCGCCAATCACACCAGCCCCTTCTGGCCGCGGAGCCTGACTTCAGACAGACGATACTAGTTCTGACTGTAGTTCGGACGAATCCCTGAGCGCTTGGCACTCAATGGGGATTTGACGTAACGACCAACGCAGTGCGCACAGAGATCGAACTGCATCAACTTCGGTCCGGTGTCTGGCAAGTTGAAATCTGCTGTGGATTCCAATTCATCCAGCGTCGCAGCAATCTGTTGCAAGTGATCGACATCAAGGTCGGATTCTGTGATCTCATCTGGATCAAAAGCAGCCGCGACTTCAATTTTAACAGCGTATCGTTCTTCACGAATTGATCGCCCGCACATATCGCACGAGTAATGGATCATCTCGTTGAGCCTTTCAAAATGAATCGAATCAGTCCGCAATCAGGCTGGTCAGAAACAACCAAAATCGATCTTGCATCACACACAGGAAATGCAAACGAAGCCCACACACACGGCACTGACGTTACCTTAAACAACCATGAGACTGCTCAACACAGATTTGACAACACACAAACTCCGCTCTCCAACCAACCACAATTCATCAACCAAGACGTGGCGACTGCATAACCAAGTAAGGACATGTTTTACCGGGACATGAATGAAGCAACTGCATCAGAGCAATCCATCATTTCAACGTACCGGAGATGGGCGCCTGCCGAACGAAAGTGAAACTTTCAAATGACAACTCCCAATCCACTATCAAATCACAAATCGAGAAACTGCTCACACTGAGATCCCGATTGAATGACGAAATCACCAGAGAAAGTCAGCGATAAAACTGCCTCATCATCTGGCAACACAATCAATCCGAAACGGGTTTACCACCTGTGCAGTGGTTGCGACATGCTTTCAAGAACCAAAGGCTGAACAATGAACTCGTTCAGCCTCTACTTAAGATTTAACCACAAATTCATTGTGGTGCAAAGCGCCTGTTGATCATTTTCTGAGGCATGAAAAATCATCAGATTTGGTTGACAACTTGGTTGCAATTGCCACCAGACGCTCCACACAAATTGCAGCGACCACCAATGCATTTTGATTGCAAAAATCCGAGCATCACGACGCATGGATGCAATGAGGTTCATTCATCACAACGATCGTTATCGGTGATTAACCGCATCATGACAGCGTCGGTCGGCACTCGACGACGAGGCAGATCAGTGACAGCAATCATGCAGCGGCCGAACTATGACGATGTCGACACAATCGAAGGTTGCAGTGCAACTGGCGTTTCTTTGGAGCTAAGCCGTAGCTGTCCACAGGCCGCATCAATATCGGCCCCTTTGCGTTTGCGAACGGTCACATTCACACCGCCCTCGCGCAGCACATCAACGAACTGCTTCGTGCTCGGGTTTCCTGGTGCTTCCAATGCAATTGTCGAAACCGAGTTCATCGGAATCAGATTAATGTGCGCGTTCCGATGACGCAGGAGCTTTGCAAGTTGCTTTGCGTGTTCTTCCTGATCATTCACACCGGCAAGCAGGACGTACTCGTAAGTGATCCGTCGACCAGTCACATCAAAGTAATCGTCGGCCGCCTTCAGAATGTCATTGATCCCGATGTTCTTGTTCACCGGCACGATTCGCGTTCGCAATTCATCATTCGGAGCATGTAACGACACTGCGAGATGAAATGGAATATCCGTGCGTGCCAGTTCGCGAATCTTTTCCGGGAGTCCGACTGTCGAGACTGTGATTCGTCGCGCTCCCAGTCCCATGCCCCCCTTGTCGTTCAAGGTTCGCAGTGCTGGCAGAAGTGCTTTCAGGTTCGCAAGCGGTTCACCCATCCCCATGACCACAACATTCGTGATACGTTCTTCGAGCGGCAACAGGCGATCCAGACGCAGAATCTGATCAAGGATCTCGCCGGTGGAGAGGTTTCGTTTCACCCCTTCTAATCCGCTTGCGCAGAAGATGCATCCCATCGCGCAACCAACCTGTGTACTGATGCAGACGGTCCGTCGATCTTCTTCCCGCATCAAAACGCACTCGACGGTTTCCCCATCGCGCATCGAGAGCAACAGCTTCTCGGTTCCATCAACAGACTTCTGATGCCGAATGATCTCACTTCCGAAGAAATCAAACTGTTCCTTCAATTCTGCTCGCAGTGCTGCCGGAACATCATGCAATGAATCAAAGTCATTGACCCGTTTGCCGAAAATCCATTTTCGAATCTGATCAGCACGATACCCACCGCCCCGTTCTGCACACCATGCGACGAGTTCATCACGTGAGAGATCCGTGATGAGTGGTTTGAGGATCGGTGATTTTGAAGTGGACTCAGCAGCCATGACTTAAATTTCCGCAGTCAATTGAGAAGGATCGTCAATCATATCGTCCCCGACGGCTTCGTGCGAACAGGAATCAGAGTCAGATCAACTAACACCACTCAATTCACCATTATTGCTGGCCGTCTGCCGCAAAACCGTCGCGAGTTGCCGAGCCTGCTCTTTCAGCGAATGATGCGATTCAACATAAGATCGAGCTGCCTGAACATCCTCCGTCGGGCGAGGATTCTCCCGATATTGACGAACAAGCTGTGCAAGTCGATCGAGATCTCCATCTGCACAGGCACCAGCTTTGGATCGCTCCAGGAATTCACGTTCGACGTTCAGGGATGCCACCGGAGTCCCGGTTGCCGCTGCCTGAAGATAGGTATTTGGAAAGCCCTCCAACGAAGAGGTATTCACCAGTACAGCAGCCTTCTTCATGAGTGCCGGCATCTGCTGAAACGGAACCTTCTCGATTATGTGAACATTGCTCGGCGCATCTCGTTTCGTTTCCGCTTCGACAAGATCGTCGCGTCGATTCAGGATCACCAAGAACGGAATCTCAGGACATCGTCGGGCGAGTGCCAGTAAATCGACAGGGCGCTTGTGCACATTCTCTGCACGCCCCACCCACAACGCGAACCGTTGAATCTTTTCCAGCACCGGCAATTTCGGTTCGGTGTCGACCAAGGCATCCCACTCTTCAAGGTCGAAAGGGTTCGGAATCAACGCTGCTGTACGCTGAAACGCTTGAAGCTTTTGCTGCTGAGAAACCGTCTGACACAGAATCTGATCGGCGTGCGTAATTGCCCATCGACACGCCTGAGCCGAGTCCTGATAGGTGCTGACAAAGTTCCCTTCGCCGAGATACCGTTCATCCAGATCGCCATCTGACCCAAGAAACAGAACAGCAGGACGGTGGGATGCGTGTGCTGAAGCAATGACAGTCGCCGAATTACTTTGAACCCCAAACGTCAGAAACAGATCAGCTTCTATCTCTTGATAGAACCGCGACGGAAGACATGGATCAGGCTTACGGCTCAACGTTTTCTGCAGAGCAATGAGCGGGAGCGTCATCGCATCACTCAGGCGTGGCTGCCGCAACCTGACGAATGGGAATTTGGACCGGCGTGTCAGCCGCAGAGCTAACGATTCACGAGCGGCGTACAATGGATCATACAGCAGCTTCAACCGCACGCCGTCATAAATCTGCTGCTTGAGACTTCCTGTATGCCG
Source organism: Planctomicrobium limosum (assembly GCF_051465645.1). Taxonomy (GTDB): domain Bacteria; phylum Planctomycetota; class Planctomycetia; order Planctomycetales; family Planctomycetaceae; genus Planctomicrobium. The sequence continues at coordinate 4,299,048 of NZ_CP195790.1, read as the reverse complement.
AACGACAAAAGTCACTTCGCAATCATCTCGAGCGGCCAGTCCACGAGCGAACATCCATGATCGGGTTTCAATCCCCCCGATTCCGCCTGGGATGGCAGGATCGATTGCGGGATAGGCATTCAGGGCGACGATGCAGATTTTCAATGGCATACATCACCGAATGCGAAAAAATGCGTTCAAACAGACTGAAACTTCATGAATCTTGCGGGACTGGCTTCAAGTCCGTCAGAAAACTAAGCATACTCTCAGCCGAGGTCGTCGTGCAGCATTGCGCAATCGATGATCAGGAAATTGTCAAATTCATTCTGGTTCTGGTTACTTGAAGAAGGGCGACCAGTCATGCTCGCCTGGCGTCTCGCCATCTCCGCCGTTCTCATTCCGTTACTGGTCGGGATCTTCTATCTCGATGCCCAGTTAGGTGAAGCGTCTCCACTCCTGTTGATTCTTGTCAGCTTGCTGGCGGTTCGCGGCGTCTGGGAGCTTTCTGAACTCATTCGACCTCGCGTCCCCAACCTCAACTCGCCAGTAATGATGATTTGCGTCACCGCGATTATCGTCGGCAGTTGGTGGCCCCATTTTCGCCCTGATCCGCCAGAGTTTCTGGACCTGACTCCGTTAGCACTCGCGCTCTGCTTTTCCATCATGACGCTCTGCGTTGTCGAGGCAAAGCGATTCCGAGAACCGGGGCATACCTGGGAAACGCTCGGGGTCGAAACGTTTATCGTCTGTTTCGTCGGATTACTGCTGGCAACAACGGCTCAACTGCGTTGGGTGGCTGGTGCCGAAGCCGGTTATCTTGTCATCGGGTCCGTTGTCCTCTGCACCAAGGGCGCGGACGTCGGAGCTTACTTCGCAGGCAAGAATCTCGGTCGCAATAAGCTCGCTCCCATCCTCAGCCCCGGTAAAACGTGGGAAGGAGTTGGAGGAGCCGTCGTTGGTGCTGCCATTTGCGGCTGGGTCTGGATGACGTTTGCGACACCATTTTTCTTACCCGGTGCTGTTCCCTGTCCGTGGTATCTCTCGATGCTGTACGGGGGGATTCTCAGTCTCGCCGGAATGGTTGGGGACCTGTGTGAATCCTTGCTGAAACGCGATGTGAACCGCAAAGATTCCGCCGCCCTGCTCCCCGGCTTTGGAGGCATGCTCGACCTGCTCGACAGTGTTCTGTTCGCTGGCCCGGCCGCACTCCTCGTCTGGAAGATCCTGCCGCTGGCGACATGGATGTAGACCGGTCCATTAAAACAGAAACAGCAGCGTGCGAGATGACCTCACAGGCTGCTGTGCAATCGCGGTACTTCTGTCACCCAAGGTGATGGTCAGTCAACAAGATCGCCGATCACCAGAATCTGCCCGACCCAGAAATTCGTCCCCTGATACTTGGGAGACTTGAGTTCGGTTTCCGGGTCCTTCAACCGAAATGCAACTGGCTGGCGATCAGGCTGTTCAGGATGGACTTCGATCGAAACAGTATGCACCTCGTTCGGGTCCAGAGCCTGCGAAACAGGCAGTGTGGCCAATCGGTGATAGGTGCAATAACTGTCAAACCGCTGGACAGGTTTCACCTTCGCCTGACCATCAACAGTCACAATCGCCTGACCCCCATTTGGGCCAACAAGGTCGTACAGTTTCACCTGAGACCCACGCACCTTGAATTGAATCTTGCTCCCCGGCGTCCCGGTGTGCCAGATCGTTCCTAACCGGCCGGAGAACGACTTGCTGAGCGAGTTCTCGGCCGGCAGTTCATTCCACTCACCGGCCAACATCGATTTGGTGACAGGAATCATTTTCGCTGCCTGCCAGTGATCGGCAATAAACGGCTTTGCGAGTTTCCCGGCATGGACTGTCGGAAAACTGACCGCTTCGATGGCTGGCCAGACTTCAGCAATGACGTCCGTGTAAATCTGATGTCCTTCATCCAGTGGATGCACACCATCCTGAGAAAAGCGAATGACACCGGCTTCCGTCGGAGCATCAGACTTATAAATCAGCTTCCCTGCCTGCTGGAGTTCGACAATTCGTTTTGCGAAATTGATCGTCGGGATGTTGTAGTGCTCTGCTAGCTGCTCCATCGCCGAAGCCGCACGGGGACATTCCCCTTTCTCCAGAAACTTCTCCTGCCCCACAGCATACGTGTAAACGAAGCAAATATCGGTTTCAGGATTGTGAGTCCATGCCTGTCTGACGATCCCTTCCATGCCTCGCCAGATTTGTTCAGGTGCTGCAGAAGCGTCGTTTACTGAGAACTCGACAAACAACAAATCGGGATTCTTACTGAGTGCATCTCGCTGTACGCGGAAGACACCGAGATCACTGCCTGTTCCTCCGATCGCCGCATGAATCTCTTCAACTTTGGCATTCGGAAACTTCTCTGCGAACCACGCACGTGATTTCACCCGCCATCCGTTTGCAGCAGTAATCGAGCCCCCAAGATAGGCGATGCGAACAGGTTTTCCCTCGCGAAGCTTCGTCAGCACATTCCCTAAGCCTCCGCGTGGCTGCACGAGTTCGGCCTTTACGCTGTGATATTCAGGAACGGCAGGGGCTTCGACAGCCGAGTTCACAGCGATGAAGTTCACAATCGGGTTCGGATCTTCCAATCCATGAGGATGATGCTTCACACCCGGTTTGCGGATCAGAGTGATTGGCCCGCCCAGTTTGCGGTAACGCTCTGCGACGATGCCGGTGTTCTCTTCCCACGGAACAACTTCGTCGGCATCTCCGTAAACATGCAGCAACGGAATCCCCGCTTTTGCGAGCGGAGCAAGGTTATCGATCGGGTTTCCGGTGTAGGCGAGAGCTTCCTGTTCATCCTTGAATCCATGATGCTCAATCAGCCGCTTCCATTCACTGGCACTCCCCAGCCCTGTTCCCTTTCCGCCCGGCCAACTCTTGAAGTCGCAAACAGGCGCATCCAAATAGAGACAGGCGACCTTGTCCGGATTTGCTCTGGCCCAGTTGTAGCAATAGAGCCCGCCGCGACTCAGGCCGACGAGAGCGACCTTCTTGGCAAAGCCGTGTTTCTCAGTCAGTTCACGATAGAACTCATTCCACGATTCAACCGCTTTGGGTGAACCGAACTGATTGGGCACCTGCATATAGACAACGTGGAATCCTCGCTTCAACAGAGCGATATCGGGTGCAGGCTTGTGACCGAAAAACTCACCATGCCAGACCCACGGCTTCCCGGGTGCTGCTTCTTTTGGAGCAACAACCAGAACTGGTTTGCCAGCAACTTCGAAGTCAAAACGGTCGAAGCCATTCCAGTCTGACTTCTTCCCGGGAAAGCTTTCCGCAGACGCTGGCAATGCGAGAACGGCAACGACAACAGCAGCGGTCAACGCAGTGGACAGGATTTGACACAAGCGACGTTTCAACGGTTGTACTCCTCACCTGAAAGACAGCCAGCAACCTTCAACTCAGCAGATCAATCAACGCCGTTTCACTCACGTCGAGACACCCTGGCCCTGGGAAAGTTGCGGATCGTTATTCTCCGGGCGGCCTTCTGTGTAATACCAGTTGTGAATCGGCTTCAGAATTTCGAGAACCTCTGACAGCAGTTGTTGGTCAATCGGTTTCTGAACCCAGCTTGCCCATTCACGAATGCGTTCAGGACTTGCACTTCCAGCAATGCAAGTGGCCATATCTTCATTTGCAACGGAGAACTGCAAGGCAAGCTGTGCGAGATCCACTCCAGCTTGCTCGCAATGACGTGCCGCCCTGGCTGCCGTTTCTCGAACAAATGGAGTCGCTTTGTGCCAGACCGGCAATGGAGCATTGGTTAACAAGCGAGCCGAGAACGGTGCAGCGTTCATCGCACCGACACCACGTTCTTTCAGCAACGGAATCAGATCAGCAAACATCTGATTCTGTAACGTATAGTGGTTGTAAGAAAGCACCACATCGAGATCAGTCTGTTCCAGAATGAACTGAAACATCTTCATCGGATATCCACTGACTCCGACAAAACGGATGGTTCCGCGTTCCTGTTCTTTTCGCAACGCCGGGAGCGTTTCATCGACGATCTGCTGCATGTCCACGAACTCAATATCGTGACACAACATGATGTCGATGTGATCAACCTTCATCCGTTCCAGACTAACATCGACACTCTCTCTGACTCGCTTCGCAGAGAAATCAAAGTGTTGTGGGGCGTAACGTCCCAACTTTGTACTCAACAGATACGAGTCCCGCGGAACGTCGCGCAATGCAAACCCGAGCAGCACTTCCGATGCGCCTCGTCCGTAATAAGGAGAGGTGTCGATGAAGTTCATTCCGCAATCGAGGGCTGTGTGAACAGCGGAAACGGCGTCCGACAGATCAACGTTGCGAAACTCCTGTCCGAGTGACGAAGCCCCGAACCCCAATACAGGCAGTGTCAAACCCGTTTTTCCCAGTGGTCGACGATCCATGGCCCGAGCACCCTTTCACTTCCTGTTGCGAATTGGACGATCCATAAAAGCGACTGACTGACACTCAAGTCAGATTGAACTGGCAATGAAAACTCCGGCCAGCAAACACAACAACGCCGCCAACAATTGCCAGACTGCAATGGATTCCGAAGTCTCTTCATCGACCAAAGTCGACGATTCGGCAACCGTTCTCACAAACTCGGTCGGGAGCTTATGCGGAAATGCAGTGAGCAGGTACCAGTCAAATGCTTTGCACAAATGTGCGAACAATCGAACAGGTGCAGCGACGAAGAACCTGATCAGCTTTGGAGCATAAAATTCGGCGGAAGTGAGACGCTGAATCAGGCTCCCAGACTCATTCAAAGGAGTCGCCCCCCCCAATTGGTCAGGCCAGGTTCGGGCGACCACGATTCCGATGGCCATCACCACTGGAACCGCGAGTGAAAAGTGTCGCCATAAAAGACCTTGTCCAACGACGAAAGCGACTGCAGGCGCCACGATCAAAACCAGAACCACACAATACCAGGCAAGAATGCCCCCAGAACGTGTTCCCTGCGCTGTCCCTGTCAGATCGGCCTCTGCATGATCACGATCTCCAAAATTCGTCGCGAGTTGCGTCTGGATCTCGCGAAACAATGCGACTGTCGTAAATAAAGAACCGACAAGCACCAGTCCAAACATCACCCAGGCATTCAGCCCTTCCGGCCAGGCAACTTTCGTCACGATATCCGCGAGTTGATCCTGCCCGAGAATGCCGCAACAGACAGCACCCGCAAACAGCAGCAGAAATCTCCCAACACTCCGCTTCGCTGGCTCCAGATGCATGGCATCGATTTCGAAGCAAAGAATCCCCACAAGAAATGTTGCCGACAGCCCCAGCAAATTGACTATCGGAGACAATGCAATCGCTGGCTGAAGAACGATACAACCTAAGAATACGATTCCCCATTGAATCGAAACAACAGTCAGCAACCGTCTTGGTCCGCCATCCACATGTTCATCACGCTGACAAACAAGTGCCATCATCCCCAGCAGCCCAACCGACATCGCTCCGATTCCGGAGAGCAGCATTTGAATCGGTTCAAACTGGCTGAAGATCACGCCCCAGCGAAGAAACAGGGCTCCGGACAGTCCCACCCCGAAAACTGAGACCCAGGCAACGTTCCGCCAAGAAATCGCGACTTGTCTTCCCCAAACCATGAGCGGGAACAGCCCACAACGCATCACCAGTGTCACAACCAAAAACAGAAACGAAGTCACACTCAGGTTGTATTGTTCGGGGCTGAGATTTGGCTCGTGCTGAAATGTCAGCAACGTCGACATGCCCGGTGCCAACCAGACGTGATTCAGCAGAACCAACCCGACAAGCCAGAGAAAGTCGCCCACGGTCAGCCAGACCAGATAAGTCCCCGCCCCGGACGAGGCCGATTCATCTCGATCATTTCTTGCGAGAATCAGGCAGAGCAGCCAGCCTGAAACGACCATTGCTCCCCACTGCAACCAGACACTGTCCGCCACCACGACCACCATCGAGGCCAGCAATAACCATGTCCCGGCAAACGCTTCTCTCCATTTCCCGGCAGGCGCAGAAAGGGCATCAGATCGGTTCAACAACAGAGCCTGAAAGCCGATCGCGCTGATACACCAGGAAATTGACACCATATCGAACGGTAGAAACGACAACCGATCGAGCAGCGAGTTTTCCCCGATCATCTGCCTTTTCGTCTCAGGGCTGATCGCGAAAAGCACGACGAACCCGAGAAAAAACAGCTTGGAGACGATTGAGATCTCCCATTTGCGGGGCGGCGTTGTACGAAACAGGCTTTGAACAAAAAAGATGGCCCCTGCCAGGAACAGGATGAACAGAACAGGAAAAATGACCAGCACCGTCGTCGCCACGTTCGTTCCTGACTTCCGTCGAATATCAAACGGCAAAGAGCTCGATTGATCTGAGTGGAGCTTCCTCAAGTAAAACCGCTGAAGACCGCCGTTCGACCAACTTGTGAATCACCACGAAGGCGAATTTCTGGCCGTCTGAAGCATACCAGAGTGACGGTCCCCCGTTGCACTCAACTCGCAATCAACAGGGTGCCTCTCCTGAAAATCGCCCCTGAGTCACTGTCGTTAAAGCAACACACCGACGCAAACAAATCAGAACAAGCAGATACGTCTATCTCATTTTGAAGAATTTCGCACCTAAATCGAGTTCACTCTTTTCACAAAATGACCAGTAGAAGCAAAGTTCCAAGGGAGATATGATAGAAAAGATGAATTTCAGAAAACTTTAGGATGCATACAATCCCAAAGATCTCTATCATTCTCCCCCCTAGGGTTTCTTGATTTCGCTCCAGAGTCAACGCTTCTCTCGCTCTGGATGCGGCCAGGCTGGCGTTTGCCGGCTTGCTGCCTGCTTCGGCTGGTCACAGCGTTCACAGGATCTTTCACTGCGAGCGAGTTGTGTCCCGGTCCCGGCCGGTGGCAGATAAATTGAACTATACGGACAAACTATGCGTCGCGACGACATTCGGAATATCGCTATCATTGCCCACGTCGACCACGGCAAAACAACCATGGTCGATGCCCTGTTGCGTCAAAGTGGCCAGTTCCGAGACGCTCAATTGCAACAGGCCTGTATTCTCGACTCCAACGAACTGGAACGGGAACGCGGGATCACAATTCTCTCCAAAAATATTGCGATGCAATACAAAGGGGTGAAAATCAATATTATCGACACGCCGGGCCACTCCGACTTCGGGGGAGAAGTGGAACGTGTGTTGAAGATGGCCGACGGGGCTCTGATTCTCGTCGACGCATTCGAAGGTCCAAAGCCACAGACCCGATTCGTGCTCACAAAAGCACTCGAAGTCGGTCTGAAGCCGATCATTGTCGTCAACAAAATTGACCGTAACGACGCTCGCCCTGAAGACGTTGTTCTCGAAACGATTCACCTGATCGAAGAGCTGGGCTATGAAGGCTCTCTCGATATTCCATACGTGTTTGCCAGCGGTCGTTCCGGGTACACCTCGCACGACCCAAGTGCCCGCGAAGGGAATATGGTTCCCCTGCTGGACATGATTCTGGAACACATCCCAGGTCCAGTCGCAAACGTTTCCGAACCATTCCAGATGATGGTGACATCGCTGTCGTGGTCAGAATACGTCGGGCGAATCATCGTCGGACGGATCAACAACGGGATCGTCAAGACAGGCTCAAAAGTCTCGATCCTGAAAGAGGGTGGGAAGGTCATCAACTCTCCAGTCGAGCGTGTTGAACTGTTCGACAAGCTCGGCAAAGTGGAAGTTGAGCAGGCAGAAGCCGGTGATATCGTCGCCCTGACAGGGTTGGGCGATGCGGAAATCGGTGACACCGTCACTGCCATCGACGCACCAATCGCTCTGCCACGTATCGAAGTCGACGAACCGACGCTGTCGATGGTCTTTACGATCAACTCATCCCCGCTGACCGGTCGCAGTGGTGGAAAATTCCTCACCAGCCGCCACCTTCGTGAACGTCTCGCCAAGGAACTCCAGTCAAACGTCGCACTGCGAGTTTCTGACGGAGAAACCAAGGATATCTTCCGGGTTTCTGGTCGTGGATTGCTGCACCTGTCGATTCTGATCGAAACAATGCGTCGCGAAGGCTTCGAACTTTCCGTTGGAAAGCCAGAAGTCATCCGCAAGCAGATCGACGGCAAATGGCACGAACCATTCGAAATCCTCGAAGTGGACGTTCCTTCAACCGACGTCGGAACTGTCATTGAGCTGGTTTCCCAGCGCAAAGGCCAGATGAAGGAAATGACTGCCGGAGCCGGAACACACTCACACCTCGTGTTCGAAATTCCTGCTCGCGGTCTGATCGGCCTGCGTACTCGCCTGCTGAACGCATCCAAAGGGGAAGCGATCATGCACCACCGCTTCGAATCCTATCGCCAGCTGGAAGGCGAAATTCCTCGCCGCAAGAACGGCGTGCTCGTTTCTCAGGATGTCGGCAAGGCGACTGGATACGCCCTGTTCAAACTCCAGGAGCGATCCGAACTCTTCGTTGGCCCGGGATCAGAGATTTACGAAGGGATGATCGTTGGCGAAAACAGCCGCGATAATGACCTTGTCGTGAACCCAGTCCGCGAAAAGAAACTGACCAACATGCGTGCGTCCGGGTCGGACGAAAACATGATCCTCGCACCACCACGCGAACTCTCACTGGAAATGGCCCTCGAGTACATCGAGTGGGACGAGTACGTGGAAGTCACCCCGAACGGAATTCGTTTGCGTAAGATCTGGCTGTCAGAAACTGATCGCAAGCGAAACAATCGAACCGTTGCTTCGTGATCGAAGCCAACGCACCAGACAGTCCTGTTTCGGAGCGATCTGAAACACGCTGATCTGCGTTCTGCTCAAACACTGAGGCCAGCCCCGCACGTCGGGACTGGCCTCTTTTATTACATTTACGTCACCATCGCGTTTCACCACAGGATCACATTGACATTGAGTCTCAGTTTCATTTAGCATGGAAACACCTGCTCACGCCTGGCGCGCGGGACACGACTGTATTCTGATCGAAAGTTGAGTTAGCAATGTCCAGTGCTCCTGTCCCGGCCGATTCCGCACCGACTTCATCGCCGAACCCAGCACCAACTCCAACTTCTCCGGTCCCCATTGCTCCCATCAATCGACCGGTTCTCAATTCAGCGGATATCTTTCGTGATACCCGAGAAGTGGCGATTCAGCATGGTGAAGAGTTTTACCGCTTGCGACTCACCAAAAGCGGCAAGCTGATTTTGCACAAATAGCGTCATTTCTCTGCCAAAAACTCCGGTTTCCCTGGCGCTGGAGTGAGAGACGCATGCATCCGGAGCAGATCTACAAAGATTCCGCCTGATGACGACAACTCCGACGTCTCTTTTGCCCGGCATTTGTCTATCATTGGTGAGTTAAAACGTGACGAGACCGCCCCGCCGAGTTCGGTCGTCACGTTCTGGTCCAGCAAACGCCTGACCAGCGACCGAACCAGTGATGACGCATGAAGATCGCATTTACTCAATTGAACTTTGTCGTTGGTGACCTTGCAGGGAACACCAGACAGATTCGCGACGCTGCAGAACAGGCACGCCAAAGCGGAGCCCAACTGCTGGTGACCTCTGAGCTCGCAATTTGTGGATACCCACCCAGAGACCTGCTGTTCCGTGGCGGCTTCATTGAAGCTTGTCTGCAAGCCGTAGCAGAACTCGCGTCACTGACAGACGAGAACTTCGCGATCCTGATCGGACATCCCGGCAAGCACCCGAATCACTCAGACTTGCCGACCAATTCAGCAAGCCTGTTAAGCAACGGCCAGATCACCGACACCATTCACAAGGTGCTGCTGCCGAACTACGACGTCTTCGACGAGAAGCGGTACTTCGTCCCCGGCCCCACTCCTCGCCCGATGAAGTTCGGTGGGCTCACTCTCGGGGTGCATATCTGCGAAGACGCGTGGTGGGGTGAACCGGATACGTTCTATCACTATTTTCCGGATCGCACTCCCGACCCCGTCGCCACACTGGCTGCTCATGGCGTTGACCTCTTCATTAACCTTTCGGCGAGCCCATTTGCTTCCGGCAAGGTTCAACGTCGCCATCAGCTCATGCAGCGGCATGTTCAACGCCACGGCCGTCCGTTTCTGTTTGTAAATCAGGTGGGCGGGAATGATGATCTGGTCTTCGACGGGAACAGTTTCGTTCTGAATCAGGACGGAGCACTTGTTGAAACAGGTGGTGCATTCACCCCGGACTTGAAGTTCATCGACACCGAACACTTGCCATCGGCGAAACCTGCATTGTCGCCACGTCGGGAGGTCGAACTCTATGACGCGCTGACGCTGGGGTTGAAAGATTACCTTCGAAAATGCGGGTTCACTGACTGCGTACTGGGCTTGTCCGGCGGAATTGACAGTGCCCTCGTGGCAGCTATTGCCGCAGACGCCATCGGTCCAGAGCATGTGCATGGCCTGCTGATGCCGAGCCGATACAGCAGCGAACACAGCGTCTCCGACTCGGTTGCTTTGGCGAAGACCCTCGGCATCGACTGGTCGATTATTTCGATCGACGACGTGCATCGAGTCTACGAAACACTGCCGAAGATCGACACGGATTTATCCTCTCAACCGGGTGGGCTGGCCGACCAAAATTTGCAGGCACGCATCCGCGGGGCGATCGTCATGACCAGAAGCAATCGCCATAACTGGATTGCAATTGCCACTGGAAACAAGAGTGAACTCTCGGTCGGTTACTGCACTTTGTACGGCGACATGTGCGGAGGTTTTGCGGCTCTTTGCGATCTGTACAAAGGGGACGTTTACGCCCTGTCCCGGTATGTCAACGAACGCGCCGGGCGGGAAGTCATCCCTTACAACACCATTGAAAAGGCCCCGAGCGCAGAACTGGCTCCGAACCAGTACGACCAGGACACCTTGCCACCCTATCCGATTCTGGATGCGATTCTCTACGGATTGATCGACGAAGAGCGATCACCGGCAGACCTCGCCAAAGAGTTCCCGGAAGAAACTGTCCTTTGGGTGGTGACACGTCTGGACCGTAACGAATTCAAACGCCGCCAGATTCCACCGGGCATCAAGTTGTCCGCCAAAGCATTTGGAACCGGTCGCAGAATGCCGATGGCAGCCAGAGTTTTTACTGGTCTGCCAAACAGATAACTCGCTTTCATCCCTGTGGCGATGACAGTATTTCGAGAACCGGAATCAGTTTGCCGATGCCGGTTCTTTCTTTTGTTCTGCAGTCGCCTCGGCATCTTTAATCTTCAGTAACAATGCCAATGCGCCTCGATACCGAGGGGCGAACTCCAGTGCTCGGATGACGTGAAATCTAGCCTTCTCATTCCGTCCCTGCTGATGGAACTGAGATGCCAGCCGATAATGAATCCCTGCACCATCTGTTCGTGGCAGTGTCAGTAATGCATTCAACGCCTGAACTGCAGATTCTGATTGATTCAGATTCTCGGCTGATGTTGCCAGCGACTGATACGGCTGCGGGATCAATGGTTTGATCTCCAATAGCCTCCGTGAATGTTGCATGACGGCCGCCCAGTTCTGACGCGCAGAATCAATTTCAATCAGACGCAGCAGCGCCGCGGCCGCGTCATCATCAATACTCGCCCAGTGCAGGAGTGTCTCGTATTCTCCGTCGCCATCTCCGGCCTCTCGCTGCAATTTAGCAAGAATGGCGGATGCTCCCTCGGCGCCTTTTTCTAACGGGAACACGGTGATCGCCTGCCGTAGCAACTTGATCGCCTCTGCTGAATTTCCAGCCTGCATCTGATTTTTCGCGGCAGTTTTCACCCCGGTGTAATTCCGTGGATGAAGCTTGAGCCAATCGTGTAACTGGTCAGCAGGGGAACGATCTCCCAGATACTGAGCCGGCTCTGGTTTCGACCAGTCGACGTTCCAGCCAAACATTCTTGCCTGCAATTTCGCGAAGGCTTCGAAATTCTCTTCCAGCTCCCCCATTGATGTTGTGTGCCGTTCAATCGCGTCGTTAATCGGCATCCCCAATGCAAGGTCATCAAGAATGGCAACGAACTCCGCATGGCCGTATGTGTTGATGAGATATTCCACAACCAACGAACTCTGGAAATAGGCGAACATGAGCCCTCCTCCACTTCCCGGAGAGAGGAACGCTTCACTCATGCGATGAATCGGTGTGAGCTTGCCTCCCAGAATCGCTTCCCGATACGCAGGCGTCATCCGCTCTCCCCAGCGCGGATCACGTTGACGCTCTTCATAAACCGAGATTCCTTCGCTTAACCATCGCGGCATTCGGTTGTGTGTCTTGTTCAAGGTGACCACGTGTGCGAATTCATGCCACAACACCGATTGCCAATTGACAGGGCGAACCTGTTGAGAAGCGGGGCTTAACGCCGTCACCACATCTCCAAAGCAGACACCCAGAAAGCCTTCGGCTCCCGGCATTCCAAAAGTTCGTACCGCGAAATCGTTCGGTTTCGGGTAGATCTCAACAGAGATCGTTTTCTCCAACGGGAGATCGTACTTTTGACAGAGAATGGATCGTGCTTCGGTCAACAGTGCAACGACCTGATCGCCATACAACTCGGCCTCCCCCTTCTCCATGCGAATCCGCCAGCCTGGCAACTCCAGCACAGTGAATCGAGTCAGTTCATCATGGAGCGTCACGAGATTGTAACTCGCGGCATCGTACTCATCCTGACGATGAGCGGCGTGTGCGAGTTGCCAACCTTCTTCTTCCTGTCCCAGCCGCAGCAAATCCTGCGCGAGCTGCTTCATGGCGGGAAGATAGGATGGCTGTAAAACGAGGGCTCGTCGTTGTGCTTCGGCCCCATCTTCGAATCGATACTTTCGCGACAGCTTCTTTCCGATGAGGTGGTCTACTTCGGGATTCGTTCCCCACGAAGCGAGCGCCTGTGTCCGATTCGATTCGAAACTGGCGTGGTCTCCATCCAGAAATGCAAGGACAGCCAGCGATGCAAAAGCGGCCGGGTACTTGGGATTGATGGCCTGAATTTTGACTAATGTCTCCTTCGCCAGTTCATAGCGTTCCCGATCAATAAGCTGATTGACCAGCATCGACAGAGCGTCGACATGTCGAGGATTGATCACCAGCACTTTGTCCAGTGCCTCCTGCATCTGCTTAGAGTCTGACTCTTCATATGCACACGCCATTCCGAACAGAAAATCAGAATCATCCGGGAACTTCTTCAGTCCTTCGCGGAATGTGTCAGCAGCCAGTGTGAAATCACGTTTCTCCAGAGCGAGTTGCCCCATCGCCAGCAGTGGTTCACGTCGATTTGGATGCAGTTCTTTCGCACGCTTCAACAGAACATTCTGAACCTGTTTCGGGTCGCCCCCCTGCCGTAGCAGCAACTTCGCAAGCGTGATCAGATCCTCTGCACGTTGTGAGTATTGCCATGCTGCTGCGCGAACGAATCGATCGATCTCCCCTGCATAGCGCTCGACATCTTTCTCTTGCCCGGCATATGGCGAGTACTGCATGAGCGCCCAGCGAATGCGAATGCTGCCCGGTGTTCGGAGGTTCCCGGACAACAATGTGTCGCGTGCTTCCGTGTACTTCCCCAGCGTGAATTCCGCTTGAGCTTTCAGCAGAAACGCATCTTCCGAACTTTCTTTCGACTCCAGCAACGGAGAAAGCTCTGTGATGCAGGATTCGTACTTCCCTGACTGAAAGAGACGCCGACACTCATCGATCGACGCAGCTGGCGCTGCCTGAGCAAACAGCTCACCGGCCTGCAGAAGGAAGAACTGAACCAGTGTCAGAACCACCAGCAAGTCCACTCTGGCTCGACTGTGCTTCACTGAATTTTGAGCCCGGCGCCATTGAATTGAAAACATGACGGGTTCCCTGCCTGGAATGAACTCCACAAGCCGGCCAATCGACGGATCATCATAACGTACCCGCTGCATCATGGATTTTCGATCCGAAGATGACGAGACGCCACAAAAACCGATTCTCACAGTTGGCGCGATTCTACCAAGTCTAAACATCACTTGCTCGATGATTCTCACTGCAATGAAATGTTGCCGGAAATCAACGCACCGCCAACTGCGTCTCGCAAATGCCCCGAAGTGTGAAATTTCGAGATTTTTTCAATTTTTCATTGGCCAAATGGAACTAGTGTTTTGGCGGTAGACGCAGTGTCTTGTCATATGAAGAGGTAAGGTAGCCAGCACTATGTACGTGCGAAGATCATCTCCACCACGTCCGAGTCCGTTCGCTCGTCGCTCAGGCACCGTCCTGGTCGAGACGGCGATCGTGTCTTCGGTCTTTGGTCTCTTCATGGCTGGGATCATGGAATTCGGCCACGCCTATATGGTTCAGGGAACCCTGAATGCTGCCGTTCAACGCGCCGCTCGCCATGGATCAGTCGACGGCGTAACAACGGCTGAAGTGCGGACGATGGTCAATGGAATCCTGAATTCGGCTTTCAAATCGGCAAGAGCGACGGTCCTGGTGAAAGATGCCAGCGTCTTTGAACAGGCGAACGTGAACCCTGCCAATGTGAACTACAACAGCCTCCCCGATCTGAATCTGGAATCAACAACGAGATATAAAATGTTTGTCGTGCGAGCGACCGTTCCTTACAGCAGTGTCGCCCTTCTCCCTCCATTCTGGGCGAAAACAGTGACCCTGAAAGCTCAATCGGTCATGCGGCACGAATAAGGTCTGAAATGCAACGTCACATTCCACATCAGCCAAAGCACAGCAACCGCTCCCGAGAGGGAACGGCAACGGTTGAGTTTGCAGTCGTTGCTCCCTTCTTTCTGTTGCTGTTGCTCGGCATTGTCGAAATGTCCCGCGCACTGGACGTCTCTCAGAAACTCTCTGTTGCGGTCCGCGAAGGGGCACGCGCAGCAGCGAGCGAGGTCTACGATAAGCTCCCCATTGGAACGACGCTGAATCAGCAGATCACGACCGACATTAAGAACATGCTCACAGCGAGTGGAATCACCGGAAATGACGTCAACATTTCCATCACACATGCTGATGGAAAAAGCGTCGGTCAGCCATTCGATCTTCGGGCCGAATCCAATTACCTGGAGTATTTTCGAGTCTCTGCATCCATTCCCTACCACAAAGTCGGACGGTTTCCGGTCCGCATCATGAAAGACAAGGACCTGGCCGTCTCTGTTGTGTTTCGACAGGGACACAGTGCATTGTCCGAGTAAGAGTTGTCCGAGTCAGCATCCATCCTGAGTCAGGATTCACCGAAGACCACCACTCACTGAATTCATCCACCACCGCAATCACTCAGACCTGCTGAGATTTGCTGTGTTCATTTGATAAGGACTGGCCGATTCGCCAGCCTTAACACCGAGTCTGTTTATGAAAATCATCCGAACGCTGACAACTTCCGCAGACTCAGGAGTCTCTCTCAGAGAAGACCGTCGCGGAAGCGTTCTGGTTCTGACCTGCTTGTGCCTGGTGGGCCTGCTTGCGGCTGCCGCGATCAGTGTCGACGTGGGTTATATCCAGATTCAGAAAACCAGAATGCAGAACGCCGTCGATGCAGCGGCACTGGCAGCGGCACAGGAAATCTCACACGCAATTCGCAAGGCTCCAATCGGTGAAGCCGACCCGGTCGCCTACGCTCGCGGCAACGCACGTCTGGTTGCCAGCCGTGTCGCCGAACTGAGTGGAATCTATGTCGATCCCCAGCAGGACGTCATGTTCGGGCAACGGCAGTTCAATCAAGCCACTGGAAAGTGGACCACGAACTGGAACGCGAGCATCACCAACGCAGTGAAGGTTGTTGCCCGTCGAACCAAAGACGATCCAGGCGCTCAAGACGGCCGACTGAAACTCTTCTTCGGAGGAGTGCTTGGCAAGGGGTATACGGACGTCAAAACCGAGGCAATGGCTTTTGTGAAGTCGCGTGACATTGTTGTGATTCACGACTTTTCACGTTCAATGAACTTCGACAGTCACTTCCCGCTGAACAATGAAACATCCAGCCGTCTTTCTGATGCTCAGGTTGTTTCCAACATCCGAAAACTTTGGGATGACCTGAATCCATCAGGGATCGGTACGCTGAACTTTAGTCCTCAGCACCTGACGGCCTCAGCAACATCCAGCGGAGTGACAGCAACCTGCAAGTTCAGGTACATGTCCTGCGATGTCACAACAACGACATCATTGCGTAAAGTGGTTTTGACTTACACAAATGGGTCAACTGCAACCAGTAACTACACTGGCAGCCAGAAAACCGCCTCAATCACAGGAACCCGGGATATCAGCTCAGTCGCGATCACGTCATTGACAACAAATGGAAGGTCGACTGTTTCTCAGACGTTAAGTGACAACGCAACAGCAATGATTTCGTGCTTCAATCTCGGAACATTTCCATACTCTGGAGGAAGCTGGACCGGGTACTTCAATCACTGTCACAACGATGAACAGATGATCGAAAAAGGTTACCGGGAAACCTATGGCGGGATCTCATTCGTCAACTATGTGATGCGGAGCCTGTCCGCCCATTCCCAAACGCCAAAAATTGCACAATCACGACACTACCCATTCACCTCGATCAAAGTGGGGCATGAACTGCTCTGCAACTTCCTCGACAATCTGTCATTCAATGACCGACTCGGCATGGTCAGTTATGACACCAATCATCGAGTAGAGAACTATCAGAACTCAAATAACGCGGAGGTTCCAAAAGTTGATGTCCGCGACGAGCCAATCTCGTCGGACTTCACTGCAATGAACAACCTGATGAAGTACAAGCAGGCGAATCATTACTCAGCTTCGACAAACATGGGTGGAGGGCTCAAGACTGGAATTCAGCTCCTGAAAGCCAATGCACGCAAAGGATCTCAGCCAACCATCCTGCTGATGACCGACGGTAACAGTAACACCATCGATTCCGGGGAATCGTCGACTCTTCCCAATGGATGGAACTGGAACACACTCTTCGATTTCAATGAAGATGGAACGGCCGACTATCAGACGAACGACAGCCAGAAGCGTTATGTCCTGAAGCAAGCATATGAAGCGGTTCAGGCAGGCTACATCGTCAACACCATGGCAGTGGGGATGGATGCGGATCGAGACTTGCTGCAAGCAATTGCCTGGATGGGAAATGGCGTCTTCATCAACGTTCCCGGGGGATCATCCACTGAAGAAATGGAACAGCAGATCCTCGAAGCGTTTCAGCGAATCGCCTCGATGGTTCCACCAGGTCAGCTCGTGAACACGATCGAATAACCGAAGGCAATCCTTCTTGAGACTCTCCACGGAGCGGCCAGATACGTCTGGTCGCTTTTTTTGTGTTCACCCGGTGCAGCAATGCAAACACATCGCCAGTGCTCTCAACGTGATAGATCGCTGCGAAATCCTCAAACCGGAAGACTTTTGACAACGAAGTCATTCTTTAATCCGCGAGTCAATCGTCTCCGTCGAGGGAAAAATTGGGCGAACTCGATTCCACAAGTTCTTCTGTCTCCGTAACCTATAGAAGTATGAGATTTTTTGTGGATGCAGTGCAATAACTGCCTACAATCCTCCACCAATCGTTCTTACGGCATGCCGGACGTGCCAACCGGAACACCGGAAGTCCTGCTCGCCGATATTGATTGAACAGGTGTTTTGGCACCACTGAATGCCTAACTCATTTGTTTGACCATTTCGCTGCAAGTGATTCACTGGCAGTATCCCACACCCGCCGTCCCTCCAGATTGAACGACTTGAACTTCATGAAACTCCCTCTGCGACTTTCCCTCGTGCTAGGTGGACTGACCCTCGTTGGCGCTACTGCAGTTTCGCAGTGGTCCCACTCTTCAGCACCGACCAAACCAGCGGCCACAGAAGAAGTGCTGCTGGGGAGCGGTGACCTGTTGACCGGGATTCCTGGATCAGGCCCATTGAAGCTTGAAGAAATCAAGAAGTGGTTCAACGATCCAAAGAACCATGCCGAACTGAAGGTGAAACTGCCGCTCGGACTGGCCGCTGGTTCAGCATCGATCAAGGGGCTCGACAAGAACCCGATGACTCGTGCAAAGATCGAGTTGGGGCGACAGCTCTACTTTGATCCACGCCTGTCGGCTGACGGCACGATCAGTTGCGCGAGCTGTCACGATCACAACGAAGGATACGGCCGAACCACACAATTCGGGATCGGCATCAAAGGTCTCGAAGGGGGCCGGAACTCACCAGTCAGCTACAACCGAATTCTTTCAGACCTTCAGTTCTGGGACGGTCGCGCTGCAAGCCTGGAAGAACAAGCCATCGGGCCAATCGCGAATCCAATTGAAATGGGAAACACACATGATGTCTGTGTGAGCACCCTCAAGAAGATTCCTGGATACGCATATGCCTTCGAAACCGTCTTCGGTAAGGACTCACTGAACATCGACAACGTTGGCAAAGCGATCGCCACATTTGAACGCGCCATCGTCACCGGGCCATCCCCATACGACTTCTATGAAGAGTCACTGCGGTTCGCCAAGCTGGATCCAGAAGATCTGGCAGAGCTGATCGAAGACGACCCAAAGGTTGCCGCCCAGATCAATGAAGTGAAATCCGGACTGAAAAAGTCTCCGATGTCCGAAAGTGCCATTCGCGGCCATCGCCTGTACTTCAGCGAACGAGCCAACTGTGCAGCTTGCCACGTCGGGGCGAACCTGACTGACGAGCAGTACCACAACCTCGGAGTCGGCGCAACAGCAAAAGAGGTTGACGCCGGCCGCGGTGCGATCACAAACAATCCAAAGGATTGGGGAGCATTCAAAACCCCGACTGTCCGCAACGTCGCCTCGTCTCCTCCGTATATGCACGACGGAAGCCTGCAAACTCTGATGGAAGTTGTTGAGTACTACGACCGAGGTGGAATTGCCAACAAGAACCTCAGTGACAAGATCAAGGCTCTCAAACTGACCCAGCAGGAAAAGCTGGATCTGGTGGCCTTCATGGAAGCTTGCACCGGGGAGTTCCCGAAAGTCGAACCAGGCCGCCTGCCAGAATAGTTCGGTCTGATTTCGACTCGCGAAAGCTCTGAGACGCTGCGGGAATCGCCTGTATCAGGCCACGGTCCCCACAGTGACCTCAGCTGATCAACAACAAGGCTGGAATCCTCTTTCAACACGAGGGTCCAGCCTTGTTTCTGTTTCAGGGCTGGAGAATTGATTCCATTTACAGCAATCTATTCATTCACATCCGATCACATAAAAACTGAATGGACCAATCTTGCGGAGAGTGATAAACAGGAACAGACTCGGAGACGACACCTGCCTGTGTCAGCTCACTCTGACTGAATCTGTGCCTGAATTCAGTTCATCTCGATCCAGCAAAACTGCATACATCACCAACAAGGCTCTTTAGCCATGAGCGAATGGTTCCAATTCTGGGCAGTTCTCGTTGCAATCGGCGAGCGACTTCTGGCAATCTACACGTCCTTGCACGCCGTTCTTTACAAACGCGAAACGCAAAGCGTACTGGGCTGGGTCGGCCTGATCTGGCTCTCTCCATTCGTCGGATCGATTCTTTACATTTGCTTTGGAATCAATCGAATCCAACGCAAAGGGCAACGCATTCAGCGATCACGAGATCGCCATTACCGCGAGAAACTGATTCGTGGGAACTTTGTTGAAAATGCGGCAACCCGACTTCACCTTCCATTTGAAGGACGACTCGAAGCTGTCGCGAGGCATGTCACCGGCAAAGCACTGCTTCTGGGAAACTCTGTAACTCCACTCAAAGGTGGTGAAGTGGCCTATCCGGCCATGATCAAAGAGATCGAAGCTGCAAAGAAGTCGATCACGCTCTGCACCTACATCTTCGACAGTGATCGTGCAGGCAAGGAGTTTGTCACCGCGTTATCCAATGCCCTGAAACGTGGTGTCGAGATTCGCGTGCTGATTGACTATGTCGGATCACGTTATTCGAAACCGTCGATCGTTCAGATTTTGCAGCATGAGAACATTCCCGTTGCAACCTTCCTCCCGACATTTCGCCCCTGGCTGGCCTCTTACGCCAACTTGCGACTTCATCGCAAAATGATGGTCGTCGATGGAGCCGTGGGATTTACAGGAGGGATGAACATTCGAGAAGGTTGCCGTGGCGACTGGACCACAACGCATCCGGTTCAGGACATTCACTTCCGCATTGAAGGCCCGGCGGTGCATCACATTCAGGAGACTTTCGTCACTGACTGGTACTTTGCCAATGGCGAAAAGCTGGAAGGCGCAACCTGGTTCGCCCCTCCAGAGCATCACGGAGAAGTGAGGGTGCGTGGAATTCCTGATGGCCCGGATTCCGACTTCGACAAAATTCGCCTCGTGTTGCTCGGGGCGATCGCAATCGCAGAGGAGCGGATTGATATTGTCACTCCGTACTTCCTCCCGGATTCTGCGATCCTTTCCGCACTCAACGTCGCTTCCATGCGGGGAGTTCGTGTTCGAATTCTGGTCCCTCAGGTCAATAACATCCGCTTCGTCCAATGGGCATCAACAGACCCGATCATGAATGTCCTGGAGCGAGGTTGTGAAGTGTATCTCACCCCGGAACCATTCGATCACACCAAGCTGCTCCTGATCGACAATGACTGGGCGTTGATTGGATCCAGCAACTGGGACCCGAGAAGCCTGCGATTGAACTTCGAATTCAACATGGAATGTTATGACCGCGATCTGGTCGCGGCACTCTCAGACATCGTCGACGACAAAGCCAAACGAAGTCATCGAAAAACACTCTCAGACCTGCAGGCACGCACACTGCCGATCCGGCTTAGGGACGGCATCGTTCGTATGGCGATCCCTTATCTGTAAGCATTTGAACGACAGGAGGTTTTGCCTTGATGGGCGATCGAACCCGACGCAAATCTGCGAGCAGCGCAATTCGCCGAACGTAACCCCTTCGAGGCACGTAAGTTGAGTCAACCGTCGACCTGTTTGACGATCTCGCAGCGAATTCGCTACCATAATCGGCCATTCCCTGAACGAGCCTTAAGGCTTGTCGACTTGCGGTGTTGCAGGTTGCAGGGCCTGATTTCTGAGCCATCCGAGCGAAGCATTCGCAAAGAGAGCTGGAATCACGGAAAGAATCGCGCCGGATCACTTTCGATCCCGGTTTAATGAATCTCAGGAGCAATCCGTGTCAGACATCGTCGTAAAAGACATTCTGGAAGCCGGTGTTCACTTCGGTCACAAGACCAGCAAGTGGAACCCGAAAATGCGTCCGTACATCTACGGCAAGCGCAACAACATTCACATTATCGACCTCAAGGAAACCATCCGAGGTCTGGTTCGCGCTCAGAAGTACCTGTACAAGGTTTCGGCTCAAGGAAGCCTGATCCTCTTCGTCGGTACCAAGCGACAGGCAGTTGACACTGTTCGCCAGGCTGCTGAAGCTTGCGGAATGCCATACTGCACAGAGCGCTGGCTCGGAGGTACGCTCACAAACTTCCGTACCATTCGTTCACGCCTGAAGCGTCTCGAAGAGCTTGAGAACCTGGAAACCTCAGGAACTCTGGCAACCTTCTCCAAGAAGCAACAGTCACGTCTGCGTCGAGAACTGAACAAGATTCGCCGCAACCTGGGCGGTATTCGCGAAATGAATCGCTTGCCAGAAGCGATCGTGATCGTCGACCCAAGCAAAGAGCACAACTGTATTCACGAAGCCAAGCTGCTCGGAGTGACAACTGTTGCTCTGATCGATACCGATTCCGATCCAGATCTGGTCGACCTGCCAATCCCAGGTAACGACGACAGTATCCGATCAATCCGTATCATCTTGAACTACCTGGCCAGCTCAATCAGCCAGGGCCGTTCGACTCTGCCACAGAAGTCAGAACAGCCAGTTAAAGAAGAACCAAAAGCTGTTGGCCGCATTGGCTAATCGCTCTGCAGAAGAGACTTGGTGAACGCGAACAACATTGTTCGCGTTCACTCTGGAAATTCCATCAAATGCCTCGATGTTCAACATCGGGGCATTTGTTGTATCTGGACGGTTCGGTCTGGCCCCTGCCCTCGCCGGCCTTCAATTTCGACTTCGCATAAAATCCCCTACCGATCAACTTCCGTTGACCCATCTCGGCCGCCATAATCAAATAAGCATGCTGCGACGATTTGGACCAGTCAGCCCCGGTCATCGCACCTGCAGAGCACGGCCGTTGCAAACACGCGCTGAACAGGACAAAACATCGAGTCTGTTCGGTACTTAATTGCAGACCTACCCCCCTCGTTGAGGAGACATCCCAATGCAATTTTCAACTGGAAATGAGACTTCGGTGGCAGGCACAACTGCGAGCACCAAGGTCAATTCCACCAGCTGGAAAGCACAGATCTTCGCCAGCCTGATCATGGCATGCGCCGCCTCGGTCGCCAACGCCGGAGACGCCTGGACCAATTGGCGTGGCCCATCCCTGAACGGCAATGTCTCGCCAGGCAAGTATCCCGTCCAATGGGACGAATCAACGAATATCGCCTGGTCGACCCCACTGCCCGGCCGATCCAGTTCCACCCCGATTGTCTATGAAGACAAGATCGTCCTGACCCTGCCCATTGAAGAAGAAAACGGGGTCATGGCCTTCGATCGCGCCGGCAAAGAACTCTGGCGAGTTAAGCTCGGCAAAGAACGTCCCGGGAAGCACAAGAAAGCCAGCGGTTCAAATCCTTCTCCAGTGACCGATGGCAAACGCATTTTCGTCTACTTCAAGAGTGGAGACTTCGCTGCTCTCGACTGGTCAGGGAAAGTTCTCTGGCACAAGAATCTCCAGAAGGAATTCGGCGAAGATACCCTCTGGTGGGACCTTGGTACTTCACCAGTGCTGACCTCCAAGCACATCGTCGTCGCCTGCATGCAATCCGGTCCATCGTACCTCGCTGCGTTTGACCCGGAGACTGGAAACCTTGCCTGGAAAGTCGATCGCATCCTGAGCGCACCGGACGAGTCGGCTCAGAGTTACACCACTCCTGTCGTCACGAACTATAAAGGCCAGGAACAGATCGTTGTGCTGGGCGCCGATCACGTCACCTGTCATGCCGCCAGCGACGGAAAAGAACTCTGGCGCGTTGGCACTCTGAATCCAGATCAAGAACGTTACTTCCGCTCAATCGCGTCTCCGGTCATCGTCGGGGACGTTGTCATCGCACCGTATGCACGTGGGAAGACATTGACCGCGATTCGCCTCGGGGGCAATGGCGACGTCACGGAGTCACACGTCCTCTGGAAGAAGGACATTGGTTCCGATGTCCCGACACCTGCGGCGTTTGAAGACAAGGTTCTGGTCGCTTCCGACAAAGGAGTGATCACGTGCCTGAACAGCCAGACTGGAGAAGAACTCTGGTCTGAGACTCTCGAAAAGAACCGCAACAACTACAGTTCCTCTCCTGTCATCTCAGGAAACATGCTCTATTACACTCGCGAAGATGGGAAGACATTTGTTGTCGACCTGAACGACAAGAGTGTGAAAGGGACCAATCCTCTTGGCAATGACGACACCACCTATGCAACTCCAGTGCTGGTGGACAACGAGATCCTGTTGAGAACCGGTGCTAACCTCTATTCCATCCGGAATGCGAAATAGCAACAGGCCGTTACGGCATTCGTGATAGTCACATCAAGACAAGAGCCAGCCTGACACATTGTCAGGCTGGCTCTCTTCATTTCTACTCAAACACGTTCCACGTCTCGCGTTGACGCTGCCTTACTTCAAATAGGCAATGACCAGCGTTCCTTTTCGCTCTGTAATGCGAACACGGTATTCGCCGTAATCAAATGTCACGCGATCCAACCGTGGGTGAACGGTGACCACTTCTTCACACCCACATGGCGGAACACAAATCTCGACAAAGACACAGCAGCAGGGGTTGCAAGGATCTGGTACTGCCACCACCTTTCGCACCGCACATGGAGCAATGTTCTTCGGAAACAACACCTTCACATCTTTGTACAGTGGAACTAGCTGGACACCGGAAGCGTCGCCAATGACGGTGCCTGGTTGGACGTCAGGAATCGGCTGAATTCGGTTCACATGATGTGGATTCACTCCCTGAACATGAACCACTCCGGAAGGAACTTTCGCAGGGGCCTGAATCGGTGACGCCTGGCTCCCGACGCTTGTTGATGCCGCTCCAAATACCAACGCAAGTGCAAGCAAATTCTTCATGGTCGTTCCTTCTCATTACCCATTGAGACCACCCCATTGACAGAACTCGACAAGCGCCACGTATGGTCGCATGCCCAATCTGTTCTTGCCGGGGGATCAACTCACAGCCAGGAATTCACGCCTGACTCAACATCTGAGTTAAAGTTGATACGCCACTGGAAACAGGATCCTCACCTGTTTTGGCAACTCTCCAAAGCGTACCTGGTCTCTGCGAATTGCCTCTCATCATGACCTCGATCATCGTTACTGGAATACCTTATTTTCCTGTCCGATGCATTTTCGAGAAACTTCCCGGGATCTTCTGAATAGCGACTTGCAAACCACACATCGGAATCCCCATAAACAACGAAAGCAGAATACCTTAGACCGGACAAAGCCATCGTGTGAGCGTAATGCAGCCGTTGCCTGACACGTCCATCCCGACACAGTACTCGCCCCCTTGGGAGGAATGGAAATGCTAATTGGTGTTGTCAGCGACACTCATGGGAGTGTTCAGAACACAATGCAGGCAATCGCTCGACTTGAGAGTTACCCCATCGAAGCCGTGATTCACTGCGGGGACATCGTTTCCGCTGGTATCATTCCCTTGTTCGCAGAATGGCCGACACATTTTGTCTTTGGCAACTGCGACTTTGATACTGCGGAACTCCGAGCCACCATCAAAGACGCAGGGCAGATGTGCCATGATCGGTTTGGGGAAATTGAGCTCGCCGACCGCAAGATCGCTTTCCTGCACAGCGACGATCACGCCCGATTTCACAACACCATCCAAAGCAACAAGTATGATCTTGTCTGCTATGGCCACACTCACAAGTTCGAACACCATATGGAGGGGAAAACCCTTGTGCTCAACCCCGGGGCACTCTATCGGGCGACACCGCTCTCATTTGCAATCGTCGACCTGAATACAATGCAGGTGACACACATTCCACTTCCATAGACCAGCGTCGCCTGTTCAATCGACGGGCGATGGAACAAATCGTTCAAGAGAGACATAATTCCAATCTTCCACTCTGCTGACGCCTGCAGAGGAAGAAAAAATCTGCTCTATTGTGCAGTATGAGTCTGGACTGTCCGCCGACTATGAATTGAAGCCAACGGTCCATGTTTTCAAAGACATTTTCTGGAACAGAGATTACGTCATGTCGGATCCCATTCGAGTTGCCATCGCCGGAGCGGCCGGACGCATGGGGCAACGCCTGATTGCACTGGCCTGCGCCGATTCAGAGTTAAAAATCGTTGCAGCAATTGAGTATTCCGGCAGCAAAGTGCTCGGTAAAGACGCCGGAGAGCATGCCGGAATCGGCAATATCGGGATTCCGTTCACCGCCGAAATTCCTTCTCATGTTGATGTCATCATCGACTTCTCAACACCTGAAGGGGCGGTCGACATTGCCAAACAATGTGCAACACGTCGCATTCCTCTGGTTGAAGCAACAACAGGTCTCTCTCCACAACAGCGTTCAGAGATTCTCACTGCATCTCAGGAAACTGCAATCGTTCAATCGCCGAGCATGAGCCTCGCAGTGAACATTGCGATGAAGCTCGTCGGCCAGGCATCAAAAGCCTTGAAAGACGTCTCCAGCGGCATCGATGTCGAGATCGTCGAACGACACCACCGCTTCAAAGAAGATGCTCCGAGTGGCACCGCCCTGAAGTTCGGCGAGATCGTGGCCAACGAAATGGGCCAGACCGAACAGGTCCACGGACGTCACGGACAGACCGGAAAACGTCCTCGCAACGAAATCGGATATCACGCGTTGCGGACCGGCGACAATGTCGGGGAACACCAGATTGTCTTCGGTATGATGGGTGAAACACTGGAAGTCTATGTTCGCGGTCATACCCGCGACAGCTATGCCTATGGGGCTTTGACTGCTGCAAAATTTGTGGCAGGAAAATCGGCCGGCATTTACACCATGTCCGATGTGCTCGGGCTGGAGTAAGAACAATTTGCAAACATGACCTGGCAATGTGACATCATTCACGTTGTCAGGTCATGCCTAATTCAGCGACTGATCTTTGAGGTCTCTCATGCAACGGATCGCTGTCATTGGAGCCAAGGGGCAATTGGGGTCGGATCTGATGAAGGTCCTTCCCCATGCCATTCCCCTCACCCATGAACAGATTGACATTGTCAATCAACATGGTGTGAATGACGTCTTAAATCAGCTCCGCCCTGAAATTCTCATCAACACGGCGGCTTACAATCTCGTCGACAAAGCAGAAGACGATTCTGCGACTGCTTTTCAAGTGAACGCCATCGGCCCTGAGAACCTTGCACACTGGTGCCATTCTTACGGGGCAACGCTTGTTCACGTCAGCACGGACTATGTCTTCGGCGCCGACCACGAGCATCAAACTCCCTATACAGAAGACGATGTCCCCGCGCCGGTCAATGTCTATGGTCGAAGCAAGCTCGCCGGTGAATCAGCCGTTCAACGGCACTTGTCTCAGGCCTTTATCGTTCGCACTTGCGGGCTGTACGGACTCGCTGAAACCAAGGCCAAAGGGAACTTCGTCAAAACAATACTGAGACTGGCAGACGAACGAGATGAACTGCGCATCGTGAACGACCAGCGGTGCACTCCGAGTTCCACCACAGACGTCGCCAGCATGATTGCTGCTCTGATTCAAACCACCGAATTCGGGCTTTATCATGTGACCAACACAGGAGCAACAACCTGGTATGAAGTCGCTCAGGCAGCACTTCAATTCGCAGGCAAATCGACCCCCGTCATTCCCATTCCATCAAAGGAATACCCGACACGGGCACAACGACCGCGATACAGCGTTCTCGATTGCCAAAAAGCGATGCAGGTGACCGGACAGCTGCTCCCAGATTGGAAAAATGCACTGGAGCGTTACGTCCAATCGCTCGCTTAATCTGCAGTAATTTCCTCAGTTGCCATCAGTCGCTATTCAAAAAATCGAGCAACGCTTTGATCTAATTCGATCCTGAATGCGTTGTTCGTTCTGGTCGGTCAAAGACTCGGCAGATAAACTGATGCTCGGGAACTCGACCGAGTCTTCCCGCAACAAGCTCTTCAGAAGTGGTCGTCCTTGTTGTTGAGACCTGTTGCGTGCGGAGTCCTCCTCACAAGTCCAGTCGGATAATTCGAAATGAGTGGCTGGTTTTCTAAAACCAAGGATCTTTTCCAGCGTGGGCAACCAGAGTCCCCGCAGCCATTCGGTCTGACGTGTGAATGTGGCCAGGAACATACCGGTCTGAGAAGGCAACGCCAGCAAGAGCTTCAATGTAAATCTTGTGGCCGCTCGATCTTTGTTCTACCGCGAAATGTTTACCCCATTCCGGTCGCACCTGTTGAGAAATCGCCATCAACGAATAAGAAAGAGGACGACGATTTTGGTCCAGGTCCTCAATCGATCAGCAAGCTGAAGAAGCGAACTCGATCGACACCGGATTCCGCGGCACCTGAACAACCGCGTCCCAAGGCCCCGAAACAAAAGAGCGCGACGACTCGACCGGTCGCAGCACCACTGGCGAAAGCGGAAGTACGTTCTCAAACTCCGCAGGGAAAGGTGAAGATCCCGAAGAACAAAATCCAGATCCCAACTCGCCCCTCTTTCTGGAAGCGGTTTCTTGGGTTTGGGATCGCAGTCACCGTGATCGCCCTGTTCACGATGTTCTGGATTCTGCGACAGGCTCAATTCGCGAACGCCGCTGCAGTTGCATCTGCGGCAGGAAAACAGGGGCTCGAACTCTTCGAAGAGGGAAAGTGGCTCGATGCACGTTCCCCATTGGAATCCGCGACCATCGCACTGAATCGTCTCGGGCGGTCAGATCCTGATGCTCAGGCAATCCGCTATGCCTTTTATGAATCAAGGGCGATGACCCATCTTTGTGCAGACTCAATCGACGAGATCTTTCAGCAGGCAGTACAGAAATTCAACGAACAGAAGCAACCAGCGAAGATCAAGAACCGACTTGCTGACCGACACCTGAATCAGTGGCTCGTTGTCGAAGCAGTCGTTGAAGATGTCACGCCAGAGAAATCACGGCGGAGGCGGTTTGAAGTAAAGTTGCCTATGCACGGCAACGGAATCACCGGCAATGCGATTCTGGAAGTGAACTTTCCAGATTTCGCAAAGGCCGTCCCCAAAGGAGGCAAACTGGAATGCATCTTTGCCGGTGCCATTGCCGACTGCGAACGCGACGAGAAGCAAGATTGCTGGATATTGAAACTTGATCCTGAGACGGGCTTCCTCTGGGTGCATCCTCGCACCTATGCAGATCTCGGTTTCGACTTCTCACTCGCCTCACCTGAGGATGCGATTGTTCAACGACTGGAACAGCAGGCCAAGATCGTCGGGTGTGAGCCATGAAGAATCAATCTGGTGCAATTGCCACATTACTGATCGCCGGATTGTTCCTGCTCGTTACGAGTTCGAGCGCATTCGCACAAGCGCGATCCATCGAAGAGTTTCTTCAGCACAAAGAGAACTGGGACGACTTTGTGCTGACGGATTATGTCTGGTCACTTGAAGGCCGGTATGCCATCGTCAGTGGCAACACCATGACCTTTCCGCACTGCCCATTGACATTCCTGATGACGCCGGAGCTGGCAGAAAATCGGGGAACGACGGGAGTCGTCGAAATCAAAGGCAAGATCGAGAAAGACAACGGAAAACTTGTCTTCCGCGTTCAGACATTGATCTCCCGGCCACGCGATACTGATCGCCTGCGGACCATGCGATTCACCATTGATTCGACTCGTCCGGAAGATTGGTACAAGGTTGCGGACTGGGGACATGCCAGAGCAAAATTCTACAATGACAAAGAGCTGGAGAAGGACGCCATTGATCTCGATCGCAACGGGATCCTGACAGAGTTTCGCCGTATCAACCCCGGCGATGAAAGCGGGCTCGCCACTCTCGTTGCCAAGGCACGATCAAAAAATGTCGGCGACGACCTCGTCCAGCGGATTCAGCACGAATCACTTCGCGCCAGTTATCTCAACATGAAGCGCGAACCATTTAGCAGTGCAAAGTACGAAAACCTGATCGCTTCAATCTACGAAAAACTTCCAGGAAGTCAGGCAGCACTGAAGACCTGGCCGAAGGAACTCGCAGAGAAATATCAGCAGAACCCATTACAGATCTATGCAGAAGCCACTGCTGAAACACGACCGACATTGAACCGTTTGTTCGCTGTCAGCGTCATATTGGAGCGTATTCAGGGAGACGCTGACCCGGAAGGAAAGAACGGGTTTGAAACAGCCGAAAAACTCGCTTCACAAGTCCCGGAGCAACTTCAACTCGCCCAGAAGTTTAAAGATCTGGAGTTGAACTACCGCACGCAAATGGTGCCGACGATGACTCGGGGACAGTTGGACGCCTTCTGCAAACAACTGGAGAAGGAAGGAACTGCTGAACTCATCATCGAAACCAAGAAGAAATGGTTGCAGGCGCGTGAGCCGAGTTACCGCCAGGAAGGCGCCCGAGGGCTGGCCGATCTTGGGGAACAATGGTTGGCATTACTCAAAGACACCGAGACAGCGCGGCAGTTTTATCTTGAAGCATGGCGAGTCAATCCGCAGTATACCCCCGCCAAAGACTGGCTGATGTTGTATGGGATGAAGCTCGTGGATGGTCGCTGGATTCGAGAATCGGAACTCGCCGCGATGCCACTCTCGCCTCTTGATCAGGCGGTGAAAGATGGACGCGTCACGGTAGGAATGACTCGGCGCCAAGTTGTTTCCGCACTGGGAGGCCCGCCCACCCAAATGACACGCATCGCAACAACTCACGGTGTCATCGAGTGGTGGGAATACAGCAAGGCAGGCGTAGTCCTGCAGTTCGCACGGCCACGTCGGGGGGCAGAATCCGTTGTCACAACGCTGAATTCCATCTCTGAACCGGAGCCGGAACCTGCTCCAGAGGAAGAGAAGCCTGAGCAGTAACACTGTCGCTTCAAGAGTAAAGACAGTGGGCCGATCTCAAGACGCCAATCTCGTTGATCTCGCTCCGCCTGCGAACCACTAATTTAACGCGGGTCACGATAGTCCAAATTTGCTTCGTCATAATTGACACGAATCATGAACAACCCACAGGCTGGTGCCGTTCCTCCGGCGACGGAACGATCCTGAGCTTTCAGAACCCGTTCAACATCGTCGGCGGTCCAACTTCCACGCCCAACGTAACTCAGAGTTCCGGCGATTGTGCGGACCATGTTGTAAAGAAATCCATCAGCCTCGATTTCCAGACAAACAAACTCCCCTTGAGAATTCGCAGGGACGGTCACGTTTACTGGTTCTGCTCGTTGATCAGCAACCGCCTGAGGAACAAAGAGCTCCCATCTCGGCATGCGGAAGATCTTCAGCTCGTGAACCGTTCGCACACTTGTCGCCTTGTTCGGCCAATGCGATTCAAAACTGCGGAAGTCATGTGTCCCCAGAAGACGATTCGCAGCTTCCTGCATTGCTTCAACATCGAGCTCGTGAGTGATGCGCCAGCTATAGCGCGCCACAAATGGGTCAGCAACAACCTGATTCAGAATGACATAGCGATAGCGCTTTGAAATGGCCGAGAAAGTGGAATGAAACGCCATCGGAACTTCGTCCGACTCCAGAACGACAATGTCTTCCGGAAGACGTGTCTGTAATGCTGGACGCCACTTATGAGCCGGAATCAGTGAAGTCGTATTGAAGTTCGCCACCTGTCCCAATGAATGCACACCCGCATCGGTACGACCGGCACAGAGCACAGGAAACGACTCGCCTGTCAGTTCGCGAATTGCCTGTTCAAGGCAACCTTGCACGGTAATCCGGTCAGGCTGAATCTGCCAGCCGGAGTACTGAGTCCCGTCATATGCAATTCGTAACCGAATATTGCGGAGTTCTCGATTTGAAGTCGTGGATGTCATTGGGCAAAATAACAAGTGTAATATGAATCGCAGCCGGACTCTGGCATGAGCGGGAGTCCCCTGTTCTTAGATGCACTATGTCGGTTCGCGCAATCAGGTCGATGCATGCAAATCAACTAGCACATTGCCGAAACAGGTATTCGATCGGGCAGTGTAAGGTATTTTCAAAAGGAGTGGGGGCATCCAGAACGAATTACCTGGAATGAAGTCCCTGAATCCAAAGCAGACAGCCATTCGCTGATGTGATTGCGACTGCGAGGAAGCTTCCAGACAACCTGGGCGAGATCTTCCAGAAGTTGCAGAGCGCTTATTGAGAAGTTCGAATTCAATCGTCAAAATGAATCTGAACGCTGACCGAGCAGACCCGGCATGAAATCGACACCGGCAGATTGAGATGACTTTCTCCACTGTCGATTCCCAAACATGACCGAACATCTGCTCCTTGAGAAACAAACACGTGCGATGCAGAACGACTACCAAGGTAAACGAATTCTCATCACAGGCGTGAGCGCCGGAATTGGGCTGAGCCTGACTCGTGAATTTCTGAAGCTGGGGGCACAGGTTTACGGTACAAGCCGCAATGCTCCCAGCATCATCGACTCAGGGCGCTTCCACTTTGTGCCATGTGACCTGAGTCACGCGAACGAGATCGGTCCGGAATTCGCTCGACTGCTGAAAGGGGTCAAATCTCTGGACCTTGTCGTGTTGAACGCGGCAATCCTCGGACCGTTTGGAGATCTGGCAACGCAGCCACTCGATGAAATTGACCGCGTCATGCACGTCAATGTCTGGGCAAACAAGATCATCCTTGATGAGCTCTATGCCATGTCGATTCAGATCAAGCAAGTCGTCGCCATTTCCTCTTCCGCCGGTATTAACCTGCAGCGAGGATGGGGCGGTTACGGGATCTCGAAGGCCGCACTGAATGCGTTGATTAAGCTAGCGTCAAAGGAGCACCCGGAAACCCATTTCACCGCTCTGGCTCCGAATCCCGTCGATACATCGATGCAGGACCAATTGTGTTCGTATCCTTCGGACCCACGGTATCCATCACTCGATTCGCTCCGAGCCCGACGCGGGACATCCGCTATGCCGGACAGTGATGAATATGCCCCGATCATGATCGACGGCATGACCCGACTCCCGTATCTGGTGCAAAGCGGTGACTACGCCGACCTGAGAACATTACCGACGATCTCCCCTGTCACTTGATCACAGCTCACTTGATGACAGCCCAAAAAGAAAATCGCCACTGGAATCAATCCCAGTGGCGATTTTGCTTTAACTCAGTCTGAAGCGGTTACGGCTTCACGTTCAACTTGATTTCACTCGAGCCTTCTGCGGCCACTGTCAGTGGAAGCTTCCACTGTTGTGAGCCAAATTTGCAAAGCCCGCCAGTTCCGTCTTTGCAGTACTGATAGTTGATTGTCAGCATGACGGTCGCCTGACCTTTTTCACCGGTCAATGGCAGTGAAATTGTCCCCGTCTTCTCTGCTGATTCTCCACGTTTCCGCACGTTCAGGTCTGTTTCAGCAATCAGATTCTTTGCTCCGTCGACAACTGTGATCTTATACAGCAGTGGAGCAGCAGCATTGAGGTGATAGCCAGGCTGGAAATCGAACTCCACCTTCACAGTGGCTGCAACTCCATTGCCAACGATGATTGGTTGCGACTCGGTTTGGTTGTCTGCC
The DNA here is from genome assembly GCF_051465645.1 of Planctomicrobium limosum. Taxonomy (GTDB): domain Bacteria; phylum Planctomycetota; class Planctomycetia; order Planctomycetales; family Planctomycetaceae; genus Planctomicrobium. Next base: position 4,266,413 of record NZ_CP195790.1, on the reverse strand, counting down.
GTCAATTCGTTTGGATCCGGTTTCTGAAGGACAGGTGGAGTGAGCCCCTTCACGACCAGTTCGGTCGTCGCCTTGGTTTTCAAATCTGTTTTCAGGATTCGATGGTTATTTGTGTCAGCGATGTACATGTATGCCCCTGCAACGGCAAGACCAGCTGGCTCTTTCAACTCAACAGGATCGAGAGAGTTGCCTGCGGTGCCGGTCCCCAGCCAGCTGACTGACGTTCGCTTCACTGGATCGACAAGTTTGATTTTGTCGTTGTAGGTATCAGCGACGTACAGCATGCCTTCATGAATCGCGATTCCAATTGGATGCTGCATTCGGACTGCGTCCCCTTCTCCGTCGATGTCACCAAACTCGAACAAAGATCGGCCGTTCGGGAACTCGTGTGGGCCAACAACGGTTACCACTTTTGCAGGTGGAGTAATGTCGTTACGGCGGATTGCCGACCCTTCGCTGTCAACGTGAAAGAGAGACTTGCCATCGGTCACAATGTCGGACGGCTGAGCCAAGGCAGCTTCTCGCAGATTTCCATCGAGAATGTCTTCGCGACCGCTTCCAATAAAGGGACCGATTTCATCGGAGTTCAACTTGTGCCGCCAGATCTGATGCGGACCAGCCATGGCGATATAAAGCGTACCGTTCAATTCGATCATCGCCCAAGGACTGTTCAACGGGGTCTTCAGCAACTTCCCGTCACGACCAAATGTTGGGCGAACGCGAGACTGGACGCCTGTTCCTGCGAGCGTTGTGACCTCTTTGGTGTTCAAGTCAACTTTGCGAATCAGGTGATTCTCGGTATCAGCCACGTACAAGTTGTCCCCCACCAGAGCGACGCCCTGTGGATGATCAAATGAGGCGGTTTTATAGTCGCCATCTTTCGCACCGATCGCACCGCTTCCGATGATGTCAATCAAGTCCCCATCAAAAGAGCTGACGACAATGCGGTTGTAATTGCTGTCGGTAATGAAGAGGCGTCCCCCTTTTTCGTCGGCCAGAATCTTGCCGGGATACCGTAATGGAGTTGGGGCCGCCTTTTCTTTTTCCAGATGAAACTTCACTGGCGTTTCGTCGAGAGTCCCCTTCTTACGATGGTAGGTCGCGAGCTGTCCGATGACTTTATCAAAGACTTCACGATGCCCTTCACCTGGCTGACTGCCAACGTAATTCCCCTCTGGATCAATCAATACCAGCGTCGGCCAGCTGTTGAACTGGTACTTTCTGGCGATGGTCATGTTGGAATCGTTAATCACAGGGTGAGCGATCTCATAGCGCATGATCGCTTCACGAATATTGTCGGATTCCCGTTCGTTTTCGAACTTGGCCGAATGCACACCGATCACAACGAGTTCGTTGGGATACTTCTCTTCCAGATACTTCAGGTCTGGCAGAATGTGGATGCAATTGATGCAGCAGTACGTCCAGAAATCGAGCAGAACGATTTTGCCTCGCAGGTCTTCCAGAGCAATGGGCCCAGAAGTGTTCAGCCAGTCAGTTCCGCCATCGATACTGGGTGCTGGAAATCGCCCGGGAAATGGATTTTCTCCTGGATCCGATGACTTCCGTTCTTCAGCTTCCTTCGTCTTGGAAGCCGGTTGAGATAAGGCTTCACGCTGCCCACAAAACACCAGCCCACAGAGAGCCACCATGCTTGCCGCAGCAACAAACATTCCGCGAGACATTGCCATCTCCTTACGGCAGCCATTTCGACGTAGCCCACGAGCGAACATCCCGCAACGCGGTGACCCTGATGATTCGGCTGCAAATGTATTGTTGACACTCCGAGACCTCATGGTAGGAAAGACTCCCTTCCGAGACCACCTCAAAGGGGACTTCAGACGTGTCATTCCACTTCTGGTCGAAGCGAAACCGCCGCTGAAACCGGAGCTCAGTGGTGGTCAGTAAGGCTGTCAGATCCCCACAATACGAACATTTTTGAATGAAAACGCCGTTCTACGACGACTCCTCACGACAGGTTGTCGAAACCAATCCCGATTCATGGAAGGAAATTTCCGTTCGGGCGACGGAAATCTCGAATTACCTAGGACGCTGGAACGACTTTGATCTATCATGGGCGCGCAACCGCCTCTGCAGACCGGGGTGAATAAGGGGAAAACGTCTTCATTTTTGAAATGGGACGCATTTTGGTAACGACACCTGTTACCAGTGCGAACCATCCTGAATGGAGGGCGTCCTCTCTGGCAGGTGAATTTGGTTTGCGTGGTAAATGAGTGGCAGCTGCGCGGGAATTGAGAAGGTTATGGCTGAATTAAGGAATGTCTCTGAACTACTGGAGCGGACGCACGCCATCCTCGGGACAGCGTTGCAGGAAGTCGAAACACGTTTCGACGCCGAACTCTCGTCGGACAGCCCTTTCATCCGTGACATCCTCGAACACACGCGACGCTTTCGAGGAAAACGTCTCCGCCCATTGCTCTGTCTGCTCGTTGCAAAAGCGGTTGGAGAGATCAGCGAAGATCACCTGATTCTCGCCGCCGTCGTGGAGATGATTCATACCGCGACTCTCGTGCATGATGACGTTCTGGATGAAGCAGACGTACGACGCCATGTTGCCACGGTCAACGTCCGTTGGAACAACGAGACGAGCGTTCTGTATGGAGACTTTCTTTTCACACATGCGTTTCACCTGGCTGCCAGCACCGGTAAGGCAGAAGCGTGCCGCTTGATCGGCCGCGCAACGAACCGTGTCTGCGAAGGTGAGCTGATGCAGACCCGAAATCGGGGAAACCTTGCACTCACCGAATCCGAATACTTTTCCATCATTGATGGAAAAACTGCCGAGCTCTGCGCGGTCTCCTGTGAAATCGGGGCACGATATACAGGTGCGAATTCAACGATCGTTTCAGCCATGGAGCGATTTGGACGCAAGCTCGGATTGGCGTTTCAGATTGCGGACGACGTTCTCGACCTCACCGGGCTCGAATCGTCCATCGGCAAAACTCTGGGAACCGACCTCGCACAGCAAAAGCTGACGCTCCCCATTATTCGTCTCCACCGACTCTGTAATGCAGAGCAGCTTGAGCAATTGCAGACGCTTCTCGAAACGCCAAGCCAGGAAGCCACACTACAGGTATTGCGCATGATTCAGGAAACCGGCGCCCTGGATGACTCACTCGCGACGGCACGACGGCTTGCGGCCGAAGCCCAGCAGGAACTCCAATTGCTTCCGGATTCGCCAGCGAAAGAAGTTCTGATGCTTCTGCCGGAACTCTCAATCGAGCGCAGCTGCTAATTGTCGCTTTTGCAGAATCCTATGGCTCTGCAGAAGCCTTCCACAGGGAAGAACTGAATCCCGCCTGAATACAGATAGGCGGGATTCCGCGTAACAGAGACGCTGTATGCATCCTGCGATTGCTTTAGTATCGCAGTCCGTTTTTCCGGAGATGTACCCACGGCTTTTCTGCTTCATGTCGCGTTCCCGACTCGGCAGTTGCAACCTGCACGAGCAGCACGACATGGTCACCAGCATCGAGTGACCCGGCAATACTCCCTTCAATCCAGCCCAGCGAATCGCTCAGAACAGGCAGGCCGGAAGGAGAGCGATCAACAGCCAGTCCTTCGAAAGCAGGAACTCCCGGCTCGAAACCTTTGCCGAAATGCCCGAGCAACTGCTTCTGCGAGTCTCCCAGTTGACTGAGTGCCACGGTCGCCCCCTGCCCCAGCCAGTCGAGCAAATAGCGTTTGGAGTTGACCGCAACCGTCAGTGACGGAGGCTCAAACCCGGACTGCTGCACCCAACTGGCCAGCATCCCGGTCTCTTCTCCGTTCGGCCCGCGAGCAGTGAGAATAAATAGACCGCTAGGAATCCGTCCCAACATCTTTCCGAATGTTTCACTCACGATTGGCAACTCCACTGAGGCCTGAATCTGTTCGACAAGCCAACTCTGATTTCAGCAGGGGGGATTCCACAATGGCTCCTCCACGAACACTCTCTGACCTCAATCAACTTCGCTCTGCTTCACGTCGCCTGATTCAAGCACGTTATGCCGGGCACTGTTTCTAACACCATTTTCGGTGACGCACTTCAGTACAGCAACCGCACTGTGCAGGGTTCTTCTAATTTCGTCCTGTGATCATCCGAGGACGTTGACGCCCCCATTGTCCTGTTTTGCCAACGTGAAGTGAACGCAAAACCCACCCAACCACTACAGCCCGCACCTTTCCGCGGCCGAATGTTGCAAAACGAGAACACTTTGGCAACTTTTTCCGCCCGCCCGAATCACGCAAGATAGAGATTAAGAGAGGAATCCGAAATCTGCGTCAACTATAGCGGCGTGTTGTCCGCCAAGGACGCGATTCACTCAAACGGGACCATTCCAGCCTGGCAAAATGATTACAGGCGGACAGGAGATCAAAATGATCCAGAAGTCAACCACTCAAGGTCAGGCCAAGAAATCACGTCGTGCACCAACGACAACCGAGATCGCACGACGCCGCGAAGAGATCCGTTCAGAATGGTCTTCAGAAGAGCGTTACCGACGTAGCCCGGCTCGTCGTGTCACCAATCAGAACGATAAGAAACTGCAAGCTCAGCTGCGGTTCATTGAGTTCCTGATTGCTCACGAAAAGAGCATCAATAACTAGACCGGTTCGCTCTCTCATATGGCCGTGCTGCAGCCTTCCTAAGTGGGAAAGGCTGAATATTGCGTGCCAGAGACACTGTCTGATTTCTGGAAATGTTCTGGAGTCTGCTCAGAGATACCTGCAACGCCGGTGCAACAAGTTCATGAGTCACTACAAAAAAAGCCGCAGGGAACATTAGTCCCAGCGGCTTTTTGTCGTTTGAACACAAATCACTAAGAAGCCTCAATGAGATCCTGAGGACGGGGTGGCGAGCATTCCCAGAATCGCATTTCGTAAAACTGGTTGGGAATACAGTACGAACGCCGCAACGTTCACCATGACGGTGAGACCAAAGAGAACCTGAAAGGATGATTTCGACGTTTTGTGACGAACGAGCCGCTGTGCGAGATATGCGCCGGGCCATCCACAACACAATCCAATGCTGAGGAGAGTGTTTTCAGGAACTCTTCGCCCCCCTTTCCCTGCTGCGTATTTATCAACGATGTAATAGCCAGCCGCGATGACGCTTACAGCCAAATAAAGAGAAGCGACATAGAACGGGACATGGCCGCTCCAGATCAAAAACCCCATGTAGCAGACAAATCCAATCAGAATGCTACCGATAAACCAGCCACTGCTCGGGCGTGAATTGGGTCGTCGTCCAGCTTGTGAGTTTCCGACATCTTTCGAAGGGCGATTCACGAATTTCACTCCAGATGAGACGAAAAATTCCCAGCACATCGAGCACAGGCAAAATCACATTCGCTCTGAATGCTCGCGGAGTTTTTTCGGCTCTTTGATATAGAGTGTCAGAATCGCGAGATCCGCCGGAGTGATGCCACTGATGCGACCAGCCTGTCCGAGGTCAGCAGGGCGAACTCGTGAAAACTTGTCCTTGGCTTCCGATCGCAATTGTGGAACCGCTTTGAAATCGAACGAAGCAGGAATCTTCATCGACTGCGTTTTGATTTGACGCTCGACATCCATCTGCTGTCGTTTCACATAGCCACTGTACTTCGTCTCGATCTCCACCTGCTGTTTTGCTCGTGGAGAAATTTCGAGACTCGCGACATCAGGCGACATCTCAGACAGATGTGACCACTCAATTTCCGGACGACGCAACCACTCTTCCAGCGTTGTTCCCTGATGCCGCGTCTTGCGAATCAGTTGAATCGCTCTCTCAACCTCGTCTTCATAATGCCGCCACTGACGGACACGTTCTGCATCGGCAAGGCCAATAGATTCCCCGATCGGAGTCAGGCGACGATCAGCATTGTCCTGACGCAACAGCAGTCGATACTCAGCTCGTGATGTAAACATGCGGTATGGTTCGTCGACGCCCTTGGTAACAAGGTCGTCAATCAGCACGCCGAGATATGCTTGCGAGCGATCCAGAACAAACGGGTCTTTCCCCTGCAGTTTCAGAACAGCGTTCACTCCGGCGATGAGTCCCTGTCCGCCTGCTTCTTCGTAGCCCGTCGTGCCGTTAATCTGCCCGGCAAAATACAACCCGGCGACACGTTTGGTTTCAAGAGTATTATACAGCTGAGTCGGTGGGGCAAAATCGTATTCGACCGCATAGCCGTAACGCATGATCTGTGCGTTCTCCAGCCCTCGGATCGAATGGATCATTGCCTCTTGAACATCGCGAGGGAGACTCGTCGAGATCCCATTGCAGTAATATTCGAGAGTATGTCGCCCCTCTGGTTCCAGAAAGATTTGATGGGAATCCTTCTCGGCAAACCGAACGACCTTATCTTCAATAGACGGGCAGTAACGAGGACCAGTTGACTGAATCTGACCGCTGTACATCGGAGCCCGATGCAAGTTGGCCTTAATCACGTCATGGACTCCAGCATTGGTTTCCGTCAGCCAGCAAGGAATCTGTTCCTGCTGAATACGCTCTGTCATGTAAGAGAACGGCGCTGGAACGTCATCGCCAGGCTGAATCTGTAAACTGGAGAAATCAATTGTCCTGCCATTGAGTCTGGCAGGTGTCCCGGTCTTGAATCGTTGCAGTTCAAAACCCAGTCGACGGAAGCAATCAGAAACAGTGCCGGTCGTCCCTTCACCTGCGCGGCCCCCGACAGTTTTCGCTTCTCCTGTATGCATGATTGCCTGGAGAAATGTTCCAGTCGTCACGATCACCGACTTGGCATGATAAACGGCGTTCCCACGGACTCGCACACCGGTGATGCGTGGTCGTTGTTCCAGCTCTGGTTCACGAATATCAACCGAGACTGGGTCTCCTTCGACCAGCAGTTCTTCCACCATCTCCTGAGCAAGCGTCAAGTTATCCTGTTGTTCGACGATCAGCTTCATCAGAAACTGATATGCCTTCTTGTCGGCTTGTGCACGAGGGCTCCACATGGCAGGGCCCTTGCCACTGTTCAGCATGCGGTATTGAATCCCGGTCGCGTCGATGCACTTGCCCATCTCGCCACCAAGGGCGTCAATCTCGCGAACGATCTGCCCCTTGGCCACACCCCCGATAGCTGGGTTGCAGCTCATTGCCCCAACCATATCGCAATTCATGGTGAGCAGTGCTGTCTTCGCTCCCAGACGAGCCGATGCCAATGCCGCTTCAATCCCGGCATGACCAGCCCCGATGACAATCACATCAAACTGATAGAACGAAGACATTGTTCTGAAAGACTTTACGAAAACGGCTCAAACTCAATTCGAATACACGTCTCCCCAAGATACCACAAGCGACGGCGGCTCCACCACAGAGCCGCCGTTTACGCAATCCGTGGCGATCTGAATCTCACATTGAATCCATCTGGAAACATGCAGGAAGTTCGCGAAGTAGCCATGCAGAAAATGATTCGTCAGAATACCTTTCATCTCATCAGACTGAATCGACACGAGATATTCTGCCCCCGTAATTGCACACGCAGCCTTTCGTCCGATTGAACGAGCTCTCGTTCTGTCGGCGTCACAGCAGGAAAGCAAGAGGTCGACATGACTTGGAATCGACGCGACGTTCTTCAAGCTTCGATGGCTGGCCTTGCAACTGCCTGGGGACTGTCCGGATCACGAACTCATGCTGCACCGCAAGCCGTGATTACAGGAGGACGACCCCGTGAGTTGAAAGCGGATGTTGTGATCATCGGGGCCGGGTTGGGCGGAGTCGCTGCCGCACTCGCTGCTCTGAGGAACCGTCTGCGCGTGATTCTCACAGAGCCAACAGACTGGATCGGTGGGCAACTGACATCACAAGCGGTCCCCCCTGATGAGCACATGCACATTGAAACTCATGGGGCGAACAAATCGTACCGCGAGTTCCGGGAACGCATCCGAGACTTTTATCGCCGCAACTATCCTCTGACGGATTTTGAAAAGAATAACCCCAAGCTGAACCCCGGTGGCGGAAGTGTTTCACGACTCTGCCACGAACCGCGCGTCGCTTTGGCCGTGTTGCAGGAGATGCTGGCCCCTTCGCTGGCAAACGGACAATGCACCTTATTGCTTGAGTGCGAGCCGGTCAGTGCGGATGTCACTGGTGATACGATCAACGCAGTTACGGTCGTGTCGTCTCGAACCGGCACACACTTTCACCTGCAGGCTCCTCAATTCATTGATGCAAGCGAACTTGGTGATCTCCTGCCGCTGACGAAGACTGAGTTCGTCATGGGAGCAGAATCGAAAGCTGACACGAAGGAGCTCCATGCTGCCGAGAAAGCAGAACCACTAAATCAACAGGCGTTCACGGTCTGCTTTGCGGCAGAGTATCGCCCCGGTGAGAACCATGTCATCGACCGTCCTGCTGAATACAATTTCTGGAGTGAGTACGTTCCAGATCTGACTCCGCCCTGGTCAGGGAAGTTACTCGACTATTCTTACTCGTACCCGCGAACGCTGGTTCCGAAGAAGCTCGACTTCGATCCGACTCTGAAACCGACCAAGGCACTGAACCTCTTTGTCTATCGCCAGATTATCTCTGCAAAACAATTCCTCCCAGGAAGCATTTTCGGCGACGTCACCTTGGTGAACTGGCCGCAGAACGACTATCTGCTCGGCCCGTTGGTCGGCGTCTCCAAAGAAGAAGCTGCCAAACATGTCGCTCGGGCAAAACAGTTGAGCCTTTCACTTCTCTACTGGCTGCAAACCGCTGCTCCCCGAGCTGACGGAGGAACCGGCTATCCCGAACTGCTGCTTCGCGCAGACATCATGGGAACAGAAGATGGACTCGCGAAGTACCCATACATTCGAGAAGCCCGACGCATTAAAGCTCTCTTCACGATCACCGAAGAACATGTGGGACGAGAGAATCGTGCATTGGTCACCAATGTCTCTCCGAAAGATGCGAAGCCTTTTGATTTTCAGGATTCGGTCGGCGTTGGTTATTACCACCTCGACCTCCATCCCAGCACTGGAGGCAACAACTATATCGACACGACTTCGCTGCCGTTCCAGATTCCATTGAAAGCACTCGTCCCGCAGCGTATGAAGAATCTGCTCGCTGCCTGTAAAAACATTGGCACGACGCATCTCTCCAATGGGTGCTATCGTCTGCATCCCGTCGAATGGGGCATCGGTGAAGCGGCTGGATGTCTGGCCGCTTACAACCATCTTCGTGAAACCACATCACATCAAATTGCAGAAACCCCCAAGCTGTTGGAATCGTTTCAGAAGGTGATTCGCGGTCAGGGCGTGGAAACACATTGGCCTGCATAGGCAGGACTCGTTCACACAATGAAAGTCGCTCAAACGCGCTGAACAACTTCCTGCATGTAACGACGCAGTTTGAGGGGGTCTCCAGTCTGATCGATCAAGGCGAGATAGCCATCAGGTCGAACCAGATAGAGACAGTCTTTGTGCAGGCCGGCATGCAGTGCATTGCCGGTCCATTCAAACACATGGAGAGCAAGCTGGAGTTCAGAACAGACCGCCTGCAATTCTCGATGAGGTGCTCCATAGATATGCACTTGCCAATCGAGTGATGACAACGCACCAAAATTATCTCCGTGTTTGCCGTTCACCCAAGGAAGGCGATCACCAGCACGAAGATGTCCGGCGGCTCCCTGACTCAAGGGGCTTTCGCGATACTGGATGCCAACTTGTGAAACCGTCCGAAAGAAAAAGCGACGGACCGTCTGAAACCGAAACAGTCGCGGAAGCATGGAGGGAACGACTCTGGTTCGTACCCAGCGAGCAATTCCTCCCGGCGAGGTGACGATGGTGAAGGCTCGATCGGTTGTCGCCACCAATTGACGAGCAAACGGAACGCGTTCTTCCTCATAGGTATCGAGCAACTTGGCATCTGCTTTTCCACGGAGAACCGCAGCGAGCTTCCAGGCAAGATTCACGGCATCGCCGATGCCTGTGTTCATCCCCTGCCCGCCAACAGGACTGTGAATATGCCCAGCGTCGCCCGCCAGAAACACCCGTCCGTAATGAAAGTTATCGGCGATACGATGGTGCACACGATATGTCGAGAACCAGTTCACCTTCTTCACGGTCAGATGGAGGTGCTCCAGCGTTCTTGATCTCACCGTATCAAAGTCCAGTGAGCGATCTTCTTTCAAAGCCGATGGATGAACGTTTCCAATGAGGCGAACACTCTTGTTCTCCCGCAGAGGGAACACGATCTGGATGTCGGACAGATCAATTGAAGCGTGCAATGCTCCTGTCGGGGCTGGCCCGTCGACTTCAACATCAGCAACGTAGAAAAGCCCTTCATAGGTCCCGCCGGAAAAACCAGTTCCCAGCGTCTCTCTGACGGTTGAACGTGCCCCATCACATCCAGCGAGATACTGTGCCTCACATTGTTCTTCCGATCCATCCACATGCTTCAGGATGGCAAGAACAGAGTCCACCTGTTGTTCAAATCGAACGAGTTCGGTTTCACGTTCGACCTGAACTCCCAGTTCTGCAAGACGATCAATCAGAAGCCGCTCGTGGGCATCCTGCGGATAGACCAAAGCGAACGGATACGGAGTCAAGCCGGTCGCGATACGCTTCAATTGCAGGTTCGCGGTCGGTTTGCCACGGACCCAGAGATTCACCTTGTCAACCTGAATGCCCTCTTTCACAACGGCATCAGCAAACCCGAGTTGATGATAAAATTCCAGAGTGCGTCCATGAATAATCATCGCGCGCGACGTCGTTCCTGGCTCTACAGCTTTATCAACAATGCGAATATCAATGCCCTGACGCTTCAGGCAGATTGCCAGCACCAGACCTGTCGGGCCTGCTCCAACAATTAGGACTGGCACTGAATTCTTCAAACACGCCTCACTGAATCAATCGATAAGAGCAGAGGTCGACCTGGGCCGATTCGGAAACAATCACCAACCGAGCGTGTCAGAGACACACTATTCAACTGGCGCCTGAACGACAGTACGTGCCTCAATCATGCGCTGATTCAGATTGGCTCGTACCTCTTTGTACTTGTCGTCAGAAATCAGATTATTCTCTTCGAAAGGATCGACTTTCAGGTGATAAAGTTCTTCCGTTTCGAACTCTGGCCAATGAATGTATTTCCATTCCTTTGAAACGATCGCCTCTGAACTCGGAATAAAGTTCTTGTCGCGAATAGTTGGGTGTTCGTAATAGAACTCCTGCCTCCACTCAGGAACTGATTCAGAGAGATACAACTTGGAGAAATCCTTCCCTTGCATTCCTTTAGGTGCCGGAATTTTTGCTGCAGCCAGCATCGACGGAGCAAGATCGACGTTTAATGTCAGTGCGTCGTTCGTCGTTCCGACATTCTTCTTGAGCATGCGTGGATCTCGAACAATCAACGGCACCCGAATACTCTCTTCATACGGGTACCACTTATCGGCCAATCCATGTTCCCCATGGAAGTATCCATTGTCGGTTGAGAAGATCACGAGCGTGCGATCCAGCACTCCTTGTTGTTCCAACTCCTTCATCACTCGACCGACGACCGTATCGACCTCGGTGACGAGTCGATAGTAATTCTTCATGTACTGCTGGTAACGGTCCGGGGTATCAAACCGCCAATGCCAGCGATTGCGACCTTCGTTCTGCCGGTTCGCGATGAACGGAGGCAACCGGTTAAAGAACTCATCCCCAGCCGTCTTGGGAGTCGGCACGACAACATCGGTATACAGCGACATACTCTCTGGCTGAGGCAGGTATTGCAGCGGATTATTGTCGACGGCGTGCACGCCGCTGAATGTCAGACTCAAACAGAATGGCTTGTCCTGAGGCCGCGTCCGCAGGAATTCAAGCGCATTCTGTTCGTCCTGTTGTGTCATGTGAATCTGCGAACCGTCAGGCAGTTTGCGCCAATGGCCTCCCGATCCAATGCGTGCAAAGTCGAAAATCTCAGGCTTCGCTTTCCCTGTGAACCACTTGCCAACGAGACCTGTGTAATACCCGTTTTCACGCAGCAATACGGGGTACGTTTCTTTCCACGGGGTCTTGAAATCCGTAAACCCGTAGTTGCCGTGTCGCGACATCCATTGTCCTGTCAGAAGCGTCGCGCGACTGACTCCGCAAATGGAAGTGGTGACATTGTTGTGAGTGAACCGTACTCCTTCCTTCGCCAGTTGATCCAGCGACGGAGTCTTCACCACAGGGTTCCCGGCACATCCAAGAGTGTCGTGACGCCAATCATCTGCGTAGAGAAGAACGATATTCAACGGTTCATCTGCACGACAGGTATCGTTCAACAGAACAATACCTGTCATGGCAAACGTAAAGCCGAGCAACCAGCAGTAAACACGAGAGGAGACACGCAAGCACATCATGATAAAACCAGTCTGATCACGTCATGGCGAACAGTGAAACAACGACTGGTTTGAATCTTGACCTGACCTATCAGCGAATTCAACGGTTGACCGAAACTTCTTCAACTGGCACCGACTAATCCCAACTGAGAGTGGACGCACTCTGATACTCGGTCACTCTGGTTTCGAAGAAGTTCTTTTCCTTAGAAAGATCGATCGTCTCGCTCATCCATGGAAACGGGTTCGAAGATCCATATTGGGTGGGTAAGCCAATTCGTTCGAGACGTCGATCAGCAATGAACTGCACATAATCACGGAACAGATCAGCGTTCAATCCCAAGACTCCACGCGGCAAGACATCGCGTGCATAATCGACTTCGATTTCAACGGCATGCTTCACCCGATCGATCATCGCCTGCTGAAATTCCGGAGTCCATAACTCGGGATTTTCGCTGCGAATCCCGTTAATCAGGTCGATCCCGAAGTTCAAATGAATCGACTCGTCTCGCAGAATGTACTGAAACTGCTCGCCGATTCCGGTCATGATGTTTCGGCGATGGAACGAGAGCACCATGACGAACCCTGTATAGAAGAAGACCCCTTCCATAATCAGGTAGTAGCCGATCAGGTTCTTCAGGAATGTCTGAGCCCCTTCGAACGTACTTGTCGTAAAGTTCGGATCCAGAATTTCAGCAGTCAGTTCCATTTCCAGTTCATCCTTGCGAGCGATCGCAGGAACTTCGTGGTACATGTTAAAAACTTCACCTTCATTGAGCCCCAGACTCTCAACGATATACAGGAACGTGTGAGAGTGGATTGCCTCTTCAAATGCCTGCCGCAACAGGTACTGACGGCACTCCGCATTCGTCAGATGGCGGAAGATCGCCAACACGAGATTGTTACCGACCAGACTTTCAGCAGTTGCGAAGAAGCCCAAATTACGCAGGATGACGCGACGTTCATCTTCCGTCAGCTTACTCGACTTCCACGTTTCGATATCCTTATGCATCGGGACTTCGGTGGGCATCCAATGGTTTGCGCAACCATTTACATAATGCTCCCATGCCCATTGATACTTCAGTGGCATCAACTGGTTCACATCGACCTGATGGCAGTTAATGAGTCGCTTTTCACTCGCCTTCACTCGCCCTGAGGCACGATCATTTCCAAACAACGTTTCGTGCGAATTTATTGAGAGTTCCATCGAGGATGGGCTTTCTGAATCAAAATGGATTTCGCCGGAGTGCAGATCGAAATCCGAAGAAGCAAGGGGCCTTGAACGCGCCCCTTGTGGGATATGACAGGAGGATCAAGCGAGTTGATCCGACTTATTGACACGCTTCACAAGTCGGGTCATCAATCCGGCAGGCAGAGACTTCCAGACTCTCTTCCCTGCGAATTTCCACATCACTCGACGCACTGCGATTTTTCATCCATTTCGGCTGAACGCCAAATCGGTTGATATCGAGTGTCGACTTCTCCACCTGAGTCGCTGCCAGAGTTCGCAGGTAGTACGTCGTCTTCAGGCCTTTCTGCCAGGCCAGCATGTACATCTCATGCATCTTGCGACCACTTGGTTCAGCAAGATACAGGTTCAGCGACTGACCTTGATCGATCCATTTCTGACGCCGCGCCGCACATTCGATGATCCACTTCGGTTCAACCTCGAATGCGGTCAGATACCGCTGCCGGATCGCTAATGGGATGCGGCCGATGTTCTGAACCGAGCCATCGTAGTACTTCAGTTCATCCAGCATCTGTGAATCCCACAGCCCCAGTTCTTTCAGTTCGGCAACGAGTGCTTCACTGACCTGAGTGAACTCGCCAGACAAATTACTCTTCGCATAGAGATGCTTGTAAGAAGGCTCAATTGACTGGGATGTCCCGACAATCGTGGAGATCGTGGCGGTCGGAGCAATCGCCAGCACATTGCTGTTTCGCATACCATGCTGTGCGACAGAATCGCGAACAACCTGCCAATCCATTGTCGAATTGGAATCCAGCGGAATCGGCTCGCCTCGCTCCTCGACCAGCAATTGCAGCGTATCAATCGGAAGCAGCCCGCGATGCCACTTCGAACCTTCATAGCTTTGATAAGTTCCGCGATCTTTCGCCAGCTGAGATGACGCGAGTAAGGCGAAGTAAGAAATCGCTTCCATGCTGCGGTCAGCAAAAGTGACGGCTGCATCGCTGGCATAGCTAATTCCCAACGCACAGATCGCATCCTGAAACCCCATAATTCCCAAACCGACTGGCCGATGCCGACGATTCGAGTTCTCCGCTTCCTTCGTCGGGTAATAGTTAATATCAATCACGTTATCGAGCATCCGCACGGCCACGGTGACGGTTTCTTGAAGTCGCTGTAGATCGAGTTGACCATCTTTGAGATGTTCCGCGAGATTGATCGAACCGAGATTACAGACGGCGGTTTCATCGACCGAGGTGTTCAGCAGAATCTCGGTGCAGAGATTACTGCTATGCACAACTCCTGCGTGATCCTGCGGAGAGCGAATGTTGGACGGATCTTTGAACGTCACCCACGGATGACCGGTCTCGAAAAGACGCGTCAGCATCTTCCTCCACAAGTCTGCAGCGGGAATTCTGCGGAAAAGATCAATCTCTCCATCGTCCGCCATTCGCTCGTAATATTCGTAGCGTTCTTCGAACCGCTTGCCATACAGGTCGTGCAGATCGCTCACTTCGTCAGGACTGAACAGCGTCCATTGCCCGTTCTGACGCACCCGTTTCATGAACAGATCAGGTATCCAGTTGGCGGTGTGCATGTCATGAGTGCGTCGACGATCGTCCCCTGTGTTCTTGCGCAGGTCGAGAAACTCTTCGATATCGAGATGCCAGGTTTCAAGGTAACTGCAAACGGCCCCCTTGCGCTTGCCCCCCTGATTCACTGCCACAGCCGCGTCGTTCACGACTTTCAGGAATGGAATCACTCCCTGACTCTTTCCATTCGTTCCGTGAATATGTGCATTCGTCGCCCGCACGTTCGTCCAGTCATTCCCTAATCCACCAGCCCATTTCGACAGCATGGCGTTATCAGAAACGACTTTGAAGATATGCATCAGATCGTCGTCGACCGTGCTCAAATAGCAGGAGCTGAGCTGTGGATGCGGGGTCCCAGAATTAAAGAGCGTTGGAGTCGCCGACGTGAATCGAAACTCCGAGAGCACGTTATAAAACTCGATCGCGCGTTCTTCGCGATTTGTTTCACGCAACGCCAACCCCATCGCCACCCGCATCCAAAAGTATTGCGGTGTCTCGATACGACGCCCGTTCACATGCAGCAGGTAACGATCATAAATCGCCTGAGCTCCCAAATACCGGAAACGATGGTCTCTCTCCGGTCGCATCGCCTGAGCAAGTTTTTCGAGATCGAATGACCGAAGATCCGATGTCAATCTTCCGGCGCGAATTCCATCAATGATGTAATGCTCAAACTGATCCTGATGGAGTTTTTCCAGTGACCTCGCGTCAGGAACTTGCCCGAGCGCTTCCTGATAAATCACATTCAACATCAGACGCGCCGCAACAACGTCATAGGCGGGATCACGTTCAATGCGGGAACGAGCAGCCAAGATCTGCGCCCGATAGATCTCGCGAATCGAGATTCCATCAAACACGGATCGAAGAACTTCCTCTGCCAGTTCTTCAACGTCCACGACCAACTCATGATCCCGGGCGGCCTCTGACAATCGCTTCAACACACGCCGCGAATCGAATGGAACCCGAGTCCCGTCTTCGAGCACCACATGCACCTGCGGTGGAGCTTCCGCGAGGGGGACTTCACCGCGAATCGCCCGCATCTTGGCATGTTCTGAACGATAGATGATGTATCGCCGCGCTGCCCGATAGTGACCGCGAGCCATCAACCCCATTTCGACAAGATCTTGAATTCTCTCGACATCAATCCCCGCCTCGGCCCCGGTTGCTTGACCAGACAACGGACCAAGATCGTCGACGACGGACCTGAGTACGCTGGTCACATCCCGAAGAACATCTTCATCGAGAGGCTGGCCTGTGCTGAGCTTCAGTTCTGCGCGGAACGCATTCGAAATCGCATTCTGAATGCGTTCCAGTTCGAACGGGACACTGCGACCATCTCGTTTACGGACAATCCATTCGTGAGGGGCACGAACCATGTGAGAGAACTCCTCTCCGCATCACTCCGATGCGGACTGACGGCATGCCAGAACGAACCCGGCCATTGCGATACGAGGAGTGTGCGCAAAGATCTTCACAGGACATACGATGCAAGACCGGCCACAGAAGTGACTCTGGTCCACGTGCCTGATCAAAGCGCGCAGCAATTAACAGCAGCATCCCCGACCGCCCTTTCCCGAGAAGGTTCGGCAGATAAGAAACCTGATCCGATGGCATCAGCCATCGATGAACTTCAACAAATCAGGTCACTCAGCCACTGGCAGGTCTTCGGACTTGCGGACTTGTTTTGATCGTGAGACCAACAAACACCTACTGGCCATCGCTTCCCAGCAAACTCCAACCCATCAAAGGGGTTCGGAGATTCACCAGTGCTTCATGATGGCGGTCGTTTCCGCTTTACCGCTGCGGGGCAGTTCCGGATTTCCACCGGATTCCCTCTTATCGAGACCACCATCTCTAGTGGTCAACCAGCAACGGAGCCCAGCATATCGTGACAGGCCTTTAAGTCAATCCAGAGTTGTGGAATCCCGGAAACATGCAGATCAGTCACCGGAGGAGTTCAACAGATGCAGCATCTGGAATGATCAGTGCTCAAAGAAACGCTTCAGTTCACCCCTTCGATCGACGCGACGCCTGCGAGTG
The DNA here is from genome assembly GCF_051465645.1 of Planctomicrobium limosum. Taxonomy (GTDB): domain Bacteria; phylum Planctomycetota; class Planctomycetia; order Planctomycetales; family Planctomycetaceae; genus Planctomicrobium. The sequence continues at coordinate 4,249,308 of NZ_CP195790.1, read as the reverse complement.
TTGAACCTTTTCCAGCTGTGCTCCCCACTCGTGCATCGCCTGCAAGACCGGTTCAAGTTGCCTGCCCAACGGAGTCAATGAATACTCGACCTTGGGGGGAATCTCCTGATACACAAAGCGATCGATGACACCGCTCTTTTCCAACTCGCGCAACTGTCGAGTCAACGTACGTGCAGAAATGCCGCCCAGCAGACGGGTCAATTCTCCGAAACGCTGCTTCCCTTTGAGCAGATGGAAGATCACAAGAACTTTCCAGCGACCACCAATCGCGGCAAGTGTCGTTTCAACGAAGCACTCGGCGGACTTCTTAACGCTCTTCCGGGAAGTGGTGGATGCCATATTACTATCTTTGATGTTAGTAACTTACAATTTCGCCAGTACTTGAATTGTTGCCGGGTGGTGTTCAAATAGCAACAGCGTCACCCTGACGTGAAAGAGTCAGTCTGACAAGCAATCAAGGATCACATCATGAAGGCCGTTCAAAATGTCATTCGAAATGTCGGACAGCACTGGGTCGGCGATGGCTTCCCCGTGCGCAGTCTGTTTTCATATGCCGGTGGAAATCAGTTTGATCCATTCCTGCTGCTCGACTATGCCGGTCCACACAAATTCGGGCCAGCGGAAGCACATCGGGGCGTAGAAGAACATCCCCATCGTGGCTTTGAAACTGTCACCATCGTCTATCAAGGCGAACTTGAACATCGTGATTCTTCAGGAAGTCATGGGTTCATCGGTCCAGGCGATGTCCAGTGGATGACAGCCGCATCCGGAGTTGTTCACGAAGAGTTCCACAGCGAGCGGTTCACTCAGGAAGGAGGCACGTTGGAGATGGTGCAACTCTGGGTGAACCTTCCAGCCAGTGTGAAAATGTCTCCAACGAGATATCAGGAACTGCCGGCATCCAAGATACCGACACTTGTTTTTCCCGGCTGGAACCTGAGGGTCATTGCCGGAAACCATGGAGGAACAACGGGTCCAGCCCAGACGTTTTCCCCGATCAATGCCTGGGACATCCAGATCACTGAGGCAACGAACTTCGATCTCGCGCTACCAGATGGACACACCTCGTTGATCATCGTGCAATCAGGGGCGGTTCGCGTGAATGAAACTCCAGTTCAAGCAGTCGAAGTCGCGGTGCTTAATCGTTCCGGGACCAAGGTCACCGTTCAATCTGACTCACCAGCAAGACTGCTGGTTCTGACCGGGGAACCAATCGGCGAACCGGTTGTTGGACAAGGACCATTCGTGATGAACACGCGTGAAGAAATTCAACAAGCGATTGTCGATTACCGATCCGGCCGGATGGGCCAATTGCACTGAGTCCAACGTTACCTCTGATCAATTCTCTTCAACAAAAATCCCGGTCGCTGTTACTGCAACAGTTACCGGGATTTGCTTCGTCAACGGGGTCAATGACTTCAATGAATCTCAAGATTTTCGGGTTGCATCTTGTCCTTGCTCACCTACCGTCGAAGGACAGTCGCTGAATGAGAGATGTCCGCTTTTCTTTGAGGATCCCATGGCTGCGAACCAGAACAAACCTGCCGTCGAACCACAAACGCAGGCCTTTCTTGATTCACTGTCAGGAGCCCCTCCTCTTCACACGTTGTCATACTCTGAGGCACACGACGTCCTGACGGACCTCCAGTCGAATCCGGTTAAAATCCTCGACGCACAGATCAAAGATGTACAGTGGCCAGTTGGGCCTACCGGGTCGACACGGATTCGAATTATCCGCCCACTCAACAAACAGAATCAGATCCTGCCTGTCATTCTCTACACCCACGGAGGCGGGTGGATTCTTGGTAACAAGATCACTCACGACCGCCTTGTGCGTGAGCTTGCCGTCGAAGTCGACGCGGCGGTTGTCTTTGTTGATTACCTCAATGCACCGGAAGCTAAGCACCCCACACAGATTGAACAGTCATATGGGGCACTTGAATACCTTGTTGAACATGCTGCTGATCTCAACATCGACGCAACGCGTATCGCAATTGTTGGCGACAGCGTTGGAGGAGCGATGGCCGCTGCCTTGACGCTGCTGGCGAAACAACGAGGCGGCCCGCACATCAGCTACCAGGTTCTCTTCTATCCAGTCACAGACTTCGCTTCTGACAACGACTCCTATAAGCAGTTTGCTGATGGCCCTTGGCTGACAGAGAAAACAATGCGATGGATGTTTGAAGCTCAAGGACTGAACGGCTCGGAAAACAACATTGCTTACCCAAACCGGTCAACACGAGAACAACTGGAAGGTCTCCCCAACGCGTTAATCATCACTGACGACGATATTCTGCGAGACGAAGGCGAGAGCTATGGCCGCGAGTTGGCCGCAGCTGGAGTCCGTGTCGCGGCCGTGCGATATCTCGGGACGATCCACGACTTCGTAATGCTCAACGCCATCCACGACACACCTGCTGCCCGCAGTGCAGTTGCCCTGGCAATTGACCATCTGCAGGACGCATTCAATCCACAATAAGGTGACACCTGCAGTGAACAGATGAACTTTGAAAGAACGAAGAACGATTACTTCGCCCCTTTCGGAACATCGAAGTTCAAACTGTTCGTCTTGCCTGAATTGTAATGATTCACGGCTCCGTCCCCGCCGCAGCAAGATTTTCGCAACCAATTACCATCGCTAACTTTACAGACTACACACAAAACAATAAGATATCATTTTCGGCCTGACGAACATTCTATGCACGACCCGGTCGTTGTTATATTTAACTTCGTGTGATACTGTACCCCAACACGATGCCCAATTGTCCCTTTCCGAGACCGGCGGAGGAGTCGCCAAATTCTCAGATAGGACATTTCCTTCAAGGACTCGCAGCATTCACATGACATCACGTTTCCGGCATTTTGCATTCACTCTCGCTGTGGCACTGGTATGGATCGGACAGTCCTGCTTTGCCGCTGATCGTCCGAACGTGCTTCTGATTTGTGTCGACGACCTGAAGCCTCAAATCGGGTGTTACGGTGATAAGTTTGCCAAGACCCCAAACATCGACGCCCTGTCCAAGTCGTCAGTTCGCTTTGAACAGGCATATTGCAACCAGGCGGTCTGTTCCCCTTCACGGAACTCACTGCTGACAGGCCTGCGACCACAAACGGTCGGGATCTACAACCTCGGAACTAACTTTCGAGCATATGACCCTAATACCGTTTCACTGCCTCAGTTGTTTAAGAACAACGGCTGGAGAACAGAGGGCGTTGGTAAGATCTTCCACTTCGGTCACGGCAACCATGAAGACCCTGCGTCATGGAGCGTTCCACATTGGCATGCAAATGTCGTTTCCTATGGTGAAGGAAAAGAGAAGAAGCCTGAAGAGCTCACACGCGAAGAGGCACTCTTCTCAAACCTGCCGGCTGCAAATCGTCCAAGAGGCCTTGCCGTTAAGGCGAGTGATGCTGAAGACAATACCTACCCTGATGGTCTCATTGCCGCGGAAGCAATCAAACGCCTCCAGGCCGCAAGCAACAAAGAGGATGAACCGTTCTTCCTCGCAGTCGGCTTTGTCAAACCGCACCTTCCGTTCGTTGCTCCGAAGAAGTATTGGGACCTCTACGACCGCAGCAGCCTCCCACTTCCAGAAGTCCGCGAAGCACCAGAAGGAGCTCCCGCCTACGCCGCAACAAACTTTGGGGAACTGCGCCAATACAAGGGAATTCCAGAGAATGGGCCGATCAGCGATAACCTGACCCGCGAACTGATTCATGGATATTATGCGGCGACCAGCTACATGGACGCCCAACTTGGAAAAGTGCTCGCTGAACTTGATCGACTCGATTTGCGAAAGAATACCATCGTCGTCTTATGGGGCGATCATGGGTGGCATCTCGGTGACCATGGCATGTGGTGCAAGCACAGCAACTACGAACAGGCCACACGCATCCCAGTGCTTGTTTCGGTTCCCGGGTTGGCCACTGGAGCAACAAAATCGTTTCTCGAAACCGTCGACATCTATCCGACGCTCGCAGAACTGGCCGGGCTGACTCCCCCACAGAATCTGGACGGACGCAGCTTCGCTTCCACACTGAAAGACCCGAAGCAACCGACCAAGGACCATGTCATCAGCGTTTACCCGAGAACCCCGAGAGACAAGGGACACATTCTTGGACGTGCTATCCGCACAGACAGATACCGATTCGTCGAGTGGAAAGCGATCGGAGCAGCACCAGAGACCGCCGAACTTGAGTTGTACGACTATGTCGATGATCCTCTGGAAACGAAGAATCTCGCCAGCGCCAGACCGGAGACCGTCGCCGAACTTCGAAAGATTTTGTCGACTCACCCTGAAGCGAAGCCGCCGCTCAATGTTCCAGCTGCCGCCAGCAAGCCATCAGGCAACAACCGCAACCAAGTGTTCGATCAACGTGACACCAACAAAGACGGCAAGCTGAGCCGCGAAGAGTTTCTGGCTCATCAACCTGATCCCAAACAGGCCCCCGCTCGCTTTGATCGCTTTGATGTCAACAAAGATGGTGTCCTGAGCCGCGATGAATTCGTCACACAAGGCAAAACTCGCGAGTCCAAATAGAACACGCCGTTCGCTTTGACTTGACCTTTTAACAGCACGAAAGCCTCTGACGAAATGTCAGGGGCTTTTCTTGTTTCCAGTTCGAGTTCAAACTGGACTTGACCAACACGAATACACCACGTAGTGTAACAGTGAAATAGAAAGGCGGGAGATGTCACAGAGAAACTCGGATTATGAACTCACCTGCTGCGGCAAGCCGGACTTAAAGAATCGTCCTTTGCTTTCTCCGATCGAGGCAGGTGGACTCGCAGCGGTTTTCAAGGTGCTCGCGAACGACACCCGTTTGCGGTTGTTACACGCGCTTGTGAGAGCAGACGAACTCTGTGTTTCAGAACTTGCTTCATCAGTTGGAATGAAGGCCCAAGCTGTTTCGAATCAGCTGCAGCGGCTTTCTGATCTTGGAATTCTGGCTTCACGCCGTGACGGAAACAATATCCGTTATCGGGTAGTTGACCTTTGCGTTCGTTCGCTACTGGACCAGGCACTTTGCCTTATGGAAGAAGTGTCTGACCGAAAGCAGGAAATAGGAGTAATCAAGCAATGACCCTCAGTGATCTTATTGCCATTTTGTCGGCCACTCCGGATGCACCAGTCCATTGCGTACTACCGGATGCCTCCTTTGTCCCGGCCCACTTCCACATCACCGAAATCGGCAGAGTCAGAAAAGATTTCGTTGATTGCGGGGGCACAGTTCGCCACTCAGAAAACTGCACTCTGCAAGTCTGGGTCGCCAATGACTTGGAACACCGTCTGGGCTCATCCAAGCTTTTCAAAATTATCAATAAAGGATTAAGCCTATTTAGCACGACGACGCTTCCGCTTGAAGTTGAGTACGACAACGGGGTGATTTCACAGTACCCAGTGTTGCAAGTAGAAGTGAAAGACTCAGGAATCGTTCTGCAACTTGGGACCAAGCACACAGCATGCCTCGCCCCTGACCTTTGTGGAGTCGACCTCAACTCCGACACCTCATGCTGCCCACCCGGTTGCTGTTGATCTGATTAAATCCCGAACACGCCAGACCACAATATCAATGAAAAAGATACTCTTTGTTTGCGTCGAAAATTCGAATCGCAGCCAGATGGCAGAAGCGTTCGCTCGTATCCATAGCAGCGGGAAGATCGAAGCCTACAGCGCTGGTTCCCGTCCCTCTGGCCGAGTGAACCCTAAAGCGATCGAAGCGATGAAGGAATTAGGCTACGATCTGTCCACTCATGACTCCAAAGGATTACAGGAGTTCAATGGCAGCGACGTCGATGTTGCCGTGACAATGGGTTGTGGCGATGAATGCCCACTGGTTCATGCAACCCAGCGGGTCGACTGGCAGATCCCAGACCCGCGTGACATGACACCCGACGAGTTTCGAGGCGTTCGAGATTTGATCGAAGAAAAGGTCAAAGCCTTAATCGCCAGTCTTTAAGCTTCTGCCACCGCATCGCTTCTCAACAAGATGCAGGAGATGAACGTTCCATCCCATCAAAACAACGGGCATCATTATACGATTCGGTTAGGTCGCGAAGACGATGCCCCTGCAATTTGGCAGATTCTCGAACCAGTGATTCGCGCCGGAGAAACCTACGCTCTCCCGCGCGATATGACTGAGAAAGAAGCGATTGCCTACTGGACGGCACCGGACCGCGAGACGTTTGTCGTTGAGGCCGATCGCCAGATCCTCGGAACTTACTACTTGAGGCCGAACCAACTCGGGGGCGGTTCTCATGTCGCGAACTGCGGGTACGTCACGGCAGCTCAAGCACGCGGGCAAGGGATCGCTCGCATGATGTGCCTCCACTCGCTTGAAATAGCCATGGAGAAAGGCTTCAAGGCGATGCAGTTCAACTTCGTTGTCAGCACAAACGAAGGCGCTGTCCGGCTCTGGAAACGACTTGGTTTCCAAGTGATCGGGATTGTTCCGAATGCGTTCGCTCATCCATCAAAGGGGGACGTCGATGCACTTGTGATGTTCCGAAAACTCGAGTGTTCAACTTCAACACAATCTGACTGAACGCTAACCTCTAGACCGTATCGGTCTATCATGTGGCCGCGCAGCAGCGTTCTCAATAAGAGAAACATTGAATCCCGCGTGCCAGATTCGCAACAGGATTTTTGGAAGTGCTCTAAAGAGTGAAAGCCACTTCGCGATCAGTCACGAGTTGGAACGATGCAGTCGTGGAACCAGTGGAAAATCTTGAAGTTCCTTGTCGGCGCGCTGATCCTCAAGGTGAACGCTAACATCGTCCTGAATTACCAGGACTACTTTCCGCCAAATTTCGATTCTGAATTCTTGAATGGGCGCGAAGAGTACTTCTATGGACCCTACCAATGGGCGTTCTGGCTCCACATTGCTTCAGGTCCACTGTCCCTGATCCTCGGCCTCCTGCTCATCAACGATCGATTCCGAGTCAGGCTCCCGGTGTGGCATCGAATTCTCGGTAGAGTTCAGGTGATCAACGTTCTCTGTCTACTGGTTCCGAATGGACTATGGATGGCGATGCACGCGGCAGCTGGCCCGATCGCCGGACTCGGATTGGCGACGCTGGGAGTTCTGACGGGACTGACAGTCGCGATGGGCTGGCGAACGGCATTACAGAGACGATTCTTAGAGCACCGCAGATGGATGCTGCGAAACTTCACGCTGCTCTGTTCTGCAGTTGTCCTGCGACTAATGGCCGGGACCGCGACGACATTCGACTATGGCCCGACCTGGTTCGATCCATTGATCTCCTGGGCGTGCTGGGTCCTTCCATTTCTACTGCTTGAGTTGTCTTTTACAGCTTTTAACCGCCGTCGTTAAAACTCACCAATTTCCTCACCACCTGAGATCGTGAGAAACGCACGGAGATTCTTCTGGGGCGTCTTGTCACTGAGAAACCGAACTGCTCCATCAGCGAATGCGACATGCATGCCTCCAATATGAGATCCAGCCGGCATCGGTGTTGTCACACCAAAATCTGCCTCTGTTCCGTCGCGTGGTTCCATCCATTCATAAGAACGATTGATGGGCAACTCAATAACCATCGCGGTTAACTCGGGACCATCCTTGAACTCGGACAGGCTCTGAGGACCAATTGGCGAAAATGCAAAGCCCTCTCCGACAATCACAACATAGCCCGTGTGATTGTCAGGAATTAACGTCGAAGGACACCGATAAGACGGTAACGAAGCTTTACGGACCCCAGCATTCACAGGGTCGTCCCACGGCTTGGAGAAATCGATCTTATCATAGAGATCTTTCTGACCGAGGTAAGGCAGGATCAATGACCTCCAACTGTGAAGTCGACTGCCTTGCGCATCGACAGTGAACGCAGGTGGAAACACACCGTACTCATCGTGGTATTGATGAAGAGCCAACCCAATCTGCTTGAGATTATTTTTACACTGTGATCGTCGAGCGGCTACATTGGCACTCCGAGGTAGCGGCAGAAACAACGCCAGAAGCACGATGACAATCAGTATCGAAGAGCTCCAACCAATGATCCGCCGCAGGAGGCGATTCTTCGACGGTTGCTGCGACACTTCAGCATCGGACTGGGAGTCAGACAAATCAGGATGATCCATATCACAAACCTCATCACGAGCGATCTCTACTGCACTCCACACAGCATCACTCTAAAACCACATGGAATGCACAGCAAGGCAAATCTGAACCGGAATCCACGAGTTCCGCTGCAACGCGATCAGCCTTTGAATGCCTTGAAACCGCCTCGATATTCCTTCTGAATAATTGTGAATTATGTAATCAGGTTCCGCATAATCACAAACAGGGCCACAGCGAGAATGGCCACCACGAATACTTTCTGCAGGACAGGTCCGGACAGTCGCTGACCGATTCTGCTTCCTATAAACAACCCGACGACTCCTCCCAGGACAAACCACGGAGTGACCTCCAAGGGAACAGTTCGTCCTGCCGAAATCTGCGAAATTACCCCGGCAACACTGATGAGCACAATCACCATTAGCGAAGTTCCGACTGCTCGATGAATTGGCATTCCACTGAAGAGAACGAGTGCCGGAACAATGATGAATCCGCCGCCGACACCGAAGAGGCCCGACAGGACACCTGTTACCAGTCCCACCAGGAGCAGAAGTACGGCACAACGAGAATTCAGAAGCAGTTCCCCAGTGACGTCACGTTGACAGGTCGGGCCATCCAGGCAGTCGTCTCCTGTCTTGTTGAGAACAGGTTGGGGTTGAAGTTGATTCGCCTGCTGCCAGAGCCGGATAGCGGCAATAACCATCAAACCTGCAAAAGAGAGCATCAGTACCGATTCTGAAAGCCGGTTTGCAATCCATGTTCCAAGTGGAGCACCAAGCATTCCGGCGATGGCGAAGAGCAAGCCTGTTCGCAGTTCAACCTGGCCGCGTCTCCAGTGAGACAGAAAGCCCACCATTGAGACGATTCCGACAGCGGATAGCGATGTCACAACAGCATCTTTTGCTGGCATCCCCAGTCCATAGACCAGTAGCGGTACAGCAAAGATTGCACCTCCTCCCCCGGTCAGCCCCAATGACAGGCCGATGATGGCTCCAAAGATCAGGGCGAGCCCCCACATCATCGACCTCCATCAGGTCGAGCTTCGCCTTCAGTCGGAAACCCGGCCGTTTTCCATGCCTTATAGCCTCCCTGCATATTGGTAACGTGATGTCCGGCCCGTTGCAGTAGGCTGGTCGCGATCGCCGAACGTCCTCCTCCCTGGCAATGCACAACAACCGGCTTTGCATCGTCAATGTGATTCATTTCCCGCAACAGCTTGCCAAGAAACAGATGCCTGGCACCGGGGATGTGACCGGCTTGAAATTCGGTGAACGCCCGCACATCCAGCAGCGTGGCTTCTCCACTTTCAATCCGGGAATACAGTTCCTGTGGAGAACAGGAGGGGTAAGACTGCGTTCTTAATCCGGCCTCCTGCACAGCGGAATTGAGGAAGTAACCACAGACGTGATCAATTCCGATGGACCGCAATCTTCGCAACAACTGCGGTACGGCAGCGGTGTCAGTCAGCAGATAAACCGGCTGCGAGTCATCGACCAGAAACCCCGCCCATCGGACCAGCGAATCAGCCGGAATGTTGATCGTTCCCGGAACATGTGCTTCCGCGAATTGAGGCGACGACAGCGTATCGATCACCAGATACTGTTCGGCGATCCGGTGGAGGTCTCCTGCAGGAGACAGCTCAACGGCCGGAAGAGAACTGATCAACTCAGGCCCCACTTTGTTGACCCGTTTCATAATCGCAAAGTAATACGGAGTCTCAGGCTGGTCGGAAAGAATGTAGTCGACGAATTGCTGTTCATCGCGAAACTGCAATGCGGGGTTGAAGCGTTTCTCATAGCCGACGGTGCTAGAGGGAATGGCTCCCAGCCCCTTGCCGCAGGCACTTCCTGCTCCGTGAGCTGGCCAAACTTGCAGATGGTCCGGGAGGTCGTGAAATCTCCGCATCGAGTGATAAAGTTGCCGTGCGCCAGCCTCTGCACTCCCGACGACACCCGCTGCCGTCTCCAGCAGATCCGGTCGACCGATTGATCCGACGAAGACGAAATCTCCGGTGAAAATTCCCATTGGTTCCGTCGCACCGCCCCCTTCATCGGTCAGCAGAAATGACAGGTGCTCTGGTGTGTGTCCCGGCGTATGAACCGCTTCAAGTTTCACATTGCCGACGTGAAACGTGTCGCCGTGCTTCAGGAGCTGCGAGTCGTATTGAGCGGCATAGAGATACTTCCAGTCCGCCGGTCCTTCATCTGACAAGTAGAGCTTCGCTCCAACCCGATCAGCCAGTTCTCTGGAACCGGAGACGAAGTCGGCATGGATGTGTGTCTCGGCCGAGCCGACAATCCGCAATCCTTGCTGAGCGGCGGCTTCCAGATACGGATCAATGTCCCGACCAGGATCGATTACCAGAGCGTCACCAGTTTTCTGACAACCGACCAGATAGGAGGCATGGGCCAACGCCGGGTCATAGAAATATTTAAGCAACATGGTCTTGATCTCTAAATAATGTGATTTAGATCAATTATTGAAATTGTGCTGCATTACTGGCACGCGGCATTTAGTCGTTTTTTTGCCGACAAGACTGTTGTACGGCCACTTGAAAACCAGAATCAGTCAAAGGCGGCGACAGGGACATCGTTCACAATACAAGGTAAATTAACTGATAGGGCAAGACACCTTGGAGTCAGAACCACGCACCTGATTCCATGGCATTCGGGCAAGCAGCATGGCCATTCCGCAAGTATCGGTCACTCCGGCAAAGACCAACCCTGCTCCCACAAACGCCGCCAGCCCCATCCAGTACGGATGGACGAGTATTCCCAGCACACTTCCGATCAGAACCAAAGTTCCGGCCGCAATACGCACCTGCCGTTCCAGTGAGATCGTCTTTTTTCCGCGAATCACTGGCAGCCCTACCTGCTCCCAGCCCGACGTTCCACCTTCGATATTCACCACGTTTGTGAACCCGGACGACTGAAGTTGCTCGCATGCTTGCTTGCCGCGACTTCCCGATCGGCAAATCACATAGAGTGTCCGATCAGAGCCGGTTTGTTCGGTCTTCAACTGTGCGGCATTCAATCGATCGAGCGGCACATTACGGGCGAAGTCGATATGCACTTCCCGGAACTCAGCCGGAGTCCGCACATCAATCAGGTCAACTTCTTGTCCTGAAGATTTGAGTTCGTAGAGTCGCTGTGGAGTAATGGTGTTGATATTCATGGTCTTCTCTTCGAATCAGTTCAAACATTCGACAGTTCGGAAACATATTGACTATTATGACCCCAAAGGGGCGTCAAGGACAGACCCCCGCGTTCCAGCGTTCCTCGACACACTTCATCAGGCTCTATAAATGTGTGTTAATGACGCGGTAAGAAAAGTTGCGTCCTTCCTTTTCACTCGCAAGAAACCCGCACCGCTGCATGAGTTTCATAGGCTGAGTTGAGCGATTAAGCGAAACCCAGATTGCCAGTCGAACAATGAATCGGCAAAGCTGGAACGTCCAACTCATCAGTGTACACCACTGGAGATTGTCGCATGCAACGCAAACGAAGCAGTGAGCGTCGAATTTGGCTTCGATTCTGGGGAGAGTTGAGAGAACACGACGTCGTTTGAACTTTCTCTGCGGCCCATTGACGAGTGGAAACCACCCTATGGAGAACCGCCGCCCCCTGCAACTCATGATGCTCCATGCATTTGCCAACTTAGCTGTTCGCGGCGTACGATGGCGAAGAGCACAACGAAATGACGACGACAAACAGGGGGCTTCGACGTGTCCAGACTACATGTGGAAAAACATCGTACCGACCGAATAGGTTGGTTGCGAGCCGCAGTGCTCGGAGCAAACGACGGCATTGTTTCAACGGCAAGCCTCGTAGTGGGAGTCGCTGCGGCCAATGCAAGTAGCGGTGACATCCTCGTCGCGGGAGTCGCCGGACTGGTCGCGGGTGCAATGTCGATGGCCGCTGGCGAGTACGTCTCGGTGAGTTCGCAGTCAGATACTGAGCAAGCTGACATTGCACGGGAGACGAAGGAACTGGCGACTGACCACGAATTCGAACGCGAAGAATTGGCCGGAATCTACGTCAAACGGGGCCTCACTCCTGCGCTCGCCAAACAAGTGGCCGAGCAGTTGATGGCTCACGATGCGCTTGCCACTCACGCCAGAGATGAATTGGGAATCTCCGACCTGACGACGGCTCGTCCAGTACAGGCGGCGTTCGCCTCCGCAGCGACGTTTGCGGTCGGTGCGGCATTGCCCCTGGCAACAGCGCTTCTTTCGCCAGCCAATACGCTAATTCCTGTCGTCGTCGTTAGCTCGATCTTCTTTTTGGCGCTCCTTGGCGGATTTGGAGCCCATGCAGGCGGTGCACCAGTTCTCAAGGCTGCCGTGCGAGTGACATTCTGGGGCGCATTGGCAATGGGGCTAACGGCGGGAGTGGGAGCTCTGTTCGGCATCGCCGCCTGATTGGTCAGCGGCACTGTCCAGACACTTTCAGATCCAAGCCAATCCACGTAGACGGTCGGTTGGCATCCTGAAACTCCTGACGCCGTCTTGCTTTCGCTTCGTCCTTTGCGTCGCTTTCGTCGCATCGCTTGACCCGTTGCGATCTTGAGGCAGCAGTCCCGCACCATAAAATGAAGTCAGTATTCTGTTGAACTCTTCAGTCTCGCAGGCTGAGTTGAGCGACTTTAGCGAACCCCAAATCGGCTGGGGCTGCAATTTCCAACCAAACTGCGAACGCCAACGCAAATTTTCACGTGCGATATAAAAGGAAACAGCAAGCGGTGAACTTGGTTTCGAATCTGAGGAGGTCGCGAGACCAAGGAGCGTCAGCGAAAGCCAACGCACAGAAGAGCCAGAGATTCAGCCAAAAGAGGAATCCCACCTACAGCTGCATGTGCAACCACTGGCGGGATTGTTCTGTTCAAAGCAAGTCTGAATGACAAGACGGCAATTGAACTTTTTCTGAGCGCCGTGAGGATATGGGACATCGAACTGCGGTGGCTTCTCGACACACCCGTCGGCGGGAATTGACCGTATGAACTCCGGTGGTAACCGGCGGCGGGCAAGAACCGTTGATATCGAGACCGCCCCGATCCTCTGTTCGGGTTCGCCGCTTTGTTATGCCTCAACGATAATAAATTGACTTTGCTATAATTGGATATTATTGAAATCCTCAAGCAACATCGATTCGAAATGTCTTACCACACTTTCCGCAGTGCTGTATCGACAAGTCGACCGTGATGTGCCAATCTGAGAAACGAGGTGCGATGAATCGACGGTCACTGCCTCGTCGCACGATCCGGAACCGATGGCTTTGAATCGCTCGCGGCACTTCACCGCGTCCGCTATCTCGTCGATGATTTGCGCTCCGCCGACCGCAGTATGATGACTCAACTGCAAAGCCGCCGATTGAGTGGACATCGGCCATACGATGCAAAGGTCCAGCCTGCCAACGGTCCCGACACCCGGTTTCGCGGAAACGGAGTTCGCCGACATGTGTTGCAAATTTGTGCTGGCATCACCCGCCCTGGCCGCGAACGCCGTTTGCCATGAAGTCATTTGCAACGATGCCACTGGTACGGCTTCTGATCATTCCCCGGTCGCAGCGACATTCGGGAGACCCGTATGAACAATCAGACTGAAAACGCGTCGTTAACATCCGACACCGAGCAAAGCGGTGCGGATCCTTCGCGTGCCCGGCATTGGTGGAATCGCACCGTCATCGGTGCCGGGATCACGAGTGCCCTCGGTGATTTCTGCTATGAGACGACGACGGTCATCTTACCCAGCTTCCTCGCGGTCCTCGGAATTCCAGCGGCAGTGCTGGGGACCATCGAAGGCATTGCCGACATGGTGGCAAGCTTCACCAAGATGATCGCTGGATTCATCGCCGATAAGCTGGGGCACCGAAAACTGTTGGTACTGGTCGGATACTCTCTGACTCCAGTCGGGCAAATGCTCATTGCGCTGGCAGTCGGCTGGCCCCTACTTCTGTTAGGTCGCGCGGTCTCGTGGTTCGGGAAAGGCTTGCGCGGCCCATTGCGTGACTCCATCGTAATTCAATCAATCAGCCCTGAAACCCGTGGCCGGGCCTTCGGCTTTCATCGGGCGATGGATACCGTTGGCGCAGTGCTCGGGCCGCTGTTCGGTGTGGCGATCCTCGACTGGGCGCAGAGGATAACTTGGCAAGACGCAACCGGACCATTCCGTCTTGTGCTTTGGTTAAGCATCATCCCTGGCTTCCTCGCCGTGCTCACATTCCTGACACTCGTGAAGGACCCGGCGCACTCCCCGAACCCCAAGCTGCGATTCTTCACGTCACTGCGAGGACTGCCATCCAAATTCAAACACTACCTCGGTGCTGTCGGGATATTCGGCATCGGCGACTTCTCACACAGCCTGCTCATTCTGGCGGCAACACAATTACTCACGCCTTCACACGGTGTCGTGCAGGCCGCTCAAATCGCGGGGCTTCTTTATGTCGGGCGCAATGTTGTACAGGTCGTGGCGTCTTATCCGGTCGGCGTAATCGCTGATTGGTTAGGCTCGCTGCCGGTGCTGATCGTTGGTTATGGCCTGGGCGCGACCACGGCGGTTCTGACCGCTGCCGCCTTCTACTTTGAGGTACGCAGCCTGTCGCTGCTCGCGGCAATCTTCGTAGTTGCTGGCGTCTACATGGCAGTCCAGGAAGCACTCGAATCGACGGTTACCGCAGGACTGGTGAAAGAAGAAACACTCGGAACCAGCCTGGGAGCGCTGGGGACGGTGAATGGCACCACGAAATTCATCTCAAGCACTTCCGTAGGTGTATTGTGGACCGCCGTCTCACCTGTGTTCAGCTTTGGATTTGCTGCCGGGATGATGGCCCTCGGAACGATTTTTCTAGCTCGGATGCAAAGGGGAACAGGTGACGGGACGAACAAAACTCCGTAACATTCTACCTTCAATTGAGTTTCGGCAACAATTATTTTCCGAGACTGACCGTTTGATCTCCCGCTGACTGACTCAGTTTCACATCAGCCCAAAGCTAAACGCCAATTACTCGAAATCGTCTAGTTGAACTCTGTTTTCGACGGCGTAACTCTCTGCCCTGAAATGAAAAGGCCCCTTGACCTGCTGGCCAAAGGGCTTCTTGTCTCATCAAGTCGGGATGACGTGATCGAACACGCGACCTCTTGCCCCCAGCTTCGTAGGGTGTCAGCGGAACGTATCAAAAATCACCATTGACTAATCCACATTCATCAATACATTAAACCTCCAGTGTTGGTACAGTGATCTATTTTCGTACCAAAACATCGTATCATATTGAATCCCTTTCACTTACGTGAATTTCAAACAAATCGAATTATGGTCAATTGCGGGCCAAAACATTGACAATTCAGACCGTATTCCGATCGAAAAGCTGAATAGAAGACTCCAATTTGTAATTTTCCAAAGGGCTCATCGAGCTTCGAAGTGAGGCCATTCATTTTCGTGAAAGCCAGCCCCGGACAGGGCACCGAAGTGTCGTAACGAGTTCGACAAGACTGCCGACGAACCTTCATGCCGAAAGCTCAGCTTATTTTTTTGGACTTGCGAGCAAAAGTGCCAAATGGAGATGCCTCAGTTGTCATGCGCCACACGCTCCCATTGCTTCGTGAGCACATTGAATACCGGCTGCGGCTTCGTCACCTGTGATGCGACAGTTTCACTGATGGCATTCGACTCAACCGCCCTCCAATCCGGGGGCTGCGATGCATTGCCGATCAGCCAAACACAGGTACGGTGCCAAACAACTCAGTCCCAACAGACCATAGTTCAACAGCTTTCAGATCGTACTTTCGCAATCATTTCCATGTACTGCATCAGCATTTTCAATCAGCACTTCAAGTGAAATATATCAGGTGAATCATGCGAAGAATTGGGCCTGGAAAATCTGGATTTACATTAATCGAGCTACTTGTCGTCATTGCCATCATCGCGATTCTTGTTTCGCTATTACTTCCAGCTGTTCAGCAGGCGAGAGAAGCAGCCAGACGATCTCAATGCAAAAACAATCTCAAGCAGCTCGGCTTGGCTATGCACAACTACATTGATATCTACGGAGGTCTTCCTCCCGGGTTCGTTCAGGCCCCTCCAACCACATTTAACCAGCTCACTTGGGTTGCGATGATTTTGCCAATGATCGACCAGGCGAACTCATATAACAAACTCAACTTTAACATTAACATTGGTAGCTTAGTTGCCGGCACTCCGAATGCAGAAGTTGCAAGCAAACCACTGGTCGCAATGCTGTGCCCTTCAGACGGCAATAATATGGATGGTCAGCCACCAGGAACGAGCTTGTACGCTCGAGGCAATTATGGCGCAAGCGCCGGAATCGGCCCGATGCTGAAGGTAATAACCGCAGCGGATGTTGCTTACGCGCTGACACGTGCAGGTCGCGGGCCATTCGAAGCAAACACTTTCACAAAGGTTGCAGCAATCACCGATGGAACGAGTAACTCTGTCCTGATTGGCGAAATGCGAATCGGAAAAGGGAGCACAGAACTTCGGGACCAGCGTGGCGTGCTCTACTATCCGGAAGGGCCGTTCGTCACCTTCAACGATACTCCGAACACCTCTGTCCCTGACACAATGCGAATCGGACGCTGCGATTCGACCGTCGTGCCACCTTGTACTGAAACATATGCGGCATGGGATTCCAAATCATTGCGCTGGTCATCCCGCAGTATGCACACCGGCGGAACGCATGTCCTGATGGCGGATGGTGCCACCCGATTCGTCAGCCAAAACCTGGACTTAACGACATGGCAACGACTTGGAGTCCACAACGACGGTCAGGTGGTCGGTGAATTCTAGGAGCAGGTTTCACAACCGACGTGGCGAGTGGGCACCCTGTGTGTAAGCCGAGTATCATACGAAGGGACGCACGGCCTTTTATCGGGCTCAGCTGGAGCGTCCCCCCTCCTGAATCCCGTTCCACTCCAGTTGTGAAACGACCTCAATACAGTTTGAACTTCTCATTTCCCACATGGGTGGTCTTCATTTCATTTGAAATCATGACCACCTTTTCGATCACCTCAGATCACATTCAATCATTCATTACAAAGCGAACTCCTCAGCGGATCCGCCATTGATCCAGGCCCCCTGAGTCGATTTCACTTCGCTTTTCACTCTCACCGGAAACATGACATGATCAAGTCTCTCTTCTGCTTGGCATTGGTGCTCCTCGTGTCAGGTTGCGGCGGGCCAACAGCGCCTCAACGTGCGTCGGTGTCTGGCGAAGTGCTTGTCGATGGTCAACCACTCTCCGAAGGTGTGATTTCCTTCATTCCAACCGACGGAGTCAAAGGCCCCACAAGTGGCACCAAGGTCTTGAACGGCCGCTACCAGGCGAAGTGAACGATGGCCCCGTGCTTGGAGCACATCGCATCGAACTCACGGCCTTTCGCATGGCGGATGGATCTCCGTTGAAGAAATCTGAAAGTAGCGGTGCGGATCAAGGCGAATCAGCAACGTCAACCGGTGGAGAAATCGTCCAATTCATCCCAGCGGAATATAATTCGAAGTCGACTTTGAAGTTAGATGTTCAATCCGGAGCAAACCCGTTTAACATTAACGTCAAATTGAAAAAATAGACTGGTCTGTCGTCAGACCTTCCTGACAGCCAGTAGCGTACGGTTCCGTCACAACGCCCCCGACAGAACTCGCCGACGTAACTCTTTATTTCTGGGATCCGGGGCTGGGAAGCCGGATTGCGGCGGTGGCCGGGTGCCATGTTCGCATCGCGCCAGCAGGGCGAACATGCCGGAGATTGCCGAGCGAGATGTTGTTGGCAGTTCTCTGCCACTCTTTAAGCCCGTGGAACCGCGGCGGGGTGGCACTTCTCCGCGTTGTGACGTCTTAGGGTGCCACTGGCTCTGCCAGTGTTTCGAGCATTGGGCATTGCTCACAAAGTGAAATGGCACGCGAGCGACGATGCGTAACCGAGACGAGAGTCCGGTAAAGGCGGATTGCCAAACGAAAAAAGGCTCGCTGCAAATTACTGCAACGAGCCTTTTTCTTTTCAGTCGGAGTGACAGGACGGCAATTGAACTTTTTGTGGTAGGAATAGCGGGATGGCCACAGAATGAACGGATCATTCACTTTCTAGCTTCGGTCTTTGGCTCTTTTAAAGAGACGTGTCCGCAGGGCTGCGGATTGTGAGCTTAGGCGTAACTTCGCTTGGCTACGAGGTCGATAGCGTTTGTCCCCAAAGGGGACACGTTCCCGTTCGTCCTCCTGGGTGGATCGGCAAAGCGGCAATCGGTTAGTCCGGTCGTTTACGCTGTGCCTCTTCTTTCTCACTCCCCAGGTGGTGGCAGTGTATGGAGGTTCTGAATTCTCTCGGTTTTCTCTGGCATGTTCTTCAGCGTTCGCGAAAGCACCTCCCAGGTTGATAACCAACCTGTCGTATATTGGAATCTGGGGTTTGCAAAGAGAATCTTTTTGGACTCAATAAGTTCCAAGAGATTCTCCAAAGCTTTATCTGAATCACGAAATGTGGATCTCAGATTCACAGTCAAATCACGTCCACCGGGTCTGATTCCTCTCGCCTTGAAAATGATGGGCTGTCCTGCGGGGATGACAAATCTTGGGGAGAGAACTAACGGATAGGAAAGCCCGTGAGGTTTGTATTGAAACTCATAGGGATTAATTAAATCCCAGTCTGGCCACTGGACATCTTCGAGTTGTTCAGGGTAGTGGCCGTTTTCAATTCGATACTTCTCAAGTCGAGAGATAACTGAAGTGATCCAGGCTGCTTCATAACAGCGGGAAAATTCCTGTTCTGCATTGGCGAATATCTCTGCCTCCAAAAAACTCAACGGAGTTGTTGATTCCCATTTTGTTAACACGGAGTTGTTGATTCCCATTTTGTTAACTCTGAAATCTCATTCCACCTCGGTGCGGGGAGAATGTTCTCGGCCTGACGAGCGATTGCCTTGTTCGTTTGTTGGTTCAGCAACCGCACAAGTCGCTCCCGCTCTCCCACAAGGAGAGTGAATGGGAAGTGACCGATTGAGTCTTCGAGGCGTGTGCCAATCCAGGTTTGTTTCCCCCAGCCAGTTCTGTAATAGGCTTGTCGTGTTGTGATGTAATTATTCTTGATTGGAATTGATGGGACCAGCGGAAGACAATCAATAAGTCGCTGCAGCGACTCAGTGGTCTGTCGTGGATCTTGCGCCCAGACTCGTAATTTGTCTCGCAAAGAAAAGTTCATGGAGAGCGACATCGCGTATTCATTTAGCGTCGGTGAAGCGTTAGCGAGTGCGAATGTCATCCTCAACGCCGCTTGCAGGTCCTCCCATTGCTCGTCCAATGAAGTTTTCTCGGTCCCGACAATACCTTGAACTCGGTCCCTGTCGAATGCAAACATCAGGGTGTTTGCTTTGGGCTCATTCACCAGAAACTCAGGATCGATTCTCATTTGGGGTTGCTGTACGGCTTGATGGGCCATCTCGCGAAATCGCTCCGCAAACGGTTTCGGCATTGCTTGACGTTCAGCGATCGGGAGCGTCGCGAGATCAAAGAGGTCTTGCCACTGCCCGGTCCTTTCGGGATCGCTTTGTGCCATTTCACGTTCATGTGCACGCCAGTCGAAACCGGGATCGACCAAAGGAATTTCGCCGATTCTCCAAATGAACATACCAGCGAATGAAATCGCGAGCGGGACGAAGATCCAGGCAGCGCGTTTGAGGAGATGTTTCCAGGACCAGCGTTCCTTCACCCAGTCATCCATCAGGAAGAATGACGCCATGAGGGTCGCCACAATCAAAGGGCCGCTCGAAAGCCAGAGCGGGATGCGAAAGACCATCAGCAACAAGTGCAGGAATGTGAGACCCGAACAGGCAATAACACCGAGTGCTGCTGCGAGGATTGGATTTCGAAACCACTGTCCCAGAAGTTGAACTGTCGTGTAACTACATAGGATATAGGAAGCGATAATGGCGATCTGCCGAGGAACTGGCGGCGACCATGGCTGACGTGGGTTCAGTTGGAACGGGTCTGAGACGAGCCCAAACTGAATCGACATGTAAGTTGCAATCGCTCCTAGCACCAGTAGCACGGTGAGCCAGACAGTTTGTCTACCTATCCACACCAGCGAGGGTGATACACCATGCTCGGCGTAAAACCGATTCATCCTCTGCCGCTGATCGTCGGAAAAAGAGAGAAGCCCCAGAGTTCCCAATAGTAACCATGAGCCGAATAAGGAGCACATTAACCAGGTAGATACGATGGGGGCGGATTGGTGGAATGTTCCGTACGGAATCAAGAATCGGGCTGGAATCCATCCACTTGTTACGATCAATCCAGCGAGTAATACCCAACTAGCTGTTCGCAGTTCCTTCCAGACGATAACGGCCAGAGCCCGGTTGGAAAGTGACGCTCGAGAAGCGGACCACTTCAGAAGCCTGGTTAGTTGGAAGCGTCGCCGATAGTCGAACCAACTGGCAGCGATCAACTTCACTCGCGACCAGTCAGGGCCTCCTCGCAGCCATACTGGCACAAGTGGTACGCTTCCTAGTAACAGAATCACGGCACAGAAAAGTGTACTAATACTCAGGTTCCGTTGTAGAAATAGCGGGGAGGTTCCTGCAGCAACAATGAGCATTAACATGACCGCGACAGCAAGTAGCAGTCCCCACATCACCCGCTGAATTAATAACGAGCAGAAGATCGACGCTGCCAATCCCAGCGGGATCGAATGCAGATAGGAAGCGTAAACTTGCGACTCGTTCCGAATTGAAGTTTCGATCGCTACGCCGCCTGAGATTGCGGTGACTCCAATTGCCGACAGATGGAGCAATGCCATCAGCAGTACCAGGCTGGCAATGGAGTACGTTAATTTTCCCGCCATCAATTCTTGAGGGCGGACCGCAATGACTTGCAGTAGTTGGTCTGTTTCATCTTCCCTCTCCTTCGCAAAAAGCATTACGCCGCTTGCGACCGCATAGCAGGTGCAGAGAACAGAGCCGACGAGAAATGGATATAATCGAAGCTCGTTTTGGCTTGCTTGGGTAAAGAATATGAAAATGAATTGCAGGAGAAGTGCTCCTGCCAAAAGCGCCAGCCAAAGAGATTGCTGGACGCGAAATTCTTTCCAGAGAATTCGAGTGAAACTGCGGGAAAACATAAGACGATCCCGTTCGTGTAAGCGGCCCAGACAATGACGTTGTCACTCAGTATTCGAGATCCGAAACGAAGCCTATCTAGACCGGGACTGTCTCCCCCAAGTCCAACTTAGGGCGTTTCGCACGCAACAAAAGCAGGAGGATGTCCTCAAGATTCGGGCGACGCACTGCCGCAATCAGGCCGGCGGTTTTCATCTCTGATAATTCCTGTTCATCGAGATCACGAACGATCAAGTGGTGCTCGCGTCCTCGTGGGAAATGAGCGATGACTGTTCCTGGCATCGCTGGAACTTCAGCGGTCGAGTCAGTCTGTGTGAGCGTGACTTCCCATGTCGACCGTTTGAGATCGTCGAGTCGCTCAAAGCAGACCAGTTTGCCTTCGATTAGAATTGCCACCAGATCAGCGACCCGTTCGACCTCGTTTACCTGATGGCTGCAGAGTAAAACAGACCGGTTCTGGCTGGCGACGTCCACCATACTTTCAAGAAATTCCCGACGTATCAGCGGGTCCAGTCCTGAAGTCGGTTCGTCCAGGATTAATAGGGCCGGTTGATGGGCCAAGGCCAGTGCCAGGGCGACCTTGGATCGTGTTCCCTTGGAGAGTTGAGAAATCTTATGCGATGGGTCGAGGTGAAATTGTCGTGTGTACTGTTCGAAGGAGGATTGATATCCGGGAGGATAGAAGCCGGCGGCGAACCAACCGGTTTCTGCAATGGTCATCCAGTCATACAGGGCGGGCTTCTCGGCGACGTATCCAACTCGAGAGCGAATCTCGCGACTGTATTTCACACTCTCCATCCCGAGGACTTCGGTGCGTCCAGAATCCGGTTTCTCCAGGCCAAGTAAGGTGCGTATCGCCGTGGTCTTTCCGGCGCCGTTAGCCCCCAATAATGCACAGACCGACCCCGGGGGGACCTCTAAACTCACATCATCCAGCGCCTGGGTCTTGTGAAAACGCTTCGAAACATGCTGCATCGACACGATGGAACTCACAAGGTCACCTCTTTTTCTGGACTTGTCGGATTTCCGCCTCTACGAGTTCTCGAATTTCCTCTGCTGAAACCTGATTCTGCACTGCTTCCAGAATGATTGCCCGCAGGCGTTCACGGATCAGGTCGAGACGCAACTTTTTGCAGACTTCCGGGGCATCTGCTGTGATGGCAAGTCCGGTTCCTCGAATTGGAACAAGGATCCCCTCCGCCTGTAATTCCCGATATGCCCGAGCAACTGTGTTGGGGTTTACTGCCGCCAGAGACGCCATTTCGCGGACGGATGGAACGTGTTCACCCACGCCGAGGCTGCCATTAGCAACTGCAAACTTAACCTGTCGAACAATCTGCTCGTAGATTGGAATGCCATTCGATGTGTTGATGTGTGGAATCATACTACCGTGTTAGTTTGCTAGTACACTAAATCCAGTCGGTAAGGTTGTCAATAAAAATATTTCAAAAGAACGTCGACTCGGGATTCACTGTGTCAACACGTGAGTAACACGTCTTCCTCCGCTGACGGTGTTGAAGTTGACACGCAAGTGGCCCCAGTCGACTTGACCTGTGTGCTGACTTTCACATCGCTGGTTGATTGACTCTCGACCTGTTACGGCAAACCCGAGTTCCTGCCAACGACAAGTACAACCACCACGAGCAAGGAGACTGTCTTGAAACCTTTTACGCGGGACAGCCGAAGTCGGACACCCGTTGCCGCATCGACGACAGCTCGAAATCGTCTGCTTGAACTCGGTTCTTGACGGCGTAACTCTCTGCCCTGAAATGAAAAAGCCCTTTGACCTGCTGGCCAAAGGGCTTTTTGTCTCATCAAGTCGGAGTGACAGGATTCGAACCTGCGACTTCCTGCTCCCAAAGCAGGCGCTCTAGCCAAGCTGAGCTACACTCCGTGATTTTCCTGACAGTCGAAGCCATTATGAGTGAGGACACTCTCGGATGGCGTTCGTTGCTGTCGGGAACGGCATGTTATGGATTTTTTGGAGGAAAACAAGTCCACTTGCCGTCTGTCAGGCGACTCGTTTCAGTTTTCCTCCAAAATCTTGATCTCCTCGGTTCTACTCCAGCAATTATTGCCGAAAGAATGCCGTAATCATCGTGTAATTGACGACTTACACTCGCTTCGCCGTTGATTTACCTGAACATTTGCTTCCAACTTCTACACTCTGAATGACTGAAGTGAGCTGCTGAGACAGGGAGGAAACAGAAATTTTTCCTGCTCCCCATTCTCAAACCGTAATCACATCAATGACCCTCGATCTTGCATCAGGTTCGCGAGAGAATTTTCAATTGGCGGCCCCCCAAGGAATGGAAATCCGCAAGTTCTGTTCGAAGCCGCTCGGTTTCCGCGGAGAGCGATTTTAACTGATCCGCCTGCTGCTTGGCCGTGTGAACGACCTCTTCCAGTTCCGGATAGAGACTCCGGCCAATGCGAGACTGCACCAGCTGATCAGTCATCGCCATCACCCTGGCCTTTAAGCCTCGCTGCAATTGACGCGTGAACCGGAAGATCAATGCTCCACAGATGATCAGGAGAAACAGACCTGCGGCGATATAGAAATCCGTCGTGAGAAAATGTTCCTGCTGCAAAAATGTGTCGTAAAAGAAGTTCTTCCCC